>DATLPF010000157.1:0-63251 GCA_035535875.1 Propionibacteriaceae bacterium
GCCTCCGTCGCGCCACTTGGGGACGCACCGCCACCAGTGGCCTGGTCCCCCCCGCCGCCACAGGCCGCTAGCACAAGCGAGCTCGCGGCTAGGGCTACTCCGAGGCGGACAATTGAGCGATATCGCACTATTCCTCCTGACTAGATGTGCAAGCCAGCACAGCGCACTGACTTCCCGTTGTTGCGTGGGACGGCCGCAGCCTAGCTCGCCATCCGGGTACTGAACCTAGTGGATGTGGACGACATATCTGTCACATTGCACATATTTGCCGTCCCCGTTGGCATCTTCTACTTGACCTTGATTCGGCGAGCCGGAAGGCTCAGCGGCTGCCTGTGGTCTGCACGATGACGACCTTGCGCATCGCCAAGCGTTCGGCAACATGATCGAGCAACCCACCTCCGTTTGCACCAAACACTAGGACGCCACACCTACGACTGAGCCATGTTCGATGCAAACTTTGCGCCCTGTAGCAGGTTCGTTACGCGATTGAGAGCACATAGATGCGAATACTCTATTTTTTCTTTGCTACTGAGCCGTGCTCGATGACTCCTTCCGCTACTTCGCGCATCGACTTCCGCAAATCCATCGCAGTCTTCTGAATCCACCTGAAAGCCTCCGGCTCGCTCAGCCCTAGACCGCTTTGCAGCAAGCCCTTGGCACGCTCCACCACCTTGCGTGACTCCAGCCGTTCGGTGAGATCGCTGACCTCGGCTTCCACCGCTTGAATCTCGGCGAACCGGGCCCGGGCGATCTCGATCGCGGGAACGAGGTCGGCCTTGCTGAATGGCTTGACCACGTACGCCATGGCACCTGCCTGACTCGCGCGATCGACAAGCTCCCGCTGGCTGAATGCCGTAAGCATGACCACTGGTGCGAGGCGCTCGCTGGCGATCTGCTCGGCCGCACTGATCCCGTCCAGCTTAGGCATTTTGACGTCCATGACCACCAGATCAGGCTTGAGATCGGTGGTCAGCGCGACTGCCGCCTCTCCGTCACCGGCCTGGCCGACTACGTCGTAGCCCTCCTCGGTGAGCATCTCGACCAGATCGAGGCGGATCAGCACCTCGTCCTCGGCGACCACGACTCGCGTCTTGGTGCCGGCCCGGATCTGGTCGTTCTCAACAGTCACGTGGACACTTTAGCCAGATGCTTGGTGCAGGCGGGCTGCATTGGATCGACTGGTCCAACTGCGGCTGTGGCAGAATGATCGGGCCCGCCGGCAGGGTAGCCGGCCGGTTTGATCATGAGCCCCAGGCCGGGGTGGCGGAATGGTATACGCGGACGGCTCAAACCCGTCTGTCCGAAAGGACATAGGGGTTCGACTCCCCTCTCCGGCACATTTTTGTCTTCCACTGTTACCGCGTGAGGATCCCGGCAGCGCGCCGAGAAACGTCGCGGTCGAGTTCGCTTCGAGTTCAGACCTTTGCGTCGCTCGGGTTTCAAGCATCTTAGGTTTCGCGGCGCGCTGCCGGGACCCTCACGCTCCTTTCATGCGCTGTGCCGGATGGGGAGTCGAGGCCTGTGTCTTTCGGCCCACTCATAACGGCCGAGGGTGGGCAGACCCAAGAGTGCCGTTGTTCTGATCAACTCCGCGTCGCGTTACTTGGTCTCCGCACTATCTGCAGATGGGCGGAGAGCAAGTAACTGATGCGGAGCGGGATCGCCTAAAGCGGCGCGCCGATGCGGCGTACGCGAATCATGTTGGTGTGGCCGGCGACCCCGGGCGGTGAGCCGGCCACGATGACGACACGGTCGCCCTCGACGGTGCGGCCGCTTTCGGTGAGGGCCTTGTCGACCTCGAGGATCATCTCGTCAGTGTGGCCGACCATCGGGACCAGGAACGTCTCGACGCCCCAGTTCAAGGTCAATGCCGAGCGCGTTTGCTCAGATGGGGTGAATGCCAGTACCGGGATGCGCGAGCGAAGTCGGGTCAAGCGGCGGGCCGAGTCACCGGAGGTCGTAAAGGTCACCAAGAACTTGGCCTCGATCCGTTGGGCAACCTCTTCGGCCGCCTTGGTGATCACACCGCTGGTGGTATGCGGGTCCCAGTCGATGCCGTGCATCTGGTCCATGCCGTGGGCCTCGGTGTTTTCCACGATTCGTGCCATGGTCTCGACCGTCAGGACTGGGTACTCGCCGACGCTGGTTTCTCCCGACAGCATCACGGCGTCGGCGCCATCGAGGATCGCATTCGCAACATCGGACGCTTCGGCACGTGTCGGACGGGGGGAGGAGATCATGGACTCCAGCATCTGAGTGGCCACGATCACCGGCTTCGCCCAGCGTCGCGCGGCTGTGACGATCCTCTTCTGGACCAGCGGAACTTCCTCCAGCGGCAGTTCCACACCAAGATCGCCGCGCGCAACCATGAATGCATCGAATGCATCGATGATCTCGCTCAGGTTCTCAACCGCCTGGGGCTTTTCCATCTTGGCGATCACCGGGATCCGGCGACCTTCGGAGTCCATGATCTCGTGCACCGGCTTGATGTCCTCGGCACTGCGAACAAAAGACAGGGCCACCATGTCGACGCCATTACGAAGGGCCCAGCGCAGATCTTCGGTGTCTTTCTCACTCATCGCCGGGACGCTCACACCGACTCCGGGAAGGTTGATTCCTTTGTTGTTGCTGACTGGTCCACCGACCGTCACTTCAGTGATCACGTCGGTGTCGGTAACCTCCGTTGCGCGCAGGGCTATCCGACCGTCGTCGATCAAGATCATGTCTCCGGGCCGGACGTCCCCAGGCAAACCCTTGTACGTCGTAGAGCACCGCTCGACTGTGCCCTCGATGTCCTCGATGGTGATCGCGAAAACTGCGCCGGCGTGCAGTCTTTCCTTGCCGTTGGCGAACCGGCCGAGCCGGATCTTTGGGCCCTGAAGGTCGGCCAGCACACCGACCGGGCGGCCGGCGCCTTCCGCAGCGTCCCGGACGCTACGCAGGTTCCTCAAGTGGTCGGCATAGTCGCCATGACTCATGTTGAGCCGGGCGACATCCATTCCTGCGGCGACCATCTCCGCCAGACGCTCAGGGGTCGAGGAGGCTGGCCCGAGCGTGCACACAATCTTGGCTCTACGCACGGAGTTGACCCTAGCGAAGTTGTGCGTCAGGCGGGAGACCAACCAAGCACTGGTTCTACCACGCGCTGACCACCTCCAATGCGTGCTGAAGATCAGGCGGGTAGGGGGATTCGAACTGCATCAGCTCGCCCGAAGTCGGGTGCACGAAGCTGAGACGGACCGCGTGCAACCACTGCCGCTCCAGACCGAGCTTGGCAGCGAGGACCGGGTCCGCGCCATAGACCGGATCGCCGATGCAGGGATGCCGGATCGCCGCCATGTGAACGCGGATCTGATGCGTCCGGCCGGTTTCCAATTTGATCTCGAGCAAGGTCGCCGCGACGAAAGCTTCCACGGTGGTGTAGTGGGTGACACTGTGCCGGCCCCCATGCATGACAGCCATCTTGTAATCCGCTCCGGGGTGCCGCCCGATTGGCGCCTCGATGGTGCCAGTAAACGGATCTGGATGGCCTTGCACCAGGGCGTGGTAGATCTTGTCGACGCTCCGCGAACGGAACGCTCGTTTCAAGATCGTGTACGCGAGCTCGCTCTTAGCGACCACCATCAGCCCGGACGTGCCCACGTCCAGCCGTTGCACGATGCCGCGCCGCTCGGAAACGCCCGACGTGGAGATCCGGAAGCCGGCACCGGCAAGGTGACTGAGAATGTCGGGGCCGCTCCAGCCCAGGCTTGGATGCGCCGCAACGCCGACCGGCTTGTCGATCACCACGATGTCGTCGTCGTCGTACACGATGACAACGCCTTCGACTTGCTCCGGCCGGACAGTCGCCAGCCGCGGCTGATCGGCGAGCTCCACCTCGAGCATCGACCCCACGCTGACCCGATCCGACTTGTTGATCGAGGCCCCGTCCAGCAGCACGTGCCCTGTCCCGATCATTTCCGCAACTCGACTCCGCGGCAGTCCCAGCATGCGCGCCACAGCGGCGTCAACCCGCTCGCCGTTCAATCCCTCCGGGACGAGCATGACCTTTCGCTCAGCCACGAGCGATCCGGCTCCGATCATGATCATCGCCGTCCCCGGTACCGCGATGCCCGGCCCGCACGTGGCGCTGGCCAGTGATGGCGATTCCTCTCACCACCGACAAGAACATGATCATGATGGCGGCTGCGGTGATGCACATGTCGGCGACGTTGAAGACTGGCCAGTAGGGCAACTCCAGAAAGTCGATCACGTGGCCGCGGAGCACCCCTGGGGGACGGAATAGCCGGTCGGTCAGGTTTCCTGCGACACCAGCACACAACAGCCCGATGGCCACGGCCCAGGCCGGGTGGCCGATCCGCGGCACCAACTTGATGATCACGAAGGACAACACTGCTATCGCCGCGATAGCGAACACGTAGGTAAAACGCTGGCCCTGGCTGAAGGCAGCGCCAGGGTTCCGAATGAGCCGCAGGGTGAGCAGCCCACCCAAGAGCCGAACCGGAGCAAGCGGCTCTAGGTGAGTCACCGCGATGATCTTGGTGACGAGATCAGCTGTCAGCCCGGCAACAGCGACGACAGCGACGAGAAGCCGCCATCTTCGTCGCTCGATCGGGCGAGCACCCCCGACTGGGCTTATCGCCGTTCCTCGCGCTGCTTGCAGGTGACACACAGGGTGGCGCGGGGGAACGCTTGCAACCGGCCTTTGCCGATCGGCTGCCCACAGTTGTCACAGCTGCCATACGTGCCGAGCTCAATATGTCGAAGCGCGAGGCGGGATTGCTCAAGCATTTCCCGGGCATTGTTGGCCAACGACATCTCGGCATCCCGCTCGAAATTTGCCGAACCAACATCAGCTGGATCCCGTCCGGCGCCCTCACTGCCGTCACGGAGCAGTCCCACGAGCTCAGCAGTGGAAATCTCGATCTGGCTCTCGAAGCGGGCAATGTCATCGGTCAGCGCCTGCTTCACCTCATTGAGCTCAGCTTTCGTCCAGGGATCTTCGCCGGGGCGGACCGGCAGCGACTTCGGATTCATCGGTTTCCCAGGCTTGTCTTGATGTTCGACTGGTACCGCATGCACCGTTGGTGGGGCCTTGGTTGAGGCCTTCCGACTCGTGGTGGTGCGACCGCCATTCTCGGCTGCTGGGGTAGCCGCAGCACTGGATTTAGCGGTGGTCATGGGCTCCCCATTTCTTGGTACACGGCTGGAACGGTGAAGTGACGGAGAGACATTAGGCCGCAAAAGCACTTTCTTCAACGACCCGCGCTGATTTCTCGCTGAATTTCCAACCGTGGTCTGGCACAACGTCACAGGGCCCGCCGTAGCGGGCCCTGTGATTTGATCAATGCTGCAACCAGCTCAGCGTTGATCCCCTAGAAGAGCGTCGAGACGCGGGGTGTTGCTGGAACCACCGCCGCTGAAGCTTGAAGCATCTTCTCGCTGAGGCTGATCGACTCCACCATGCTCGCCCTGCTGACCGGCAGTGCCATTTGAATTGTTCTCGCCTGGCTTGAGGTCACGTACCACGTCCGGCACATCGACCGGCTCAGCTCGGCCGGACTCCAGTGTCTCGATCTGCCTGCGCAAGTGGGTGGTGAGATTCGTGCGGTACGCCGTTTCGAAGTTGCGAAGCGACGAGACGGCTGCCGTGAGGTCGTCCCGCTGCCTCTCCAGATCACCGAACATTTCACCACGCCGGCTTTCGATCTCCCGATCGAGCTTCTCGGCGCGACTGTGCGCATCAGCCTGGAGCCGTTCCGCATTGACTCGAGCCTCGGACTCGACTCGCTCGGCTCGCGTACGGGCATCCGTGGTGAGCTGGTGTGCGGTCCGATTGGCTTCCTCGCGGATCCGGTTGGCGTCCTCGGTGGCCTCCTCCACCAGGCGCTCGGCCTGTTCGGTCGACATCTCGACAAGGCGCACGACGGCCGCGCTGGCTTCCTTCCCAGTCGTCACCACAATCGTGCCGGACATCGGAGGCTGTGCCGGAGCAGGTTGCCGAGGTGCAGGTGGCTGAACTGTGGGAGGCGGGGCCATCGTGTGAGGAGTTGGGGCAGCGACTGGCGGTGCCGCCTTGAGTGCCTCGACCTGCTTCTTCAGGTTCAGGTTCTCCTCGAGGAGCTGCGCGAAGCTTTCCTCGACCTCGTCGACGAACTCGTCAACTTCCAAGACCTCGTAGCCAGACTTGCGGGCCATCCGGAACCGCTTGTTGCGAACGTCGTCGAGCGTAAGCGTCATCGTGCACCTCGGTATCTAGGTGGGACTTTGGGGTGGGGCCGCGACCTCACGCGCCCTACCGTACCCAATTTGGTCTTGGTGTACAGCCGAGCCCATGAAGTCATCCACGATCGGCTGCCAGCGGGGAAAGTTACCGCCGACGGTCAAAATTTAGAAGAAAACGCTGCGATTTACCTGCATCAAGATGCTGACCAGGATGGCTAGGCCGATGAAGGCCAAATCGAGCATCATGTTGCCAACCCTGACCGGTTTGAGCACCTTGCGAAGCAGGCGGAGCGGCGGGTCGGTAATCGAGTAGATGATTTCAGCGAAGACCAGCATGGGTCCTCTTGGTTCCCAGTCACGGACGAGCACCGGGACCCACGACAAAATCATGCGCGCGAACAGGATCAGCAGGAAGATCCACAGGATCCAGTTGATGATGAGTCCCACGAAAACCACGGTTGAGGCCTGTCTCTTTGCTTCGGTGTTCTAGGCGTGGCACCAGCCTAGGCGCAGAGACCAGTCGGGCGGAGTCCTCAGCTAGCTCTGGTTGAAGAACCCGCCCGCAATCCGCTCCTTGTCTTCCGCCGGCACGGTGACGTCGTGCGGCGAGAGCAGGAACACCTTGCTGGTGACGCGTTCGATACTGCCACGGAGA
Source organism: Propionibacteriaceae bacterium (assembly GCA_035535875.1). Classification (GTDB taxonomy): domain Bacteria; phylum Actinomycetota; class Actinomycetes; order Propionibacteriales; family Propionibacteriaceae; genus Microlunatus. Next base: position 6,881 of record DATLPF010000157.1, read on the forward strand.
CCAAAGATGAGACCAGCGGCGAAATCGACCAGCCGCTTGGCGTCGACATCCTCCATGTCGGACAGGTTCATGATGACCGGCACGCCGTCGCGGAAGTGCTCGCCGACGATGCGCGCTTCGTTATATGTGCGGGGATGAACAGTCATGATCCGAGACATATCGGCCGTCCGTGGGTGAGGAGCAAGAGTCGGTCCGGCGGCCGCTGCCACCGAGGCCGGACGGCGGCTTTCGAGGGGGGTCACCGTAGCCGGCCTGTCTAGTGTGCCGAGCGATTCGTCTGCGCTGTCGCCGTCGGTCAAGTCTTCAAAGTCGCCAGCATCGTCATAGTCCGCGTACCGATCGTCGGTGACGAGGCCCAGCCAGGCTGCTGCGCGCTTCAGTCGTTCCGCCATCTCATCCGCCTCGAATCCGGTGACACACCTGCGCCACAGTCAGCGCGCTGTCTGGTGCCGAGATTACCGTTCGGCATCTTGATGATCAGGCCCGACACGCGTTACTTCAGGAAGTCAGGGATGTCGAGATCATCGTCGAATACCGGACCCCTCGGCACCGTCACTGGAGTCGGAGCGAATGGTGCTGGTGCGGGAGCCGGCGACGGGGCCGGGGGGAAATTCTCAGCGGACGTCGCATGATTGAGCGAGTTGTTTGACGCCACACTCACAGGTGCCGGCTCGGGAGGTGTCGGAGTCGGGCGCGCATGGTTGTTCCGCAGTTCGGCAGCCCGGTTGACGGCTGGCTGGCGGCGCGGCGGCTGACCACCCTCAAAGCCCGCAGCAATGACGGTCACCTTCACCTCGTCACCGAGTGCGTCATCGATGACAGTCCCGAAGATGATGTTCGCCTCTTCGTGCGCGGCACCCTGGATCAGGTTGGCGGCAGCCGAGACCTCAAACAAACCGAGGTCCGAGCCACCGGCGATGGAGAGTAGGACGCCATGGGCGCCTTCGATGCTGGCCTCCAGCAATGGCGACGACACCGCCATCTCCGCGGCCGCACGAGCCCGGTCCTCGCCGCGCGCCGATCCAATGCCCATCAGCGCTGAGCCGGCGTTCGACATGATGGACTTCACATCTGCGAAGTCGAGATTGATCAGGCCGGGGGTCGTGATCAGATCGGTGATACCAGAGACGCCCTGCATCAGCACCTGATCCGCCTGCTTGAACGCGTCCAGGATCGCGATCTGGTGATCAATCATTTGAAGCAGCTTGTCGTTGGGGATCACGATCAAGGTGTCGACCTCTTCGCGGAGGTTGACGATCCCCTGCTCGGCCTGGACGGCGCGACGCTTTCCCTCGAATGAGAATGGTCGGGTGACCACGCCGATCGTGAGGGCACCCAATGCGCGGGCGATACGGGCGACCACTGGTGCGCCGCCGGTGCCAGTACCGCCGCCCTCGCCAGCCGTCACGAACACCATGTCGGCGCCCTTGAGCGCGTCCTCGATGTCTTGGGCGTGATCCTCGGCCGCTTGGCGGCCCTTGTCCGGATCGGCGCCGGCCCCAAGACCGCGAGTGAGATCGCGGCCGATGTCCAGCTTGACGTCGGCATCGCTCATCAGCAACGCCTGGGCGTCAGTGTTCACTGCAATGAACTCGACACCGCGAAGCCCGGCTTCGATCATCCGGTTGACCGCGTTGACGCCGCCGCCGCCGACGCCTACGACTTTGATGATCGCCAAGTAGTTCTGTGATGCAGAAACCACGGTTCCGCCTCTTCCTTCATGTCTGCGGACGGGTAGCGCACCAAGTCTCAACCTGAAGTCAACAATTAAGTTGCCCACGGTGGGAAGCGGCGCGGTTTCAAATGAGGCTACGAGATGCCCCTCAGGTGATGCCCCGTGACACGCCAAGATCACCAATTCATGTCGAATTGCTATAGCTCAAGTAGACGTTGAAGCTCTGAGTCGTTCGATGTCTTCGCCTCTGTGGCGAGCGCCCAAAGCCGTTCCGGGGTTGTTCACCCTGTATCCGGCATCACGCCAAGTACAGCGGAAGAGCAGTTCATCGAGGACCGAAGGGCCACACCAAAGGAGCTACTGAACAGCGGGATTGTGGGGGCTGGAAACGTCGATGGAGGACTTCGGCTTCCGCTTGTGCAGTGCCGTAACGACCTGAGCCTTCAGTGCCGAATCCGATGAACTTCCCCAGGTCACTGTCCGCCCGGACTCCAGGACCAGCACGATGTTGTCGCGATTGTTGGCCGTAATCCGATCAACTATTCCGCGAAGCTTCTTCGGCAGCGCAGTCGCAACGATGGCTACCTCGCTGAGCAGCGGTGCGTCTCCGGGATTGACCTCCGCGAGCGAAACCCCCCGTGGCAGCACCGGCTTCGTCTCGTAGGCGATCCCGGACTTGTCGACCACGACAAAACCGTTCGGCTGCCGGATCGCCAGGACCGGCCTACGCTCGACGACCGTAATCCTGATCGTGCTCGGCCAGTCGCGTGTGATGGCCGCGGACTCAACCGGGGGCAGCGTGGTCGTGCGCGCAGCAATCGCGTCCAGATCCTGACGAGCCAGTGGCACGCCGAGAGGGATCTGCGCGGCAAAGCTCACCTGCATCGGGCTTAGATCATGGGTACCGATCACACTCACTCGCTTGGTGACCAGCGCTGTGGAGAAGTAAACGCCCCATACGCTGACCCCGAGGAGCGCCAACACCAGCGCAATACTGGTGAAAGCCAAGACCTTGCGGCGCCTCGACCGGCGTGTCTTCCGGCGTGTCTTCCGGCCCCTGTGGGTGCTGCGCGGCTGCGTCTTCTTACTGGTGCGTCGGTTCTTATTGGTGCGTCGGCGGACCGTAGTCTGAGCGGTCATCGCACCGCCTCGGTTAGGCGCTGAATCTCGTCCACGATCTTTGGTGCCACCTTGGTGACGTCTCCACAGCCGACTGTGATCACCAGGTCTCCGGGACGAGCGATCCTGGCCACGGTTGGCGCCGCCTCATCCCAGACAGGCTGGTACGTCACGTGCGCCGTGCCAGGCGTCACCGCATTGGCCACCAGGGCCCCGTCGATTCCGGGAATGGGATCCTCGCGGTCACCGCAGACATCCATCACGATTGCCTCGTCGGCCTGCTCCAGAGCCCGTGCGAGCTCGCGCCAGAAGTCTCGAGTGCGGGTGTAGAGGTGCGGTTGGAAACAGACCACGACGCGGCCGTCGCCGACACCGGTACGGGCCGCGATCAACGTGTTGAGCACCTCGGTGGGGTGATGGGCGTAGTCGTCGTAAACCCGGATGTTATTGGGAGCCCCAATCAGCTGGAACCGCCGGTAGGTGCCCTGGTACCTGGTCAGCTCTCGCCGTACGTCGGCCTCGTCTACGCCGAGCCAGATGGCCACCGCGTACGCCGCTGCGGCGTTCAGCACGTTGTAGTCTCCCGGCACTGACAGCTCGACTGGGCCAACGTGGCCGGCCCAGCCAAGCGTGAAGGCTGACTGGGTGCCGGCGAGGCGGGTGCCCATGATCTGTACGTCGGCTTCGTCGGACGCGCCAAAGGTCATAATCTCCGGCCCCGGCGAGCCGGCGGCGATCCGCCGCCGTACCTCCCTCGTTAACGCGACAGCTCCCGGATCATCGGCACTGGTCACCAGCAGCCGTACTGATGCGGCGGTTGCGAAGCGCAGGAAACCGTCGGCGTAGTTTTCTGCACTCCCCCAGTTGCTGAGGTGATCAGGATCGATGTTGGTCACCACCGCCACCTCGCACGGGTATTGCAGGAAGGTGCCGTCGCTCTCGTCGGCCTCGACGATCATGACGTCGCCGCCGCCGAGATGCCCGCCGGTGGCCGTGCCGGTGAGTGCACCTCCGATCACAAAGGAGGGATCGAAGCCGCAGCCGCTCAATACATGCGCGATCATCGCCGTCGTTGTGGTCTTGCCATGCGTTCCCGCGACTGCAATGCCACGGCGGCCGAGCATCAGGGAACCCAGCGCCGCACTGCGATGGAGCACCCGAAGGCCGCGGCGTCGGGCCTCCGCAAGCTCTGGGTTGTCCTCCCGGATGGCTGAGGACACCACGACCGTGGTTGCATCGCCCAGCTGCTCGGCGCGGTGTCCGATGTAGACGCGGGCGCCTTGCGCTTCCAGTGATCGCAGATACTTCGAGTCCTGCCGGTCGCTGCCGCTCACCGGGATGCCCTGGGCCAGCATCATCGCGGCAATCCCGTTCATGCCGGAGCCGCCAATGGCGATGAAGTGCACCCCGCCCAGCTCGTCCAAACTCGGCAGCTCGACAGGAGTGATCAGACCCATCAGCGGATCACCTCCAGAACTCGCGACGCCAACACGGTAGCTGCATCCAGGCGAGCAACGCCGGCAAGCGCGTTTCTCATTCCGGCAAGCCTGTCCGGATGCGCAAACAGAGCAGGAATCTCCTCGGCCACCCAGGCGGACGTACAGTCGCTGTCGGCCAGCATGATGCCGCCACCAGCGTTCACAACGAGCTCTGCGTTGCGGGCCTGTTCACCGTTTCCATGCGGATATGGCACGAACACAGCCGGGAGCCCGACCGCGGCCGTCTCCAGCACCGTGCTGGCACCGCTTCGAGCCAACATCAGGTCGGCTGCGGCGTATGCCCGCTCCATCTCATCCACGTAAGCCACCGGCTGGTAGACAGCTCCCGTCCACTCGTCGAGGCTTCGCACGATGCCAGGAGTGAGGTTCTTTGGACCCAGTACATGAAGCACCTGGATCCCGCGGGCCAGCAACTCCGGCCAGGCACCTGCAACGGCAGTATTGATGCGCATCGCACCTTGTGAGCCTCCGCTGACGAGCAGCGTCGGAAGCTCAGGGTGCAATTCGAAGCCAATGCGTGCCTCACGCTGCAGAGCGGCTCTGTCAAGGTCGGTTATGGCACGCCGCATGGGCAGCCCGATGCAGCGTGCATGCGGCAGCGCAGTTTGCGGGAACGAGGTGTAGACCTGGCCGGTGAGGCGGGCCGCCAGCCTGTTGGCAAGACCGGGAAGCACGTTTTGTTCATGGATCACAATCGGTACCCCCAGCCGACGGGCAGCGAGATAGGCCGGAGTGGACACATAGCCGCCGAAGCCGAGCACCACGTCGGCCTGGGTACGCCGCAGCAGTCGTACGGTCGCCCTCACCGCTTCAATGAGGCGCGGCCCCAGCAGCACCAGGTCTTTCCCCGCTCGCCGCGGCATTGGTACTGGAGGGATCAGCTCGAGCTCTAGTCCGGCTGCTGGGACAACGGTGGTCTCCAGGCCGCGGGCGGTACCCAGCGCTGTGAGCGTCACGCCTGGGCTCAGCCGCCGCAACTCAAGGCCAGTTGCGATCAACGGCGAAGTGTGCCCGGCGCTCCCGCCGCCCGCGAGCACCACAGAGCCGGAACCGGCAGCCGATTCGTTCACGAGCGCGTCCGCGAGCCGACCACCGTCGTCATCCGCGGCCGGGGCCTGATTGCCTTCTTAGCCAGCAGCTTGCGCGCCTCGGGTTCCCGGCGGGCGCACGCGAGCAGTACGCCGACTGCCAGCAAGTTGGCAACCAACGCCGAGCCCCCATAGGAGACCAGCGGCAGCGGTACTCCAGCGATCGGGAGCAGCCGCAGCACGACTGCCAGATTGATCAACGCCTGCACCATGAACCAGGCCGTGATGCCACCCGCTGTATAGCGTACGAAGAGATCGTCGGCGTGCGTCGCGATCCGGATGCCGGCATAGCCCAAGATGCCGATCATGGCGAGGATGACCAGGCTGCCGAACAGGCCGAACTCCTCGCCGAGCACCGCGAAGATGAAGTCGGTGTGCGCCTCCGGGAGGCTGCCCCACTTCTGCCGGCTGGCGCCAAGACCGACCCCCCACCAGCCGCCAGACGCAATCGCGAACATGCCGGCGTTAGCCTGATCATTGGCCCCGTTGAGATCAAGGGTCGGGTCCAGAAAGGCAGCGAGACGGCGCATGCGCACCGGCGAGGTGACGAAGATCGCGATCACACCCGCCAACCCGGCGGACGCCAAGGCCGCGAGTACTCGCCATGGAGCGCCGACAACCCACAGCATGGCCGCAGCGATGGCCGCCATCACCACCGCCGTTCCCGCGTCGCCTTGGAAGAGCACGAGCAAGATCAGTACGGCGCTCACCGGCAGGAACGGCACGAGCAGGTGCTTCGGCTGGTCGAGCAAGCGATACTTGCGGGCCAGCACGTCAGCTCCCCAAACGATCATGGCCAGTTTCGCGAACTCCGCCGGCTGGACGGAGAACAGCGAGGAGCCGAGGTAGAGCCAGTTGCGATTACCGTTCACCGAGATGCCGAGCGGCGTATAGGTCAAGATCAACAAGATGGCGCCGAGTGCCACCCCGAACCAGCTCAGCAGCCGCAGTGTCGACGGCGGCAGCTTCATGATCGCGAATGCGCCCAATACGCCAACAGTGAGGAAGATCAGCTGGCGCTTCACGTAGAAGTAGGAGTCACCGACCGTGAGATAGGCATTCACGCTGGATGCCGAGAGCACCATCATCAACCCAACGATGACCAGCAGTGCGACAGAGCCGAGCACCAGGTGATAGCTGGTCAGCGGCCGATCCAGCATCGAGCGGAGCCAGTGCAGTATCTCGAGAGCCGACCGTGGGCGCCGGGTGTGGGCGGTCCGGGAATGGCGAACCGAGCCAGCTCGGTGGCTGGACGCGGTCTCGCCCTGCGGGGTCAGGGTCGCCACTGACCGTCACTCCTCTGCGAGCGCGCGCACCGCGGCTGCGAAGGCATCCCCGCGGGCGGCGTAGTCGGTGAACATGTCCTTGCTGGCGCACCCCGGCGCGAGCAGGACAGCATCACCAGGTCTGGCCAGGGAAGCGGCCGCCGCAACGGCTTGTGCCATTGCTCTAGTGTCGACTCCCTCGATGATTTGTGTGGGGACTTCAGGCGCGTGTCGAGCGAGGGCTTGCGCGATGATCTCCCGGTCTGTCCCGAGCAGTACCGCACCGCGCAACCTCCTCCGATGGGCGGTGACCAACTCGTCGAAGGTGGTGCCTTTGGCCTGACCTCCGGCGATCCACACCACAGAGCTAAAAGCGCTCAGCGCGGCATCGGCGGCGTGAGGGTTGGTCGCCTTCGAATCATCCACCCAGGAGACCCCATGGCGTTCCAGCACGGTCTGGATCTTGTGCGGGCCGACCTTGACCGTTTGCAATCCTTTGCGGACCGCTGTCGCGGGCACGCCGTACGAGCGAGCCAGGGCGGCAGCCGCCAGCGCGTTGGCCACATTGTGCGGCGCGGCGGGACTGACGTCGCTGACCTTGGCGAGCTCCAGCGCCGAGTCGCGACGCTGCTCGATGAACGCCCGATCAACCAGCAAGTCATCGACCACGCCGAGCATCGAGAGTCCCGGTGTTCCCAACGTGAAACCGATCGCTCGAGCGCCCTCGACCACCTCGGCCTGCTCGACCATCTGCTCGGTGACCGGGTCGGCGACGTTGTAGACGCAGCTGGCTTGGACGCCGGCGTAGATCCTGGCCTTGGCGTCGCGATAGGCGGCGTACGAGCCGTGCCATTCCAGGTGATCGGGCTGCACGTTGAGGACAGCCGCCGAGTGCAAGGCCAGCGAGTTGGACCTGTGCAGCTGGTGACTGGAGAGTTCGACCGCAAGCACGTCATACGGTTGCGGGTCCAGCACGATCTCCATGATGGGGCGGCCAATGTTGCCCACTGCGGCCGTCCTCAGTCCGGCAGCGGTCAGGATTGACTCCAGCATCTGGGTGGTCGTGGTTTTGCCGTTCGTGCCGGTGATCCCGAGCCAAGGCGTGATCTTGTCGGGCCGGCTGAGCCGCCAGGCCAGCTCCACCTCGCTCCAGATGGGCACCCCACGCGCGGCGGCCTGCAGGAGCAGCGGTGAACTGGCCGGCCAGCCGGTCGCGATCACCAGGTCGGCATCGTCAGGAAGAGTCGCGGTGGAACCCGGTCCCAGCCGGACCGAGCCGCCGAGCACTTCCAGCAGCTTGCCCTTATCGGAGGTCAGGTCGTCGAGCACGTCGTCCAGAGCCGTCACGCGCGCGCCGAAATGGAGTAGCCCGTCGGCAGCCGCGAAACCAGAAACACCAATGCCTGCCACCACAACGTGCACCTCGCGCCACGGTGATCGGCTATCAGCATGTGCCAACCATGCCGGGCTCATGTGCCGGCCACCCACTCTGCATAGAAGATGCCTAGGCCAGCGGCAACGCACAGGCCGGCAATGATCCAAAAGCGCATCACGATCGTCACTTGGGCCCAGTTCAGCAGCTCGAAGTGATGGTGGATAGGCGACATCTTGAACAACCGTCGGCCACGGGTCATCTTGAAGAAGCCGACCTGGAGGATCACTGACATCACCTCAATGACCAGCAGGCCACCCAAGATCACCAGGAGCAGTTCGGTTCGAGTAAAAATCGCCATGCCGGCAAGCGCACCGCCAAGAGACAACGAGCCGGTATCGCCCATGAAGATCTTTGCGGGTTCGGCGTTCCACCACAGGAAGCCGAAGCAGGCTCCGGCGAGCGCAGCCGCCACAACCGCCAGGTCGTAGGGATCACGCACCTCATAGCACTTCGGCCCGGCGGATGCGGTGTAGGCACAGGACTGGTTGTACTGCCAGATGTTGACCAGCGTATAGGCGCCGAAGATCATGACGCAGGCACCGGAGGCGAGACCATCGAGCCCATCAGTGAGGTTGACCCCATTACTGGCGGCCGCGATCAGCAGCATGACCCAGATGATCACCAGAATGAGCGGCAATTGCAGCCATTCGATGTCCCGCAGGAAGGAGATCGCCGGTGAGGCAGGGGTAATGCCCCGCTCATCGGGGAACTGCAGCGACGCGACCGCGAACACAATGGCGACGATCGACTGACCGCCGATCTTGGCCTTGCTACGCAGGCCGAGCGAGCGCTGTTTGCTGATCTTGACGTAGTCATCGAGAAACCCGACCACACCTAAGCCGGTGAAGAGGAAGAGCACCAGCAATGCCGACGCAGAAGGTGCTGAGAACGTGATCAAATGGCTGCCGAAGTAGGCGATCAATACGGCGGCAATGATGACCAGGCCACCCATGGTGGGAGTTCCGCGCTTTACGTGGTGTGACGTGGGGCCGTCGTCGCGGATCAGCTGCCCATAGCCCTTCTTGACCAGGACGAGGATGGCCAGCCGGGTGCCGAGCAGGGTGCCGAGGAGTGCGAGGCAGCCGGCGAAGACAATGGCCTTCACACGGCATCCTGGTGACTCGGTGGGCCGACGGCAGCAAGGATCTCGTCAGCCACGGTGTCCAAGGCTAGGCCACGGGATGCCTTGACCAAGACAACGTCACCAGGACCAAGATCACTTGTGACGACAGCAACCGCAGCAGCCTTGTCCGCCACGGGGACCGCTCGCGTGGACGGCAAACCGGCGGCGACGGCGGCGCTGGTGATCTGCGTTGCGTACTCACCAATCGCCACCAGGTGCTCGACCCCGCTCTGTGCTGCGAACCGGCCGATCGCAGCGTGCTCCTCGGCTGCCGTCTCCCCCAACTCGAGCATGTCTCCAAGCACGGCCCAGGTGTGCCGACCCGCTCGGCCCAGCTCAGCCAAGGTCGTCAGCGCGGCACGCATCGACTCGGGGTTGGCGTTGTAGGCGTCGTTGATCACGGTGACGCCATCTGATCGGTCGTGCAGCTCCATCCGCCAGCGGGATCGCGGACCGGCCGCAGCAAGCGCAGTGGCGACCTGGTCGAGCTCAAGGCCGACAGCCACCGCTGCAGCAGCGGCGGCGACCGCGTTCGCGACCTGGTGCCGCCCGGTTAGCTGAAGCTGCACCTGAGATTCAGATTGGCTGTCTCGACCGTTATGGAGCTCGAAGGAGTAGCGCCCATAAGCGTCACCTGCTAATCCGGAGGCCCAAACGCCGTCCTCAAGTGGCTGGATCGTTGACCAGGGCAGCAGCTGGGCCAGGGTACGCCTGCGCATCGACCAGACCAGCGGATCGTCAATATTCAGTACTGCCCACCCATCAGGTGGGAGGGCTTCCACCAACTCACCCTTGGCGCGAGCAATTGCAGCCTGCCCGCCGAACTCCCCGACGTGGGCTTGGCCGACGTTCAGCACCACTCCGACCCGCGGTGGTGCGATGTCGCAGAGATAGGCGATGTGGCCAATCCCACGCGCCCCCATTTCCGCGACGAGATACCTGGTCTGCTCATCAACCAATCCGACCGTGAGCGGCACACCGAGCTCGTTGTTGAGATTACCGACTGCTGCCACGGTCGGACCGGCGCGCTCGAGCACCTGCGCGAGCAGATCCTTCGTCGAGGTCTTGCCGACCGAGCCGGTAATGCCGACGACGTGGAGACCTCCGGGACTCGCCCGGTCGACCAGATATCGGGAGATCCGGCCGAGCGCGACCAGCGGATCGACCACCACCAGACACAGTGCGCCTTCGACCGGATACCTCGTAAGCGACGCGGCCGCGCCAGCGGCTGTGGCCGCCGCAACGTAGTCATGACCGTCGACGTGCTCTCCGGGTAGCGCCACGAACAGGGCACCGGCGAACACCGCGCGGGAATCGGCCGTCAGGGCAGTCAGCACCGCAGTCGTGTCGCCGGGACCAGATAGCTGCGCACCCAGCACCGTGGCGATCTCGTCGACCGTCACTGCAATCACGGCATCGAATCCTGCTGACCGGTCTGCCGGACCAGATCCGGATGCAGCACGGCCCACTCCTCAGCTACCACTACCGGATCGCTGAACGGCAGAACTGACCCAGCGATCTCCTGACCGACCTCGTGGCCTTTGCCGAGGACTGCGACCACGTCACCTGGAGCCGCCAGTTGGAGCGCGAGGTTGATGGCCGAGCGCCGGTCGCCGCCGTCGATCACTTCAGTGGCCAGGCCCTCTTGGCGGACCGCCGCGCGCGCCCCAGTGATCAGCTGTGCCCGGATCGCAGCGGGGTCTTCGGACCGTGGGTTGTCGTCTGTGGCAATCACCACATCCGCGTGGCGGGCCGCCGACTCGCCCATCGGCTCTCGTTTCTGGGGATCGCGATCCCCACCGCAGCCAACGACCACAATGCGGCGCCGGCTTCCGACTGCCTCCAGCGCGGCGGCGATCGCCTGGGGGGTATGCGCGAAGTCGACATAGACCAGCGGCGCGTTGGTTCCCAGCTCAACCCGCTGCATCCGGCCCGACACATCGGCCTGGCCCAAACCCGCCGCAGCACGTTGCAGGTCCCCGCCAATCGCATCGACCATGGCCAGCGCAGTCAACGCGTTGCGAATGTTGAAGTCACCCGGGAGTCTGAGGTTGAAGTCGAGGGTACGACCTCGCAGGTCAGCGCGAACGGCTGTTCGTCCATCGGGTAGAGCCTGGTACGCCAACGCGCGGCACGCTGCATCGCCGTCCAGACTTACCGTGGTGAGGCCGATTCCAGCCTCGCGACCGATGCGCTGCACCAGTTCGCGGCCTCGCGGATCATCGACATTGATCACCGCATGTCTGGTCCGCTCTGGAGTGAACAACGAGGCCTTCGCCTCGAAGTAGGACCCCATGTCGCCGTGGAAATCCAGATGATCTCTGCCGAGGTTGGTGAAGGCTGCGACATCAAAGGTGATCGCATCGGCACGGCCAAGCACCAAGGCGTGGGAGGAGACCTCCATCGCGACCGTCTCAACTCCCTCTTCGAGTAAGAAGGCGAGCAGGCCCTGAAGATCTGTCGACTCCGGCGTCGTTACGGTCGTCGGGATGCAGTCCAGGGCTACGCCGTTCAGCCGGAAACCGACCGTACCGACCGATCCGGTGCTCACTCCCCCCGCCCGCAGGGCGGCCTCGAGCAGGAACGTGGTGGTGGTCTTCCCGTTGGTGCCGGTGACGGCACACATGGTGAGTGCGTCGGCGGGCCGGCCGTAGATGGTGGCGGCGACGCTCGCCATTGCCTGCCTGGGCTGGTCGACCACGATCACCGGAAGCTGTAGGCCGTTGGCGATCTGGCCGCCAGCCGGGTCGGTGAGGATGGCAACCGCACCCGCCTGGGCGGCCTGTCGGACGAATTCTGCGCCGTGATGATGCGCACCAGGCAATGCGACGTAGAGGTCGCCTGGACGTACCAGCCGGGAGTCGATGCTGATGCCACTGACAACCGGGTCGCTTACCGCGGCGCGGTCCCCGAACAGCTCGGCCAAACCGATCTGGTGTCTGGTGCGCGGCCGGAGCACGGCCCCCCGTGGAGCAAAAGACACGCTGGTGACGTTATCGACTCGTCGGCCCGTCTGGACCAATACCCTCTTGATTTGATTGCTCCGCTCGCTGCGCTCGCTCCGCGCGGATCGCGCTGCGGAAGCCGCCGCCGTCGTCGTCGCTCGCAGAGGAAGAGCGCCTCTGCTCGCTCCTCCTCCGTGCTGCGGCGCGCGATCCGATGTTTTGATTGCTCGCTCCGCTCACTGATTGGATTGCGGCTCACCACTGCGTCGGTAGCGGCTTGTGCGGCTTGGCATCAGGAGCGACAGAGTAGCGCGGCAAGGCGATGTTCATGATGTCGCGGTACGCCGGCGCTGCTGTGATCGATCCTGTGTCGCCCGCTCTCGGGTTGCTGATCACGACGTAGGTCAGGATCTGCGGATCGTCAAGCGGCGCGAATCCCACGAATGAGGTTACGTACCCCCGATAGCAGCCGCAGCTGGTATCCGCACGCTGTGCGGTGCCGGTCTTGCCGCCAGTGGTGTACCTGTCGAGCTTCAGGTTCTGCTGACCGTTCACGCTATCGATGACAGCCTGCATCAGCTCGCGTACCTGAGCCGAACTCTTCTCCGAGATGACCCGCCGCTGCGGCGCTCGCGGCAACGCCACTTCCTTGCCCTCGCCGTCTGTCGCCTTCTTGATCACTGTCGGCGGGTTGTAGATCCCGCCGTTCACAATCCCCGCGATAGCAGCGGCCTCCTGGATTCCTGTCACCGCAATCGCCTGCCCGAACGCGATCTGATCGCGCTGGCCATCGGTCATGTCTGGTTTGGGGATGATGCCTGCCGATTCGCCAGGCAGTTGGATGTTGGTTTTCGACCCGAGGCCAAAGCTCACCAGGTAATCGTGCAGCTTCTGCTTGTCGAGCTGCCGGGTCAGCAAAGAGGTGCCGATGTTGGACGATTCCGCAATCACTCCGCGCATCGTGTAGCGCAGCACTCCATGAGAGAAGTGATCCTTGATCGAGCGGCCACCCGAGGCGAGACGGCTGGGAACGACAACGCGAGTGGACGGTGCCACTGTGCCGGAGTCGATCAACGCCGCTGAAGTCAGGACCTTCTGCACGCTGCCGGGCTCGTATGGGGCGGAGACAGCACGGTTGCCGCGGTCTTCTGATTTTGCAGCCTGTGGCCTGGACGAGTCGTAGGTAGGCGCATTGGCCAGTGCGATCAGCTGACCTGTCTTGATGTCCATGACGATGGCGAAGCCTGAATCGGCACGAGTCTTGGCGACCTGTTCGGCAAGCCGCCGTTCAGCGACCCACTGCACCTCAGAGTCGAGGGTGAGCTGGAAGCTCAGGCCATTGCGCGCCGGTGTGATGGAGCTCTGGCCGAGCGGAATCTTGCTGCCATTGGGAGCGCTCTCATAGGTTTCTTTGCCTTCAACGCCGGCCAGTTGGGCATTGAGGGTTCGCTCCAGCCCGGCCAGACCCTTGCCATCTGCCCCGACGAAGCCGACCACGGACGCGCCAACCGAGCCATTGGGGTACGTCCGGATGGGATCGCTCTCCCGGAAAACGCCATGGAGATCGTGCCTGGACAAGTCGGCCGCGAGCGCGCTGTAGGTGAGAGCGGGCACCTTCTTCTTGAGATAGACAAAGCGGGTGCCGGTCTTGGTCAGGAGCGGCATCAGTTCCACCGGCGACATGCCGAGGTGGCCGGCAAGGACACTGGCAAACTCCGCTGCACGGGGACCTGTCAGTGTCGGATCGGCTGTCACTGCGACGGCCGGCTGGGTCGAGGCAAGGACTAGACCGCTGCGATCTGTGATCTCGCCACGCGCCGGCAGCAGTGGCAATGTCCGGGTCAGAGCGTCGGCGGTATAGGAGGACGAGTCGAAGCCCTGAAGTTGCAGCAGTCGACCCGCGCAGAGCGAAAGGGCCATGGCGACCACGATGAGCAGCACATGCAACCGCCGAGGGGCCGAGGCCAGTGGCAGCCGCATCGGAGGCCGGCGACGAACGAGCCGGATCGGTGGTGGTTGGCGGTCCCGCGGCCGAGGAGTAAGTACCGTGCCGTCGCGGAGAATGCGTACACCACGGGCGTGCAACGTGGACGGTCGGTCGCTCGGCCGCGAGCGGTCTCCAGCGCGGAGCGAGCGCGACGGGCGCGACAAGGCCTCGCGTGCCGGCTGGCGACGATGCTCCTCATCCATCACGGCTGTCCCCTGCCGTGCGTGCCCTTCTTGGTTGTCGTGCCAGCAGGCGACGTGGCCTTCTTATGCTTCGCCGCCGCGCGTTCGGCAGCCTTCTGCTTCGCTGCCCGCTCGGCAGCCTTGCGCTTGGCCTCTGCCGCGGCGGCCTCTTCCTTCGCGGCCTTTGCGGCAGCCTTCGCCTCAGCACGGGCACGCTTGGCCGCCTGCTCGGCCGCGAGTTGTGTTGGTGTCTTCACGATCAGGGCGGGTACCTCATGACCGCTCACCGGAATCGGCTTGCCCACCACCTTGCCGCTGGGCAGCACCAGGAACGCTGGAAACGGGTTGGGGCGCATCCCGAGCTCGGAGGCCCGACGGGCGAGCTCCTGGGGAGCAGCGAGAGCGTCAAGCTGATTCTCGAGATCGGCCTGAGCGTACGCGAGCTCTCCTGCCTGCCGATTGAGCGTTCGGGACTGAAATGCCTGACTCTGCAAGGTGGTGTTGAGCATCAGCAGACCCACCATGCCAAGACCAAAGACCCCAATCAGCACCAGGAGGAAAGGGAATCGAGCCAGGCGGGCGGCCGGCTGCGCCACTGCCCGCAGCGGCCGACCTGTCGTCCGAACGCCGTCACCCCAGGCGGCGATGGGTGCCCACAGCGCGCTCATCCGGCGACCGCCATCTCAGAGATGCGCGCCGCCGCACGGAGCCGCGCCGAGGCAGCGCGTGGGTTGCGGGCGACCTCGGCGGGGCTGGGCCGGATCGCACCGCGGGTCAACAGTCGCAGCTCTGGCTGGAGGCCAGCCGGAACAACGGGAAGGTCGCGTGGCGCGCGATCCCGAGCGGCTAGACCGAGGATTTGCTTGACCAACCTGTCCTCCAGCGAGTGGTAGGCCAACACGGCGATCCGTCCGTGAAGCGCGAGCGCGGCGAGGGCACTCGGCAGCACGGATTCGAGCGATTCGAGTTCGGCATTGACTTCGATCCGGAGAGCCTGAAACGTCCGCTTCGCGGGATGGCCGCCGGTTTTGCGGGAAGCTGACGGAACCGTCTCGTAGAGCAGTTGGACGAGTCGGCTCGAAGTGACGAAAGGCTCGCGCTCTCGCTCAGCGACTATCCGGCGGGCAATCCGGTCGGCGTAGCGCTCCTCACCGTAGCTTCGCAGGATTCGGGACAGTTCTGCTCTCGAATAGGTATTGAGGACCTGAGCCGCAGTCAGCTTCTGACTTCCCATCCGCATGTCAAGCGGAGCATCCTGTGCATAGGCGAACCCGCGCTCAGGATCGTCAATCTGGAGCGAGGAGACGCCGAGGTCAAGCAGAATCCCTTGAACCGTGGGGCGTCCAAGCCTCGCGAGCACCGCCGGCAACTCGTCGTAGACCGCCTCGACGAGGGTGATCCGGTCGGCAAACTCGGCAAGCCGCTCGCCCGCCAGAGCCAGCGCCTGGGGATCACGATCAAGTCCGATCAGCTGGGCCTCGGGGCAGGCAGCCAGCAAGGCATGGGCGTGGCCGCCGAGGCCAAGCGTGCAGTCAACAAGAACGCTGCTGCCCTCACCTACCGGATCAGTGAGCGGTGCTTCCAGCGCCGGAGCCAGCAACGCCACGACTTCTGCCAACATGACGGGCAGGTGCAGCTCGGCGAGGCCACTCATCCGACATCTCGACCCTTCGTTGATCCGTAGTGGTACGGAGATGGCTCGTGTAGAGGGGTTTCAACCCGAGATCCGCGGGGAGTCCTACCTGGCACCGGGGAAGTTGTGTCAGGGAGTCGAACCTGCGGGTTGAAGCCTCTCTACACGAGCCGTATTTCGTCTTCTCTTGCTGCCACGCTCCTCAGCCCCCGGGGAACACGGCTTCATTCAGTTCGGCAAACGCCGGCTCCTTCGTGGCGGAGTACTCCTCCCATGCGGCGGCATCCCATACCTCCACACGATCGATCGCACCTACCACGACACAGTCCTTGTCGAGGCCCGCGTACGCCCGCAAATGAGGCGGGATCGTGATGCGGCCCTGCTTGTCTGGTGTCTCATCCGAAGCTCCCGACGCGAGCATCCGCTGGTAGTCCCGGACCTGTTGCTGGCTAGTGGAGGCGCTCCTTGCGGTTTTGGTCACCTCAACGAACTTCTCTGTCGGCCAGATGGCCAGGCAGCGCTCCTGGAATCGAGTGATCACCAGGCCGTCAGCTAGCTCGTTGCGGTACTTCGCCGGAAGGATCAGGCGGCCTTTGTCGTCGAGCTTCGGAGTGTGGGTGCCAAGAAACATGGGCCACCCTCCTCACTCCACTCATTGTCCACCCTTCTCCACTTTGCCCCACGATACCCCACTTCTCCCCACAAGGCACCCTTTGCCCGCTTGTCTGTTCAACTTCGGCGTGTTGCCCTTTTCCTGACAGCGGCAGGTAACACGTAGGGTTTGGACATGTCCCTGGGCTATGAGAAGGCGGCCGGGATCGGGCAAAGTCCTGACCGGGCCTACTCTCTGGGCGACGTGGTCCAAGTGATGGGCCAAGTCCGGCACGCGATGGAGAGCGTGATCGAGGGAAAGCGGAGCTCGGTCGACCTCGCCTTAGTCGTGCTGCTGGCCGAGGGTCACCTCCTTGTCGAGGATGTGCCCGGGGTCGGCAAAACCATGCTCGCCAAGGCACTGGGCCGTTCCATCGCATGCTCAGTACGCCGAGTTCAGTTCACTCCCGACTTGTTGCCGTCAGACATCACCGGCGTCTCGGTGTTCAATCAGGAAACACGCGACTTCGAATTCAAACCTGGCGGCATCTTCGCCAACATCGTGGTGGGTGACGAGATCAACCGTGCCTCGCCGAAGACGCAGTCGGCCCTTTTGGAATCGATGGAAGAACGTCAAGTCAGCGTCGATGGCACGACCTATCGGCTGGAACCGCCGTTCATGGTGGTCGCCACCCAGAACCCGATCGAGATGGAAGGCACTTACCCGCTGCCTGAGGCGCAACGGGACCGGTTCATGGCGCGGATCCAGATGGGCTACCCGACCCCGAACTCCGAGCTGGACATGCTCGAATCCCATGGCTCATCCGATCCGCTCGCTGCGTTGCAACCGGTGACTGACGGCTCCACCATCCGAGGGCTGATCGATGCGGTCAAGAAGGTGTATGTCAGCCCGGCCGTCAAGCACTACATCGTCCAGATGGTCAACGCCACGCGGAACTCGCGCGACCTGCGACTCGGCGCTTCACCTCGCGCGACGCTGCAACTGCTCCGTGCGAGCCGTGCTTTCGCGGCGATGTCTGGCCGAGACTATGTGACTCCAGACGACGTCGCGGCCCTCGGAGTCTCGGTCCTGGCGCATCGCGTGCTGCCCTCTACCGATGCCCAGCTCGCCCGCCGTACGGTGACCGACGTGATCGCCCAGGCCATCCAATCCGTACACATTCCAGACCGGAGATAGATGGCACCATGTCGCGTCCGTGGCGACTGCTCACGAGCCGGGGGCGGTTCTTCGTACTGATCGGCCTGATGGTTGTGCTGCTGGCGATGGCAGCCGGGCAACGTGATGTCATGCGACTGGGCCTGTTGCTTGTGGCCCTCCCTGTCATCGCCGCCATTTTGGTCTCCCGCGCCAGGCTGCGGATGTCATGCGAGCGTTCCATCGAGCCTGCCCAAGTGCCATTGGGCTCACCGATGAAAGGCCAGATCATCATCGGCCAGGATGGCAGGCTGCCGGCCGGGATCTTGCTGCTCGAGGACTCGGTGCCGCGTGAGCTGGGCACCCGGCCACGATTCCTGGTGGACCGCGCTGATCAGAGCTGGCGCCGGGTCGTGGAATATCCATTGCTGGGACGGGTACGGGGGCGCTTCTCCGCGGGACCGCTGACCGTACGGACTGTTGATCCTTTTGGTTTGGTGCAACTCGATCGGCAGTTCGTCGCCACCAGCGAGGTCATGGTGACTCCGCGGATCGTGCCGCTGCCGACGATCAGAACGATTGGTGGCGGCGGCGGCACAGGCGAGGCTCGACCACACCGCGTTGGCGTCGTCGGCCAAGATGACGCACTCGTCCGCGAGTACCGGCAAGGTGACGACGTGCGCCGGATCCACTGGCGCTCCACTGCCCGGTGGGGGGACCTGATGGTTCGACGCGAGGAGCAGGCCTGGGACCCGAGTGCCAGCATCGTGCTCGACTCGAGATCAAGCGCCCACGAAGGCCGAGGTATGCAGAGCTCCCTGGAGTGGGCAATCTCGGCAGCCGCTTCGATCGGCGTCCACTTCTTGGACGACGGCTTCGGCATCGAGATCTATGAGGCCGACGGTCCGTTGCGCATCAGCGGGACGATGGGCCAGCACAGCTCGGCCTCCCAAGAGTTGGTGATCAGCCGACTGACCGACCTCAAGCCGCGCTCGACAACCACGATTCACTACGCCGTCGAGTCGGCGACTGTTGACCGTCCCGGCCAGCTGGCCATCGCGATCATGGGGCGGATGAACGCCCAAGATGCGCACTCGCTGCTTCGGGTGCGTCGCAATCGGGCCCAGGGGTTGGCGATGCTGCTGGATGTCGACACCTTTGCCGACGACCCGGCCAGCGAGCAGCAGCGGGCACAGCACGAGCTGGCGGGTCAGATCTTGCGTGACAACCAGTGGCGGGTCATCGACGTAACTCGCGGCATGGGGGTGGCCGATGCGTGGTCCGCCCTCGAACAGCTCAACACGGCGGCCTGAACCATGCGCGCGTCCGACCGTAGCTCCATCGCCGTAACGATTTCGGTGATGCTGGCGTGCCTCACCGTTACGCCACTGACCTCGGATTCCGGCTTCATCGGGCTGAGCTGGGTGTTGATCATGGCGATCGGCGCCGCCAGCCTGGGACTGCGACGGATCCGACTGACCAGCGGCGTGGTGCTCAGTGCCCAGATCGCGATCTTGCTGTTCTATTCTTTGGGTCTCAGCCTCACTCTCGCCTCGGCAACGAGTGACCTAGGCGTGCCGTGGTTCGAGCACTACCCCGCGCTCTGGGCCGAGGGCATCGAGCACATGCGCACCCAGGCTTCGCCCATGGATCCCGACAACGGGGTGAAGCTGATCTTCGTGACGGTGATCGGGATGATCATGATCATGACCGATCTGCTGGTGTCCGGCATAGGGCGACCGGCTTGGGCCATTGCACCGCCCGCCACGCTGTTTCTGGTGCCGGCGCTCGGTTTGGGCGCTGACACGGGAGTGCTCAGCTTCTGCTACATCGCCGTTGGTTATCTCGCAATCCTGATTGCGGAGGGCCTGAACGCTACGGCGAGATGGACTCGGGGACTCACCCGCGACTCAGCTGAGGGCTTCGGAACGTCCATGCCGGTGGTCTGGCGCGCTGCCGGCTATCTCGCGATTCCGGCCATTCTGGCAACCATCGTGCTCGGGTTCAGCTTGCCCACGCTATCCCTGCCAGGGATCGGATTCGGTAACGGGCCCGGCGGCAGCGGCCCGCTTCAGTTGACCGATCCCACTCTGGATCTGCGCCGCAATCTCAACCAGCCAGAGGATCGCGAGGTGATCCAGTACCAGACCACCGCTCCCGGCGGGGTCTACTTGCGCCTGGCCTCGCTGCCTCAGTTGAACGCGAACGGCTGGAGCAATGTACAGATACGGCTGAACAACGGCCAGACCCTCCCCGCAATCCCCGGTCGGAGCGGCGAGCCCGGCGATAGGCGACGGACCACGATCAAGGTGCTGGACTTCGCGTCCCAGTACCTGCCGCTTCCGTACGCGCCGCGCACCTACGACGCGCCAGGAGACTGGCGCTTCGACGCCAACTCCTTGATCGTGGTGGACGCCGACAACCGGTCGCAGCCTCTCCGCCGCCTGACCTACACGGTCGAGAGCGTCGACATCGAGCCCACCAGCAGTGATCTCAACAATGCCGTTGCCGGTACTCCTGCAGACGCTGCGGTGACCGCAGTCATCCCGTCCGATCTACCGGACCCCTTGATCCAGCTGGCCAACCGCATCACAGCCAAGGCCGACACTTCGGCCGCAAAGGCGGCCGCCATCCAGGCCTATCTACGCAGCAGCCAGTTCACCTACAGCACCGAGCCACTGCCCGGTAGTGGCTATGAGGCGCTGCAGAACTTCCTGCTTCGCGATCATCGGGGCTATTGCGAGCAGTTCGCGTCTGCGATGGCCATGATGGCGCGGGTGGTCGGCATTCCGTCGAGGGTGTCGGTCGGCTTTCTCCCAGGCGAACAGGATGAAGACGGCTGGAAGGTCTCGATCCGCGACATGCATGCATGGCCCGAGCTGTATTTCGCCAATTACGGCTGGGTGCGGTTCGAGCCCACGCCGGCCACCGTTACCGGATCTGCGCCATCGTGGACGGTGCAGAATGCGGACTCCTCCGGAAGCGACCCGTCAGCAAATCCGTCCTCCGAGCAGTCCGCCGACGAGGCGTCGCCCGGCAGCGTGCCATCGTCGGTGCCAAGCGAGCAACCGACTGATCTTGGGCCCGGCGCCGGTGGCGGCTGGGGCCGCACTCTCTTCGGAGCCAGCATCGTTCTGGTCTTGTTGGCCATCCTCGCGGCTCCAGCAACCATTCGGGTGCGACGTCGCAGCGGCCGGCTGAATGGGAGCGGACCGGCTGAGGAGCAGGTGGAGGCTGCCTGGGCCGAGATCAGGGACACAGTGCTGGACTACGGCGGATCGTGGCCTGAGGGCTCACCGCGTGTCATCGGTCGCGAGGTCTCGGACCGACTTGAGGATGAGGAGTCGGAGTCGATGAGCCGGGTTGCCACACTGGTCGAACGGTCGCGCTATGCGCGCAGCTTCGACCACGGCGGCGCTGTGAGTGAGCTGCCAACCATGACATCGGAGATCCGGCGTGGCGTGGCTGCTCCGGCCGATTGGCGACACAAGGTCATCGCACTGTTGCTGCCGCGGTCGCTCTTCCGGCGCACGCCAAGAAACCCCGATCAGTAGTCAACTGGTTACGCGTCTGTCGATCTTGGAGGGACGGGTCATAAACCCGGTCGCGGCAGCGACTCTTAATCCTCGTCGCGGCAACGACGACTTATAAACCCTCGTCGCGTCGACGACGCCAGCGCTCCTCCATCTTGTCCATGAAGCCCTGCCCGTCATGGGCACGCGATGCTTGAGAGGTCTTCGCTCGATCCCGACCCTGACCAGCATCGGCGTTGCCACCGACGTGTTGCCAGGAGTAGATGGCGGTCACCGCCGCAGCAACCATAATCACGAAGCCAAGCACGCTCAGGAAGGGATTGATCGAGATGCCTGCGATGAGGAGCCCGAGGCCTGCAAAGAATCCCACGCCAGCAAGCGCCGCGCGACGCCGATGGACTCGCCGCACGCTGGTCCCCCGGAGGGCGTTGACCAGCTTAGGATCCTCAGCCGCTAGCGCGGCCTCCATCTGCTCGAGAAGCCGTTGCTCCTCATCTGAGAGGGCCACTAGCCACCTCCCAAGGGTCTCGTCGTACGCGTGCCGTCATGATACGCCTCTCACACGGAAGGAGGAGATTCGATCCAATTGGATCCTGAATACCCACTGACGTGTGACTTGTGCACCGTTATCGACGGCATTGGACCTCGTCCTTGGCTGGGCGATGTGGCTCCAGTTTAGGTTGCGCCGGTGGGTATGGGAAACCCATCGGCCAACTGCCGGACCAGTCGCACATTCGCTACCAACGGCGGGTGAGCACGGCTCTCTGAACTGCTTTCGGCCCGAACTTTCCGACCGCCGCATCGATTGCAAGATCGGCTTCACGCCATCCGCACTCTGGGTCGGTCAGCTGCGGTTGCCGGTAGACACGATGCCGGTCCACGAGCTGTTCGACTCGAACTCCGACACGCCGGATTCGTGCCCGCTCCACGCCGAGCCGCTCGTAGAGCTCGAGCGCCTGCGCGTAAATCTCGACCGTGACATCGGTGGGCGATGCAAGTGTGGCGGAGCGCGTCAGCTCGGTGAAATCGGCGAACCTCACCGAGATGGTGACTGTGCGGCCCACCATTTGCTGTTTCCGCATTCGGTGAGCCGTGCGATCCGCCATCCGAAGGAGCTCGCGGCGCACGGTATCGGGATCGTCGGTGTCCCGTCTGAAAGTCTCCTGGGAGCCGACGCTGTGCTCCGGCTCCTGTGGGGTCACGCGGCGACGGTCCCGTCCCCACGCGAGCTCGCTGAGCATGCCGCCGGCATGCGGGCCGAAGGCTGGACGCAAGGAGCCTCGTGGCGTGTGGGCAAGGTCGCCGACGGTGTAGATGCCAAGTCGATGCAGCTTCTGTGCGGTCGCGTGACCCACTCCCCACATCGCCTCGACCGGTAGTGGGTGCAGGAAACCCGCGACGCCCTCCGGGGTGACCTCGACCAGTCCATCCGGCTTCGCCGCCCTCGAGGCAACCTTGGCGACGAACTTGGTTGGGCCAATACCGACCGAGCAGGTGATCTGTTGTTCGTCAGCCACGATCGCCCGGACGTACTCTCCGATCTGGGTCGGGCTGCCGAACATCCGCACAGCACCGGTCAGGTCCAAGAAGGCTTCGTCGATCGACGCCGACTCGACGATAGAGGTGACTGACCGAAAGACTGCCACGATCGCTTTGGACACTGCGGTGTAGCTGTCGAAGTCGGGGACGACGAAGGTGGCGTGCGGTGCCAGGCGCCTCGCCTCGGTCGAGGACATGCCGGACCGTACGCCACGCGCCCTCGCCTCGTACGTCGCTGACAGCACTACCCCCCGTGGGGAGCCACCGACGATGACCGCCGTTCCGCGTAGATCCGGGCGCCGACGCAGCTCAACGGACGCATAAAAGGCATCCATATCGACATGCATCACAATGCGGGGTGGCATCTGGTCTTCCTATCGAACATGTGTTCGATACAGACTAGCCGCCTCAGGGCTTAATTAGCTCGACGCCACGTCGATTGGGCGTTCCAGCACTGTACTGAATCCGATTGCCCGCTCGACCAGACGGAGAAAGGCCCTCGCATCCCTGACCAGGTCGTCCGCCTCGCGTGCACTGACGATCGAGGTCGCGCCGGCGCGGATCGCATCCCGCCTGCCCTCGGTGGCTGCGAAGAACGCCGCCCACTCAGCGAGTTCGGGGGCAACCTCTGCCAGCATCTGCCAGGCATTGCGCGGCCGGCCCTGGACGCGGCCCGTACCCGGAGGTGCCCGATACGTCAACACAATGGCCACCACGCGTAGCGCGGCAATGTGCGCGGCCAGGTATCGGTCGCTAGGGCGCCGCGCCAGCTCTGCTTCAGCAAGGGAGCTGCGCGCGCGCCGTAGGTCCTCGTTGCAGGCCATCAAGGTTCGTCCTCTGTTGATGTCGGATCCGATCAGCACACTCGACCGCAAAGTTGGATTTGCTCGCTGACGTTCGCTGTGGGTTGGCGGCCTCGATGCAGATGGGGGTCGAGATCCATCCGCATCGAGGCAAGCCCTGGTGCGCGCCGCGAACACGCACTGATGTCGCCAGGCACTCGCAACGGCTCAACACCCAGCCGGTTTTAGAATGCCTGTTCGAACGAAACCAAAGCTACACCTCACGACCGACAGTTCGTCAAGTGAATGTACGCCGCCGAGCCCGCAAACCATCGACGACGCGTCGATGTCCCTGCAGAGGCGCATCTGGACAAGGAACGAACCCGAACACTTGAGCGCCGAGGGCGCCAGTTCCCTCTCGTAGTGCCACCATCCGCACCCTCGAACGGCTGCTGCGGCGGCGGTGGTTTGCTCGTGGCCCGAACGCCCTATGATCCAGCGCATGGCCGACAACTCCGAGAAGACTGCGCTGATCACTGGAGCGTCGTCCGGCATTGGTGAGGCAACGGCGCTGCAGCTGGCGGAGCTCGGCTACACCGTCTATGCCGGTGCACGGCGCGTCGATCGGATGTCGGATCTGGCCGATCGCGGTATCCGCACCACGTCGGTCGACGTCACCGACGACGAATCCATGGTGGCCCTGGTGGAGACGATCATCGCCGATACCGGACGGATCGACGTGCTTGTCAACAACGCCGGCTACGGGCTGTACGGCGCCTTGGAGGACGTGCCCGTCGAGGAGGCCCGACGTCAGTTGGAGGTGAACGTTTTCGGCCTGGCCCGGCTCATTCAGCTGGTGCTTCCCCAGATGCGAGCCCAACGCGACGGGTACATCGTGAACATCTCCTCCATGGGTGGCAAGATCTGGGAGCCGCTGGGTAGCTGGTACCACGCCAGCAAGTTCGCCGTCGAGGGGCTGAGTGACAGCCTGCGAGTCGAAGTGGCGGAGTTCGGAATCAAGGTCGTGATCATCGAACCGGGCACCATCCGAAGCGAGTGGTCCGGGATTGCAGCCGACAAGCTGGAAGCAACCTCCGCGAACACCCCGTACGCAAAGCAGGCCAAGCGTGTCGGCGCCGGGCTTCGCGCAGCTGATCGCTTACCGATCGCATCCGGCCCTGAGGTGGTTGCCGAGGTCATTGCCAAAGCCGTGCAGAGCCCTAAACCGCGTACCCGATACCCAGCCGGCGGCGGAGCTCGAGGCATTCTGATGGCCGAGCGGATCCTGCCTGACCGCGGGTTCGACCGCTTGATCCAATTGGGTTACCGGCTCGCCTCGCGCTGATGTCGAAACCTACGTGCACGTAGGTTTCGGGCCGTCTGCACAGGTTGCCTCGTAGGCAGACCGTTAGAAAACTGTGCAAAGCCCAACGCGGGGTTTTCGCGTTAGCTACCCCAACCCATGTTGAAGACTTCGAAGGTGGCCGCCATCGGGACTCCGAACCGCGTACCTGCCTGGCGAGCGCCGCTCTCCAAGAACTCGGCGGGATCGAAGGACTCCCATCCGAGCCCGTCGATGTAGGCCTTGTGAGCGGCCAGTGACGCGACGCCACGTTCGAACGTCTGGGTGGTCTCCACCGCATGCTTTCCGTCTGGGGAGAAGGCAGCCCACACCTCCCGTACGCCATCCCAGCGCTCCAGGCCATCCTCGATCTGCTCGTGGAACACCCAGCGGTTCGCAGCATCGCGTACGGCGTCCAGAGTCGCTCGGCCAGTGGCGATGTGGTCGGCCTGGTTGAGATTCTGGCCACCCCAGGTGCTGCGGAAATTGTTGGTGATCACGATCTCCGGTCGATGCCGGCGCACGCTCGCGCAGATCGCGCGCCGCAAGTTCACCCCGTACTCCAGCACTCCGTCGGGCAGCCCCAGAAAGTCGACGGTGTCGACTCCGACGATCTTCGCTGACTCCAACTCCTCCGCCTCGCGTACCCGTTGCGCCTCCGCCGGATCCATTCCATCAATGCCAGCCTCGCCGCTGGTCACCATGGCGTACACCACGGTCTTTCCTTGGTCGGTCCAGCGAGCAATGGCTGCCGCCGTACCGAACTCAAGATCATCTGGATGGGCGACGACACAGAGCGCAGTGGTCCACGACTCATCAACAGGTTCGAGATCAGACATGGGCTTTAGAGTACGGCTGCGATCGTCAGTAAGCGCGCACCGCCGTGCCGCGATGGAGCGAGTCGAAGCGAGCAATCGAACAGCGGATCGCGCGCCGCCGCACGGAGGAGGAGCGAGCGGGGGCGTCTTTCCTCTGCGAGCGACGACGATGGCGGCGGCTTCCCCGCGCGATCCGCAGCGAGCGGAGCGAGCAAATCAAATACTGCATCAACCTTTGACGGCGCCGCCCATTGTGAAGCCGGCGATAAACCGGTCCAGAAACAGGTTGAACACGAATGCAATCGGAAACGCCACGAGGACGGTGGCTGCCTGCAGCGACTGCCAAAAGAACACATCACCGCGCACGAGCTCCGTGGGTACCCCGGTACTGATCACCTTTTCAGCGGTAGGTGCGACGAAAGCAAGTGCATAAATGAACTCGCTCGCGGTCAGCGTGAATGTGAAGACGACGACAGCGACGATCCCTGGAAAGACGAGTGGCACGACGGCCCGTATGAACGCGCCCAGCCGGCTATATCCGTCGACCATGGCCTGCTCTTCGATGTCCTTCGGAATGCCCTTGAGGAAGCCGACCAAGAGCCACACCGATACCGGGATGGTGATCGTGGGATAGACGAGTACAAGTGACCAGGTGTTGTCCTGGAGGTGAACCGCAACCACCAGACGCGACAGCGACAGGAACAACAACGTTGGCGGCACGAGATACACGAAGAAAATTGCGATGGCCATCGGCCCCGACCACGGCCGGTTGAGTCGGGCAAGTGCGTACGCCGCGGGCAGACTCAGCACCAATGTGATCGCAACCACGAGCAGGCCCACCCATAGCGTGTTCCAGACGAATGTG
This sequence comes from Propionibacteriaceae bacterium, assembly GCA_035535875.1. Lineage (GTDB taxonomy): Bacteria > Actinomycetota > Actinomycetes > Propionibacteriales > Propionibacteriaceae > Microlunatus. The sequence continues at coordinate 33,458 of DATLPF010000157.1, forward strand.
AGGAACGCTGTCTCTTGGAACAGGTACATCACGTGCTTGCGGGTGGATGGCAGGTTGTACAAGAACGGGTTATTGTCTCGCTGATAGAGGTCCGGGCTCTGTTTGAACGCGGTGATCAACGACCACAGGAACGGACCGGCACAGATGAGTGCGGCAGCAATGGCGGCCAGGTACAGCCCCACACGAGCAAGCCTGTGACGGCGGATTGCGCGGTGCCGCAGGGTTTCGATCGATGCATCGACGGTCGCCATGTCACAGCACCTCCCTTCGGCGCACCGCCCTAAGAATGAGAATCGCCGCTGCCAGCAACAGCGGGAAGAGGAACAGCGCCACCGCCGCCCCTTGCGCGATATCCCCACCTTCGATACCGCGGAAGAACGCCCACGAGGACAGCACCTGCGTCGAGTTCGTCGGTCCGCCGCGCGTGAGTACGTACACCACTGTCATGTCCGTGAACGTCACGATTGCGCCGAACAAGGCTGCGACGGCTATCAGCGGCATCATCAGCGGGATGGTGATCTCGAACATCCGCCGCCAGTAACCGGAGCCATCGATCTCCGCCTGCTCTTGCAAGTCCTTCGGGATTGCCACCAGCCCGGCCATCATGATGACGGCAGCCAACGGGATGAGCCGCCACGCGTGGACCGCGATGACGGAGAGCAACGCCAGATTGGGTCGACCAAGCCAGTACATGTTGCCGTCAATCAGCCCGACCTGACGCAGCGTCCAGTCGATCGGGCTGAAGAGTGAGTCCAGCAACCACAGCCAGGAGATGGCCGACAACGCAACGGGCGTGGTCCAGGGCAAGAGAACAAGGAATCGTACGATCCACTTGCCGTGGAAGTCGGCGACCAGAATGTTGGCGAGCACCTTGCCGAACACCACGATGAGCACCATCGAACCGGCGGTGAAAATGATGGTGTTTCGCAATGATTGCCAGAACACCGGGTCGTCGAAGATCTTTCGATAGTTCGATAGACCGTCCCAGTCAAACGACGGATCACCAGCGGTGACATCGCTGAAGGAGAACGCGATGGCCAACAGAAGCGGAAGCCCAACCAACACGACGATGTAGACGACCGAGGGCAACAACAACGCCCAAGCGAGGAATCCTTCTCGGTCGGCAAGGCGGCGGCCATCATGGCGACCGACCCTGTTCCCGGCTGACACCTCGATGTCGGGCTTTGATGTCGTTGCTTGGACCATGACTAGCCTTCACGCAACCGAATCGGCTCTGACCGTTCGCCGGTGTCTGCATCAAAGAACCGCAGTCGGTCCGCGGCAACGGCAAAGGTGTGCTCTTCGCCAGGCTCCATGGGAAGCGTCACGGTCGCCGGGAGTCGGGTGATGACGCGCGTTTCCTCGCCAAGCCGGTGCACGGTCCCGTACAGGTGTCGATCACCGGAGAGATGTTCGATCCGGTCCACGGTGAACGGCACCCGGATCTTGTTTTCTCCCGGAACCAGATCCTCGGGCAGCAGGTGCTCGGGTCGGAATCCGACGAGATGGCCGTTCCGTGGTACCAGGTTCATCGGTGGCGAGCCAAGGAACGTCGCAACGAACGTGTCCGCTGGATCGTCATACACCTCCACAGGCGGAGCCAGCTGCCGCACGCGGCCGTGGTCCATCACGGCAATCCGATCGCCGAGGCCCATCGCCTCCGACTGGTCGTGCGTCACGTAGATCGTCGTGGTCCCGACGCGTTGCTGAAACCGCTTGAGCTCGTCACGAGCGCTCGCTCGCAGTTTGGCGTCGAGGTTGGACAGCGGCTCGTCGAGCAGGAAGATCGCGGGTTCTCGTACGAGTGCTCGCGCCAGTGCGACGCGTTGTCGTTCACCGCCGGAGAGTTGCCGCGGGCGGCGGTCGAGCATCTGATCGATGCCTAGCAGCTCGGCGGCCCAGCGGGCCTTGCGTTCGCGTTCTGCCTTACTGAGCTGGGCAGCCTTGAGGGGAAAGACAATGTTGTCGAGGACCGTCTTGTGCGGATACAGCGCATAACTCTGGAACACCATGGCGATGCGCCGCAGTCGGGGCGGCAGGCCGTTGACGACATTGCCGCCAATAAGCACCTCGCCCTCGGTCGGTTCCTCGAGGCCGGCGATGGTACGCAATAGTGTGGTCTTGCCGCAGCCGGATGGGCCTAGCAAAACGAGGTACTCACCCTCACCCGTTGCGAGGTTGATGCCATCGATCGCGCGCACGTGTCCATGTCCGCCGTCGAAGTTTTTCGTGAGATTGCGTACCTCGACGACAGCCACGTTGGCGCCTCCTCGTCGTACGCGCTAGCCCGCGACGAGTCCGCGGGAACGCCAGTTCTGGAAGATGGAGTTGATTTGTTTTTCGGCTTCCGCAACAGACTGCTGCGGGGAGAGCTCTCCGCGCGCTGCCTTGGCGTACATGTTCGGAATGATGAAGGTGTACAACACTTCGCCGATGGCAGGACTGGCTGGTCCAGGATGGCCGATATTCGTGCACCAGTCAGTCGCATCTTTCAATACGGCGAGCTTGTCTGGCGGGTTGGCGCCGAACGGATCCTTCGTCAACCAGCCGTCGAGGTCCGGCACCGAATTAGGAAACGCCGGGAAGTCGTACAGCTTTGAGTGGTAGGTCGCCGATGGCAGGTTCGCTGTGTAGTGGAGCAGGAATTCCTTCGCAGCATCAACGTTGCGGGAGAACGACGGGACGATCCAGTTGTACATGACGTGTTGCGCAACGAGCGCATTCTTCGGTCCCTTCAACGCCTTGACGAAAGAGATGTCGTCGGCCACCGACGGGTTCTCACCTTGGGCCGTACGCCATGCCGAAATGGAGTTCAGGATGTACGACATCTGACCTGCGACGAGACCCTGGTTGTTGGAGGCGGCATTCCACGAGAACACCTCAGGCGTCATCGACTCCTTGTACAGCTTTGTCATGAACTCGACAGCCGCCAGGGTCTCCGGCGAGTTGATGACGACCTTCTCGTTCTCGTCCTGAATCGAGCCGCCGAACGACCACAACAGGGCACGTCCGGCCATGTTGGAGTCGATCTCCTGAGACATCCCGATACCCATCTGGATGCCCTGGGACTTCTTGATCTCGGCGCCACCCCTGAGTAGCTCGTCCCACGTCGACGGCCCAGCGGGCAGGCCTACCTTCTCCCACATGCTCTTTCGATAGTCACCGGGATCGGGAGCCCAAGCCGGCGCGTACGCGTAGTACTTGTTGGTGTTCGGATTGAAGCTCGATTTGCGAACGACGTCGAGCATCTTGCCGTGCCGCTTCTCGGCCTCCTGCACAACGTCTTTCAGGTCGACAACGCTTGGCTCGAACTGCGAGAAAGTGGCGATGTACTGAATGAGGTCGTGGCCCTGCTTGGCTTGGATCTCAGCCGCGGTGCGGGCCGGGATCTCCGCCTGGTTGATGTGGTCGACTGTGACGTTGACGCCGACCTGCTTCCCCCACTCCTGCACGAACGGGTCGAACCACTGATCGTGTGCGGGCACGAAGTGGCTCCAGAGCAGGATCTTGAGGTCCCCGGAAAGTTTCCGCGTCGGCGCAGTGAATGTAGGCGACGGGGTTAGAACGTCAGCCGCGGGCGGCGGCTGGACTGCCTGTTCCCCGGATTCGCATCCCGCGAGCGCTGCACCCACCATCGTGGCTCCGGCAACCTGCAAAAACCGGCGGCGTGATATGTCGTACGTGTTCATAACCGCATGACTCCCTTGTCAAGACGGATCACGGCTTACGTATCGACTTCAGCCTACGTCTAGTGCAGGAGGTGTAAACATCAACTAGGTCCCGCCTCGGTTGCGGTCCGATAGACGTCACGCTTCCCAAGCCACCGCGGATGCCCGCTCGCGTGGGCCATAGCAGGGCTTCGAGCGCTGCACAATGACCGGCTCCCCTACGCTCCTCTCATGGAACTGCCGCCCTACCCAACAGGCTGATGCCCGATCCGGTGGTTGTCATCGGCGGTGGCCTGGCGGGTCTGGCGGCTGCCGCTCGGCTCGCGAAAGTCGGCCACCAGGTGGAGCTCTACGAGCGATCCGACAGGCTGGGCGGTACTTGGGCGCCGCACCAGCTCACCAGTGCTGTCACGGTGGACGATGCGCCGTCCATCATTGGCTTCCCGGCGCCTTGGCGTGACCTGTTTCGCAAGAGCGGCCGCCCACTGGAAGCGGAGCTGGCCAAGATGGGCTACGCCCTGGAGCCTGCCCAGCCGGCGACGATGATCTTCGCTGACGGTGCCGAACTGACGCTGCCGACCGACCGTGGCGGCCAGTACGCCACCCTGACGGCCGCGTACGGCACCTCGGTGGCAGAGCGTTGGCGGGATTTGCTCGACCGACTCGACACCGTGTGGCAAACCCTCCGCGGGCTCGGGTTGGAGGCCGAGCTGGGCGGCAGCCGCCAGCTGAACAGGGCCATCCGGCGCAGCCTGTTCGGGCGCCGTATGACGCTGGCGGACCTTGCGACCTCGATCGACCATGATCATCTCGGCGCCCTGATTCGCAGCGTCGCCTACCGTATGGGCTCGCTCCCAGAGCAGACCCCGGCCTTCGTCGCCGTAGAGCTGTCCATGCAGCGCACCTTCGGACGCTGGCAGGTGCAGCCGATCGACTCCAACTCCGGACTCGATGCAGGCCGGTCCTCGGTCCTGGTGGAGGCTCTGGTGGGCCGTCTCGGGCTGCGCAAGGTGCACGTCCATCTCGGCTGCCCGGTCGAGAACATCCACATTCGCAACGGTCAGGTCGCCGCAGTTGCGACCAGCGATGGAGAACGCCCTGCCTTAGCAGTCGTCGCTACCTGCGACCCCTGGCAGACTTTCAACGATCTGCTTCCGGCCACCGCGGCGCGGCAGACCCGACGCCAGCTAGGAGGGCTCAGCCCGGCAGCAGCTCCGCTCGTCACACACCATGAAGTTCCGGCGCCCACCGCCCTGCTCAATGAGACAGTCAGCCTCACCGAGGCCGGCGTGCCGACCGTCAGCTATCTCCGCCAGCTGGCCGACCAGGGGCTACGAACCACTCACGATTTCAACGCCAAGCTCCCCCGAGCTTCGTACGGAGTGGCCTGGAGCGGCTTCGCGAGCTGGCTGCGCCGGCCGCCGGTGACGACCGAGATCCCAGGCCTTTACGCCGCAAGCCCGTCTTCTCCGGCGGGCGCTGGCTCATCCCAGGTCATGCTCTCAGCAGCCCTGGCCGTGTACGGCTGCCAGGACCATCTCCGCGCCCGGATCGCGCGCCGCTGATCGGAGGACGAGGAGGAGACACGCTTCTCGTCTCCGAGCGAGGACGACGGCAGCAGGCCATCAAGCACGATCCGCGCGACGCGGAGCGTCGCGATTCACACAAGGTCTGATCGCGGCAACTTTGGGGACCCAGACAACTTCCGTATACTCAGATGTTTGTTCTTCTGGGTAAGGATCATCCTTCTTGACACACGCGCAGAGCGAGACGGGTTCGGACAGCGTGACGGACGCCGCTCCAGCCGCTAGCGTCATCGAGCGCGAGCTGGCCTCCGAACAGGCTCACGTGGATCTGGTGTACGCGCGGCTCGCCGAGGCGACACGATCCGCCCAGCAGGTCGCCCGGGCCGGCCTCTCCCTCTACCAGTCCGACCGCAACTCATACGTTCGCGAGGAGGACGGTACCGGCCTCTACGAGCGTGATGTCTTTGCCTTCCAGGCCGCTCGACGGCTGGCGGTACTGGATGCAGAGCAGGAAGGCCTGGTCTTCGGCCGGCTGGACCGGACCGACGGTGACGTCCGCTACGTCGGCCGCATCGGCGTACGCGACGCGGATTACGAACCTCTGGTCATCGACTGGCGGGCACCCGCGGCCGAGCCGTTCTACCGAGCGACCCCGAGCGATCCCATGCACGTGATCCGCCGTCGGGTGCTGCACTGCCGCGGCGACCGGGTGGTGGGGATTGAAGACGATCTCCTCGACGGCGAGAGCGCCGACCACGAGCTGGTGGTGATCGGCGAAGGTGCGCTACTCGCAGCACTCACCCGAGCCCGTGATCACACCATGCGGGACATCGTTGCCACCATCCAGGCCGAGCAGGATGAGGCGATTCGCGCGCCGTACCAGGGTTTCACCATGATCAACGGCGGGCCGGGGACTGGGAAGACGGTGGTCGCGCTGCATCGGGCCGCATACCTGCTCTATTCCAACCGTCGCCGCTTCGAGTCCGGCGGTGTCCTGGTGGTCGGCCCGAGTCGGGTGTTCATGAACTACATCGCACGCGTACTGCCGTCGCTCGGTGAGGATTCGGTCACCTTGCGCTCGATTGGCGCTGTCGCTTCCGACGTCGTTCGGATCACTGGTGATCGCGTCGATCCGCCTGAGGTTGCGGGGATCAAGGGCAGCCTGCGCATGGTGAAGGTGCTGCGCCGCTTGGTGCATGAGCCACTGCAGGATGTACCGCTCGAACTGAAGATCACCGTAGATGGCAATGTCTTGGTACTGCCGGCCACGACGCTGGCGCGCGTCCGTTCTCACGTGCTCGCACACCACAAGCTCAACAGCGGCCGGGAGGCAGCCGAAAAGGAGTTGCTGAGCGCTCTCTGGCGGGTCCGGCATCCCGACTCCGAGGACAGTTCCGATCATGACCACGAACGTGCGGAGTTCGACGACCGCGTCTCCGATCTCGCCTCGTTCAAGATGTTCTGCAACGCGTGGTGGCCGGCAGTGAGCGCTCCGGCAGCGCTCGCCCGGCTGGCCGATGTCGAGCTGCTCAAGCGGGTTTCAACGCCAATGCTGTCGGACGTGGAGTGCGAGCTGGTCAGCGCGAGCTACCAGAATGCGACCGACTGGACCGCCGCCGATGGCGCCTTGCTCGATGAGTTGGTGCATCTGCTTGGGCCCCTCCCGGTACTGGATGAGCAGGACGTGCCCGGCCTCTCCGATCTTGGCTCTGGAATGGAGGAGGTTTTCACAACCGCCGACTTGCTTTCCCCGGCGCGAGAAGCCGACCCCTTCGAGCTGCCGCATGAGACGTACGCCCATCTGCTCATCGACGAGGCCCAAGATGTCAGCCCGATGCAGTGGCGCATGCTGCGGCGGCGTGGCGCCAGCGCCAGCTGGACCATCGTTGGCGACCCCGCCCAGAGCGCCTGGACCGACGCTGAAGAGGCGAATCGAGCGATCGAGGAGATCATCGGGACCGCGCCGGTACGGCACTTCCGAATGAGCACCAACTACCGCAGCCCGGCCGAGGTCTTCGACCTTGCGGCGAAGATCGTCGTCGCAGAGTTTCCGGACGCCGACCTCCCCATCGCGGCGCGCGCAACCGGATATCAGCCGCGGGTCCTGGTGGCGGCGGACGCTGCCCCGGAGCACCCGACGACCGCCCCAGCCGTGATCAACGCAGCCATGATCAACATTGTGCGGACGCTGCTCGCCGAGGTGGAGGGTACGGTCGGCGTGATCTGCCCGCCGTCGACCAAAGACGAGCTGGCAGCCGAGCTGGAGCGGGCCCAACTGGACGGGGCCGACCGGGTTGCAGTCATCACACCGCTGGAGTCGAAGGGTCTTGAGTACGACGCGGTCGTGGTGGTCGCTCCAGATGACATCGTGGCCGAGTCGCCCGGTGGCGTCCGGGCCCTCTACGTTGCCCTCACCCGACCGACGCAGCGCCTCGTCACGCTCGACGCCGCACCTGGTGCAAGTTGGCGTAGATTTCTCGAGTCGCCCGAGATCGGTTCTGAGTAAAGAAATGTAGTCCGGGCGCTCCCCGGGTCAACAGCTCCTCCGACAGCTCGGTCCCGATCCTGATCCCTACCCGCCGGACTTGATCATCGTCGTCGGCCACCTCATTGATCCGATCCGTCACCGATCTTGGTAATGCAGCCCCGGACAGCTCAGCGAACCTGGTCACCTGGCGCACGTTCGTGATCGGCATGATGCCGGGAATGATCGGAATGTCGCAGCCGAGTGACCGGACCCGTGCGACTAGCGCGAAGTAGTCATCGGCAGTGAAGAACAGCTGGGTGATCGCAAAGCTGGCCCCAGCCTGTGCCTTGGCAACCAGTACCCGGGCATCAAGATCGAAGTCATTCCGCTCCGGATGCCCGTCGGGGAACGCGGCCACGCCGACGCAGAAGTCGCCGAGCTCGCGGACCATCGCCACCAGCTCAGTGGCATTCTTCAGCCCCTCGGGATGAGCGACCCAGGGTGCGCGCGGCCCGCCGGGCATGTCGCCGCGGATCGCCAGCACATGATGAAGGCCGGCCGCTGCGTACCAGCCGACTACCCGGCGCAACTGATCGCGACTCTGGCTCGCGCAGGTGAGATGTGCCATCGACCGCAGCGTGGTGTGCTGGGCGATCGCCTCAGTGGCCTTGATTGTGCGATCCCTCGTTGACCCACTGGCGCCATAGGTCACTGAAACGAAATCGGGGCCGAGAGACTCCAATTCGCGCACCGTCTGCCACAGCTGGCGCTGCTGGATCTCGTCTTTGGGTGGAAAGAATTCGAAGGAAAACAGCGGTCGGTCCCCTGCCGTCAGCAGGTCCGCGATGCTGGGCGTCCGCGGGCGCCAAAGACGATCGCGGCGCGGCATGCGAACACCCTAAGGACGACACCCCTTGAGTGCTTCGTAGGCTCAGCATGTGGTCAACAAGCCGCTTGTCAAGAGCGCGGAGGAGGTTCTGGATCCGCAGGCGCCACTGTCACAGGCGTTCCGCGATGCGGTATCGGCCGAGATCAGCGCCTTCCTGAGCGAGCAATCATCAGTACTCGATTCCATGGGGCCAGAGCTCGTTCCCGTGCACCTGATGGCCAGTCAGATGTTGTGCGGAGGCAAGCGGATGCGGCCCGCCTTCTGCGTTTGGGGCTACGTTGCCGCTGCAGGAATGCCTTCAAACGACGACCTCAAGCCCCTGCTCATTGCAGCGGGAAGCCTCGACGTCCTTCACGTGAGTGCGCTGATCCACGACGATCTGATGGACTCTTCCGACCTACGGCGCGGCCGGCCAGCCGCCCATCGGCAGTTCGAGGCACTGCACGCCAATGCCGGCTGGTTGCGTGACTCGGCTGCCTTCGGCAGGGCCGGTGCGATCTTGCTCGGCGACCTGCTCGTCATGTGGTCGGCTCAGATGCTGCACGGCGCCGGCGTAGAGCAGTCCGCTCTGGAGCGAGCACTTCCAATCGTGGAGGCGATGCGCACCGAGGTCACTTGTGGCCAGTACCTGGACATCGTGGCGCAGGCTCATCCCCTGCGGAAGCGGGCCCCGGCGATCGGGTCACTGAAGCCCACCATCGAGTTGGCACTGGACGATGCCAGCCGAGTCGTGGAGTACAAGGCCGCGCGCTATACCGTGCAGCGCCCATCTCAGATGGGCGCCGCGATCGGTGGCGGCGACGATGAGCTGTACTTCGCCCTCGGCGCGTACGGCTCACCGCTGGGCCGGGCCTTCCAGTTCCGCGACGACCTGCTGGGTGTCTTCGGGGATCCGCAAGTCACCGGCAAGCCGGCCGGAGATGATCTTCGGGAGGGCAAGCGCACGGTGCTGGTGGCGCACGCGTACGCCCACGCCGGCGACGCCGGCCAGAAGCTCCTCTTGCAGCGGCTCGGCGATCCCGGGCTCGACGAAACCGGCATCAGTGAGCTGCAGCAGGTGATCGTCGAGTCGGGCGCGCGTGACGCTGTGGAATCGATGATCAGTGAGTACCATGAGCGAGCGCTCAAGGCGTTGCACGATACCGAGATCACCGAGGAGGGTCGTGCCGGCCTCACCGCCCTGGCCGACGCCGCCGTGCGGCGGGAGTTCTAGCGGCTCGTCAGGGGTAGCGGCGAGCGTCGGCGAGCAACTCAAGACTTCGTGCCGGGTGCCGACAATGCCTGGAACACATACCGCTCCATCGCTGGATCCGCCTTCCAGGCGGCGCGCAGCCTGCTAGTGAGCCGCTGAGCCGCTTCCTGCGGATCGGCGGCCTGGGTGATGGCTCGGACGACGCAGACCCGCCGCGCTCCTGCCTCGATCACATCGTCGATGTTGTCCAGCGAGATCCCGCCGATAGCGAACCACGGCTTCGACTTGATCACAGCGACTGGCGCTTTTCGGGCGGCATAACGGACCAGGTCGAGGCCAACCGGCTCGTAGTCCGGCTTGGTCGACGTGGCGTACACCGGTCCGACGCAGAAGTAGTCGACATTGCGGTCCTTGATCGCCTTGTCGGTCTGGCGCGGCGCATGGGTGGAGCGGCCGAGTAACGCCCAGGGATGCAAGTACCCGCGCGCCCGCGCAGACGAGCCGTCGGCCTGACCGAGATGCAGCATGTCCGCCTGGAAGCGTCTGGCCAGCTCAGGAGAATCGTTCACGCAGACGATGCCTTGGTGCGGCCCGGCGGCGTGACGCGCTATTTCGAGGGCCGCCAACTCAGCCTCTGGTTTCATACCCTTCTGGCGGATCTGCACGATGTCGACGCCCCCGGCAAAAGCCGCCTGAAGAAAGCTCTCAAGATCGCCCTGCTTTTCTCGGGCGTCCGTGCACAGATACAGCCGGGCCAGGCGGAGGCGTGCCTCCAAGCCCATCAGCGCAGTCACAAGGCCACGATAGTAGTTTCGCTCGCGCGGACGCGCTTGTTGATCATGTCGGCAGATGATGAGGCATCGAGAACGATCACTCCACGCTTGATCGGCCGCGCGCGAGTTGCGACTCTCGGCGTTCTCGCTCGGAGCAAATCAGCTCCACAAAGTCGACCGGCTGAGCTTTGTCCACCGAAGGACCAGCCGCCAACTCGGCAAGGTGTCGACGGTTGTCGATGTCACGCGCCTCACGATCCAGCAGATCGAGGAGATATTCCTGCAAGGATTCGCCACGAGCCCTCGCCTCGGCCGATAGCGCGCGGCGGGTGGGATCAGATACGCCACGAACCTGGAGAGCAAGCACGAATGCATCGTGCCACGCACGGTTCTCAGGCCGGCTATCTCAAACTGGCGATCGAGCAGTCGGCGTTAACCGCGGGCGACGAACTCCCGGAACCGCTGCGCTGCGGCGTGGGATATTGCTCTGCCGTGGCCGAATGCAGCCGCCTCAAACCTGAGGTCTGAGAGCCGGGAGATGCTTGCTGACTCGACCGCTCGGTTATCGGTGATGATCCGCGGCGACCGGCGGATCCGTCCGTTGCGCCCGCCGCTGGCCGCGTCGCCCGCGAACAGCACGCCGCCGCCCCGCTCGAGGAGGAACGAGGCATGTCCCGGGGTGTGACCTGGGGTGTGGAACGCGCTAAAACCCGGCACCGATATCGGCCCGTCTGCGGTGAGCGTCTCGTCCACCGGAACCGGCTCCGGCGCCGGCCTGACGGCCGCCAGGACGCGTAGGAAGCCCCTTCTCGGCTGCGGTTCCGCGCCGGAGATCACCAGTGCATCGATCGCATGGGCCACGATTCGGGCGCCGGACCGGCGACGCAGCTCGGCCACGCTGCCGACGTGGTCGGGATGCCAATGCGTCAGCAGGATCGTGTGCACCTCGCCGATCCGGCGCTGGGCTTCCTCGACAGCACTCTCGATCTTGTCGGCTCTTCCAGGAATCCCGGTGTCGACCAGCACCACGCCGTCGTCGACGACAACGGCAAAAGCGTTGACGTATCCGATGGGGATCTCAATGACGCCGTCGACCACCTCGCGCATGGCGTCATCCTTTCTGTAGAGCTGCTCGCGCAATCGCGCTCTGTTTGATTGCTCGCTCCCGCTCCCTGCGATCAGCTCGTCGGTCGCCTGGAGACGCACTGTCCCGAACACAGGGTCGGCTCAGACCGGCGATCGAGCAGCCAGCTCCTCCCGGACCAGCGAGGCGACCTCGGTTCCGAAGAGTTCGATCGAGCGCATGGTCTTTGCATGATCAACATGGGCGACATGCATCTCGAAACGATCAATCTGCATGAGCTGGTGCAGCCGGATGATCTTGGCCGCCACAGTCTCTGGATTGCCGAAGAACAACGCACCCTCAGGCGCGATCAGTTCCTCGACAGCCTCATCAGACATTGGGGGCCAGCCTCGCTCCCGGCCGATTTTGGCGAACGTCTGGCGGTAAGCCGGCAGAAACTCCGCCCGTGCCGCGCTCTCGTCGGTGAAGACATAACCGTGGCTGTGTACAGCAAGCGGCGTGCCGGGGTCATGCTCTCCGTACTGAAGGGCCTTGCGGTAGAGCTCCGCCAGCCGCGTGAAGGCCGCCAGCCGGCCACCGATGATCGCGAGTGCCATCGGCAGGCCGAGGGTGCCGGCCCGGACGACCGAATTCGGCGTGCCACCAACAGCGACCCAGATGGGGAGCGGGTGGCCTTCTTGGCGGGGATAGATCGTGGCGTCGTCCAGCGGCGGCCGGAATTTTCCGTGCCAGGTCACTGGCCGTTGGTCGCGCAGCGCTAGCAGCAGATCGAGCTTCTCGGCGAAGAGTTCGTCGTAGTCGGACAGGGAGTAGCCGAACAAGGGAAAGGACTCGGTGAACGAACCTCGGCCGACCATCAGCTCAGCCCGTCCATTCGACACTAGATCGAGGGTGACGAAGTTCTGGAACACGCGTACCGGATCGGCGGAGCTGAGCACGATGACGGCACTGGAGAGCTTGATCGTTTTCGTGCATCCGGCGATCGTGGCAAGAACGATCTCCGGAGCGGACGCTGCCATGTCGGGACGATGGTGCTCGCCAATCGCGTAGACCTCGAGGCCGAGCTCGTCGGCGAGTTTGGCCTCCTCGACGACCTGCCGCAGCCGCTCCCCCGGCGACACTTTTGGATCGGTGACCTCAGCAAATGTGGTCAGTCCTAGCTCCATGACCGTGTGACACCTCTCGACGAGACTGCTTACCCACACAGTAAGCGTGGGTTGATCTCGCGCCAGCAGGGACGCCTGGAGCGTCAACATCCCACGCAGCGTGGGATGCCCGCGCTGTACCAGGCCTGCATGCCGCGTACAGCGTCAACATCCCACGTAGCGTGGGATGTTGACGACATCACAGCGTGCCGCTGGGCGACTCTAAACTAACGTGGTGAGCTCCGTCCGGATCTCCTCGACCGCTGATGTCGTCGTCATCGGCGGTGGCCTGATCGGTACGTCTATCGGCTGGCGACTGCGGCAGGCTGGCCTCGATGTTGCGGTCGTCATCGGAGAGCGATCTGCGGCCGCTTCTGGGGTCGCTGCCGGCATGCTCGCCCCGGTCACCGAGACGACCTTCACTGAACAGCGACTGTTGCAGCTGAACCTCGCCTCGCTGAGCCGCTACCCCGAGTTCGTTGCCGAGCTTGAGGCGGCGAGCGGCTTGCCAGCTGGACTTCGCCGTACGCCCAACCTCTCAGTGGCCTATGACGCTGACGATTCTGCGCGACTGGCAACCTTCGCAGACTTTCTGGCACGGGCCGGACATGCCGGCGAGAGGCTGACCAGCCGGGAGTGCCGTCGCCTTGAGCCGCTGCTGGCACCCACGATCCGCTCCGGTCTGCTGGTCGAGGGGGATTGGAGTTGTGACAACCGACTGCTCTGGCGAGCCTTGATAGAGGCCGGACACCAGACCGGCGTACGAGAGGTGCCCGGCTTCGTCCACCGCGTGAACTCGTCGAACGGTCGGGTAGCGGGCGTTCAGCTCGCGGACGGGCAAGCCATCGATGCCAGCTGCGTCGTGGTGGCGAACGGCGCCTGGGCACGCCAGATCGATGGACTTCCTGATCTTCCCGTTCGGCCCGTGAAGGGCCAGATCGTCCGCCTCGACCCAGGCCGGCTGCCGGCGCCTAGCCTGACCATTCGCGCGTACAGTCGCGGATCGGAGATCTACCTGGTGCCACGCGAAGGTGACCGTGAGGTGGTTCTCGGTGCGACTGTCGAGGAGCTCGGGTTTGATCATCTGGTGACTGCCGGCGCCGTTTACGAGCTGCTCCGGGATGCACGTACCGTGATGCCAATGACCGCTGAATACGCGCTGGCCGAAACCTCAGTCGGCTGGCGACCTGGTACTCCAGATAATGCGCCCATCCTGGGAGGGTGCGATCTGGACGGCTTGGTACTGGCCACCGGCCACTATCGCAATGGCGTGCTGCTGACCCCGATTACGGCCGACGTCATCTCAACCCTGATCATCACGGGTGAAGTGGACAGCCTCGCGGCCCCGTTCACCATCGACCGCTTCGCCTTGGCCAGCGGGCGATCGCGATGATCATCCACGTCAACGGTCAGCCTCGCGAGGTCGCGCCCCCGGTTCGGCTACGCGATGTGCTCGACCTGCCGGACGATGCCACAACCCCCCGCGGCATAGCCGTCGCCGTGGACGGACAGGTCGTCCCGAGAAGCCAGCACGCCAACACCGAACTGACCGAAGGCGCAAGGGTGGAGATCGTGACGGCGGTGCAGGGTGGTTGACACACTCGTGCAAGCCGATTCCCTCGTCATAGCCGGCAAGCAGTTCATGTCGCGGCTGATCATGGGCACTGGCGGTGCACCCAGCCTCGAGGTGATGGAGGCAGCGCTGCTGGCGTCGGGCACCGAGCTGACGACGGTCGCCATGCGTCGCATCGAGGTGAGCACGCCGGGATCACTGCTCGAGATCCTCGACCGGCATCAGATCTCCGTGCTGCCCAATACCGCCGGCTGTTACACCAGCACAGATGCGGTGCTGACTGCCCAACTCGCGCGGGAGGCACTGGAAACCAACTGGATCAAGCTCGAGGTGATTGCCGACGAGATCACGTTGCTGCCCGATCCAATCGAGTTGCTGGACGCAGCCGAGCGCCTGGTCGCTGATGGCTTTGTCGTCCTTCCCTATACCAACGACGATCCGGTGCTGGCGCGCAAGCTTGCGGATGCCGGCTGCGCTGCGGTGATGCCGCTGGGCGCACCGATCGGTTCGGGCCTTGGCATCCGCAATCCGCACAACATCGAACTGATCGTCGAGCACGCGTCGGTGCCGGTCGTACTCGACGCAGGCATCGGCACCGCCTCCGAAGCGGCCCGAGCGATGGAGCTGGGTTGTGATGCTGTGCTGCTCGCCTCGGCGGTCACCCGGGCGGAGGATCCCGTACGTATGGCCGAAGCGATGAAGTACGCCGTACGGGCGGGCCGGCTGGCTCGATGTGCAGGACGGATTCCGGTTCGGCGATACGCTGAGGCATCCTCGACTCATGCCGGACGAATCGACTAGGGACACTAGCCGTTAATGCACGACGAATCGACGAGCCGCGGCGCGCCTCAGTCGTGGCAGTACGAGCCGACTTCTAAACTCGGGCCCGAGGCCAGCACGGCCACCTTCCCCACCGTGTTTGGAGCAAGCGTGACGATGACGACCGTTGGCGACCCGTTGGTGGGTCGCCATTTGGACGGTCGCTACGAGATCACCCAGCGGCTGGCCCGTGGTGGAATGGCCACCGTTTACCGGGCTGTCGACAGGCGTCTGACCCGTACGGTCGCGGTTAAGGTCATGCATGTCGGGCTCGGTGACGACGCCGAGTTCGCGCGCAAGTTCGATCGTGAGGCGCGCGCGGCTGCCAAGCTGTCCCACCCGAATGTGGTCTCGGTTTTTGATCAAGGTCAAGATGTCGAGGGCCCCAACAGTCGTCCCTACATCGTGATGGAGTACGTCGAGGGGCAAACGCTCCGCGACGTGCTGAATCGGGAGGCCCCGCTGCCGCCGGCCAGGGCACTAGAGATCATCGAGCCGGTGCTTGCTGCTCTCGCCGCTGCCCACGACGCCGGACTGGTCCACCGCGACGTGAAGCCTGAGAACGTATTGATCAGCGACCGCGGCCGGATCAAGGTCGCCGACTTCGGGCTGGCCAAGGCGGTGTCCTCGCAGAGCTCCACCGCCACCCAAGGCCTGCTGATCGGAACCGTTTCCTACCTCCCGCCGGAGCTCGTGGTGTCCGGCAGAGCCGATGCGCGATCGGACGTCTACAGCACCGGCGTGGTGCTCTTCGAGCTGCTGACCGGGCGCAAGCCGCACACCGGTGACACCCCCATCCAGATCGCGTACGCGCACGTGCATCGCGACGTGCCCCCGCCGTCGGTTGGCCCAACCGCAGGGGCGATTCCGCCCTACGTAGACGCTCTGGTCACACGGGCGACAGCTCGGGATGCGAACCTCCGGCAGCCGGACGCAAAGGTTGTGCTGGCTCAGGTACGCCGCGCTCGGATCGCGATCCAGCAAGGCTTGGCCGATGACCCTGAGCTCACCCGTGAGCTGCGCAACGCACCGAGGCAGGAAACCGGCGGACAGAAGCGGCGAGACCGCGCCGACTACGAGGTGACCCAGATGGTGCCGGCACCAATGGTCGCTGCTTCAGCCCAGCCTCGACCCTTCGGGACGCGTACCGTGATCGACGCTCCGCCGCCACCCGTTCTACGATCCCTGCACCAGCCGACTGTGGAGCGCTTGGCTGCGAGCGAGCGCGAGCGCCGAGCCCGGAAGCGTCGCCGGGGTTGGCTGGCTCTCTTACTGGTGATCATGATCTCGGCTTCCGCCGCCCTCGCCAGCTGGTACCTGATGGAAGGCAGGTTCACGACGGCGCCGGCCCTTGACTCGCTCAGCAGAGCCGATGCCCAGCGTTCGGCGGCGAAGGTGGGCCTCTCGATCGACTTTTCCGACACGTACAGCGAGACGGTGCCCCGTGGCATGGTGATCTCCACCAAGCCTGGACCTGGCAGCAAGATCTTGCGAGGCGCGAAGATCGAGGCAGCTCTGTCCAAGGGGCCCGAGCGGTATCCAATGCCCATGGTCGTCGGCCTGTCGCAGGCTGCGGCTGTTGCCGCGATCACGGAGGCGAAGCTGGCCGCGGGCAAGGTCGCTGACGGTTATAGCGACAAGGTGGCCGTCGGCACTGTGCTCAGTGCATCGGAGCGCTCCGGGGCCAGGTTGAAGAAGGGCACTGCCATCGATCTTGTGGTCTCGAGCGGGCCCAAGCCAATCGTGATCACCAACTACCAGGGCACCCCGTACGATACTGCGGCTGCAGCTCTGACCAGTGCAGGCTTCCGCGTCGTGGAGCGAAGCGCCCATTCCAACAAGGTCGCCAAAGACTTGGTGCTCCGTCAGGATCCGCAGTCTGGTCGCGGCGCAAATGGTGAGACCATCACACTCACTAGATCACTGGGGTCGCTTCAGGTGACCGTGCCCAATGTGCAGCGGATGGCCCTACCCGCCGCCCGGAAGGTGATGCGGGAAGCAGGCTTCAAGACCCAGGTGCAGCGTGTCGGTATCAACCGCGCTGGAGCTGCCTTCGTGGTCTACACCTCCCCAGGAGCGCGTGCGACAGCGGCCAAAGGCTCGACGATCACTCTCTACGTCGTCTGACATCCCGTGCTGCCATGAAAGTGCTGAAAGATGGCATGTTTCGAGCGATGGAACCGGTGATTTGCCAGCACTTGCCACTCGCCTGACCTAGGAGTGTGGCTTCTCGCCGGCTAGCTCGACCTTGGTCACCACACCAGTATCGCGTGAGCGTGATTTAGGCTGGGTCGATGCTTGTTGCCAGGTCACACACGCGCGTGGCTTTCCTGGCACTGCTGGTGATGGCCGCCGCCTGGGGATCGACGTTCATTCTGATCAAGGACGTCGTAAGCCGGATTCCGGTAGCCGACCTGCTTGCGGTCCGGTTCGCCATCGCAAGCCTGGCGCTTGGCATCGTTGTCGGGCCGCGAATCCAGATATCCCGTGATGTGTTGGCCAAGGGCGCTCTGCTCGGATTGCTCTACGGGTCTGCGCAGATCCTGCAGACCGCCGGTCTCGCCCACACCGCTGCAAGTGTCTCGGGCTTCGTCACTGGGCTGTACGTCGTTGCCACACCACTGCTCGCAGCAGTGATCCTGCGTCGTCGGATCGCCCGTGTGACATGGTTGGCGGTTTGCCTGGCCATGATCGGGCTCGGCATCTTGTCGCTGCGCGGGTTTGCACTCGGCTACGGTGAGCTGCTCACCGTCATAGCGGCGCTGCTCTATGCCCGTCACATCGTGGCCTTGGGACACCTCAGCACGCCGCAGACTGCGATGGGCCTCAGCCTCGTGCAACTGATCGTGATTACGCTCATTTGTGCGGCGGTCGCCTGGTGGCCAACTTCGACATCAGAAGCCGGCATTCAGCTGCCAGAGACGAACCACGACTGGCTCATCGTGCTTTACCTCGCGCTCATTGCAAGCGCGCTGACGATGGTCCTCCAGACCTGGGCCCAGGCGCACATCGAGCCCTCCCGGGCTGCGGTGATCATGGCCATGGAGCCGGTCTGGGCGGCAGCCTTCGCGGTCGCGTTTGGTGGAGAGAGCATTACCGCCCGGATGGTTATCGGCGGTTTGCTCATTGTGTCTTCGATGTACCTCGTCGAGCAGCCCGAGAGACGCTTCCTCAGGAGCAAGGAGTACGTCGGTTGAACAGCACTATCGTGATCATCCTGATCGCGATCGCGCTGCTGGTTCTTGCTGTCATCGCCTTCTTGATCATCCGAAGGCAGCGTTACGTCCGCGCGCTGCGGGGACGCGGCTGGACGTTCGAGTCCCGGCCCGCCCTGGAGTCGGTTCTCGACCACCACGCGCCGCCGTTCGGCCTCGGCTTCGAGCGCGAGGTAGACGAGGCAGTCTCCGGTACCACAGCCGCCGGCGTCCCGTTTCGGGTGTTCGAGTACGCGACCAGCGAGGGCGGGTCGCGATTCGACGAGCGCATCGCGAGCATGCAGCTGCCCTTACCGCTCCCTGATCTTTTCGTGTCCGCTGTGTCCGCTGATCAGGTGCGCAGTGGCGTACAGGCCACGCCCATCGAGGTCGATCCGCGTTACCAGGTACGCGCTGCCGACTCTGGATATGCCCGCATGGCGTTGTCCGCTCCCGTGCTAGAAGCGATCGCCGCCTTCGGTCAAGCCGGGCAACACGTCGACCTCAGTATCGATGGCGAGCACCTGGTTGCGGTCGGTGCGCCCAAGGATCCCGACCAGCTGCAGACCTATCTTGAGCTGCTCGGCGGGGTCGCCAAGGCCATCGACCCAGCTGGCCTAGCGCCGTACACCACGACGCCACCGCCGCCGGGATTCGGGTTCTACGGTCATCCGGACTGGCTCTTGATCGACCGCGACGACGCACTGATCGCCAAGTACGGCCTGACCAAAGCAGGCTTCGGGCACAGCACCGAGAAGGTGATCCGCGGGGCCAACGACGGGCTGCCCGTCGAGGCGTTCATCCACCGCTGGAAGACCCAGCGCAAGGAGACCTATACCGACTCCAACGGCCGCACCCAGACCCGCACGGTGACCGACAATCACTCAGAGGTCCTCACCGCGATCACGATGCCCTTTTCGTTTCCGCTGATCTCTGTGGGCGGCGGCTGGGGTGGCAAGAAGGTCCGGTTTGAGAGCGAGGAGTTCAACGACCGTTTCACGGTCCGCACCGAGGACGCCAAGTTCGCATCTGAGGTCATCCATCCGCGCACGATGGAGTTCTTGATGGCGGTGCAGCCGCCGGGCTTTCGGATCGAGGGCGATGTGATGCGCTTCTCGGTCGACAAGCACGATACGCAGCTGATCGGTTTGTGTGCCGACTTCGCCCACGAGTTCTTCGGTCGCGTTCCATCCTTTGTTTGGAAGAATCTGCAGATCACTCCGCCAGCATTTCGGCGGCTGCCGTCAAACTGAGAGCCCGGGCGATCGGCACTCCGGGGCGGTAGGCCAGGTGCAGATACGACGGCGCGTCGAGCACGGTCAGATCAGCCCGGTTTCCAGGCACCAGACGGCCGATGTCGGTACGCCGTAATGACTTTGCCGAGCCCGCGGTAGCGGCGAACAGCGCTTGAGCCGGGGTGAAGCCCATCTCCCGCACTGCAAGAGAGATCACCCACGGCATCGAACTCGAGTAGCAGGTTCCCGGATTGCAATCGGTCGCCAATGCCAGCGAGACGCCCGCGGCGAGCAACCTGGCGGCATCGGGATAGGGCGAACGGGTGCAGAACTCGACTCCAGGAAGCAGCGTGGCCACCGTGGTTTCCGCAGCAGCTGCCAGTGCATCCACATCGGCGTCCTCAAGGTAGGTGCAATGATCAACGCTGGCCGCGCCGAGCTCCACCGCCAGCTGAACGCCAGGCCCGGGACCGAGCTGGTTGGCATGCACGCGCAGGCCGAGGCCGGCTGCCGCTCCGGCTTTCAAGATTTGGCGGGCCTCGTCGGCGCCGAAGGCATGCGGCAAGTGGGGCTCACAGAAGACATCGATCCAGCGTGCGTACGGTGCCGCTGCCTGCAGCATCGGCCCAGTCACAAGATCGACGTATCCCGGCCGGTCATGGAGGTACTCGGCCGGTATCACATGGGCGCCCAGGAACGTGGTTTCGGTACTGAACTGACGAGCAATCTGGAGTGCCCGGGCTTCGTCGGCAACCGTCAGCCCGTAGCCGCTCTTGATCTCTACCGTGGTCGTGCCGAGAGCTCGCATTTCGTCGATCCGCGACCCGAGCAGCCGGGCCAGTTCATCGTCGGTAGCGGTGCGGGTCGAGGCAACCGTGACGCCGATACCGCCGCCGTCGTAGGGCTGGCCGGTCATCCGAGCCACGAACTCGGCGCTGCGGTCGCCGGCGAACACGAGGTGGCTGTGCGAATCGACGAAACCCGGGATGATCACCCGCCCGGCAACGTCGATCCTGGTGTCCGCGGCCGGGGCATCGGCCGCCAGTCCGATCCAACCGATCATGCCGTCTTCGACCACGAGGGCGGCGTTGGACCGGATGCCGAGCAGGTCAGGATCGGTACCGTCGCAGGTCACAAGTTCACCGATTCCGGTGACCACTGTGCTATTCATGCAGCGCCCAGTTGATCAAGAGCGGCTGCGAGCAGCCGGGCCGGTGAACCAAGCCGATGCCGCCCGTCGCGGACGATCACCTGACCGGCGACGACTACCTGGTCGACGTCGGCCGCGGTCGCAGCGTAGGCGATCTGATCAGGGCGGGCGCCCGTGGTGCGCACCGAGTCTGATCGAACCACGACGAAGTCCGCCAGGGCTCCATCGGCGATCCGACCGCCCTCGGACCAGCCAAGGCTGCGGTAGCCGGCCTCGCTAGCGATCATGATCAACTCTGCGGGAGTGAAGCGGCCGCGCTCGCCGGTAGCGAGCCGCTCGTGCAGCTCGACTCCGCACAATTCCTCAAATGGGTCGATCACTGCCTGTTGATCCGAGCCGAGGGTCAGTAAGCTGCCTGCGTCGGCCAGCCGCCGCGCTGGACCGATGCCGTCGGCAAGATCACGCTCGGTCGTCGGGCAGATGCAGGCCGACGTCTGGGTACGGCCCAGGGTCTTGATGTCGGTGTCGGTGAGGTGGGTGGCATGCACCACGGTCGTACGACGGCCGAGCAGGCCATGATCATCAAGCAATTCGGTCGGGGTGCGACCGTAAAAGGCCTGGGTAGCAGCGTTTTCGGCCGGCTGCTCGCTGAGGTGGGCGTGCAGGGGACGCTCCCCTGCCGCCTTGTCGATCTTGTTGAGGGCGTCGGCGGGTACGGCCCGAACTGAGTGCACCGCGATGGCGATGCGTATCTGATCACTATCGTTGAGGAGACTGACCCGGGCCTGCCAGTGATCAACATCCCCGTCGCTGAAGCGGGTCTGTATCGGATCCAGCGGACGATGGCCGGTTGCGGTCAGCCCGCCGGCCAGATAGCAGGCGTCCAGCAGTGTCAGCCGGACGCCGGCGTCCGTAGCGGCCTGGATCAGCGCTTTGCCCATGACATTGGGATCGGCGTACGGGTGGCCGTTCTGATCATGGTGCAGATAGTGGAACTCCCCCACGACGGTGTATCCGGCCTGCGCCATCTCGGCGAACACCGCGCGGGCGAGATCCAGATAGGAATCGGGGTCGAGACGGGCGGCAAGGGCGTACATCTGCTCGCGCCAGGTCCAAAAGCTGCCGCCTGCGGCGTGCGTTCGGCCCCGGAGTCCCCGGTGGAAGGCGTGGCTGTGGCCGTTGGCGAGACCGGGAAGTATCACGCCGCGCAAGATCTCCTGACCATCTTGCGGTTCGACGCCGACCCGCACCTGCGCGAAGCGCCCGTGGTCCACCTCAAAGCTGACCCCGGCTCGGCAACCATCCGGCAGCCACGCGTACGCCGCCCAGTAGGCGCTCACTGTTCCCCTCCGGCGAGATCAGCCAGCACTGTCGCCAGGGCGGCAACACCGGCAAGGCAGTCCTCAGGATCAGCCCACTCGGCAGGCGAGTGAGACACACCGGTCGGGTTGCGGACGAAGATCATTGCCGCCGGCACCCCGGCGTTCGCGAGAATCCCGGCATCATGCCCGGCGCCAGTGCTCATCACTGGTGCACCATCGAGCAGGCTGGCCAGCCTGCTGACCAGGGCATCGTCGAATGCAGTCTGCGGAGTCCGCGACTCCTCGGTCACCACGGCACCGGAGCTGCCGACCTCGTCCTCGATCTGAGCCACGGTGGCGCGCAGCGCCGGTTCATCGGCAGCGCGGGCATCGAGCCAGGCAGTGACCGAACCAGCAATCGCGTTCACCCCGCCGGGCTGAATGCTGATCTTGCCAATGGTCGCGAGGCTGCCATGTGCCTCAGCCGCCGCACGCGTGACAAGCACAGCACGTGCACATCCGATCACCGCATCCCGGCGATCGCTCAGTCTCGTCGTGCCAGCGTGGTTGGCCTCACCAGGAATCTCGATCCGCCACCGACCGTGCGCCCAGAGCCGACTGCCGACTCCTATGGCACGCCCTAGGTCGATCAGGCCGCGACCCTGCTCCACGTGTAGCTCGACGAAAGCTCCGACGCGAGCCAGGGCCTCGGGATCCGGGCCCAGGTGGTCCGACTGCCGCCCAGCGGCCCGCATCGCCTCCGCCATCGTGACGCCGTCCGCGTCACGGAGTGCTCGCGCTCGATCAGCGCTCAGAGCACCCGTGATCACGCGCGATCCGGCACAGGAGACCCCGAACCTGGCGCCCTCCTCGTCTGCGAAATTGACGACGGCGATCGGGCGGCGCGGCGTGAAGCCGTTGGATCTGAGCCGGTCGATCGCCAGCAGTCCACTGACCACGCCGAGCGGCCCGTCGAAGGCGCCGCCGTCCGGCACGCTGTCCAGGTGAGAGCCCGTCAGGACGCTGCCGTCAGCGGAGATGTCGGGATCGCCCCACCAGGCCCACTGGTTGCCCATCCGATCCTCGATCAGGTCCAGGCCTCGGGCGGAGCATTCGCCGCTGAACCACTCGCGCATGCTCAAATCGGCCTCAGTCCAGGCGAAGCGACGATAGCCGCCAGTGGTCGGATCGCGACCGATGTCCGCGATCGCCGACCAGAGCTCTTCGAACGTCCGGGCTTGGCTCATGATCACCGTCAGTTTCCTTCCTGCATGGGGATCCGTACGCCACGCTCGGCGGCGACCTGCTCGGCCCGCTCATAGCCGGCGTCCGTGTGCCGGATCACTCCCATCCCGGGATCGTTGGTCAGGACACGCGCCAGCTTTTGGGACGCCAGCTCCGTACCGTCGGCCAGCGAGACCTGACCAGCATGGATCGAGCGGCCGATGCCTACCCCGCCACCATGGTGGATGGATACCCAGGAGGCTCCCGATGCCGTGTTGATCATGGCGTTCAGCAGTGGCCAGTCCGCGATCGCATCCGAGCCGTCCAGCATCGCCTCGGTCTCGCGGTACGGGCTGGCAACCGAGCCGCAGTCCAGGTGATCACGACCGATGACAATGGGCGCACTGATCTTGCCCGCGGCGACCAGCTCATTGAAGGCCAAGCCGGCCTTGTCCCGTTCGCCGTAGCCCAGCCAGCAGATCCGGGCCGGCAGACCCTGAAAGCTGATCTTGTCCCGAGCGCCACGCAGCCACTTGTGTAGTCGGTGATTGTCGGGGAAGAGATCCATCACAGCCCGATCAGTGGCCTCGATGTCGCGCGGATCGCCAGACAGCGCCACCCAGCGGAACGGGCCCTTCCCCTCACAGAACAGCGGCCGGATGTAGGCCGGCACGAAACCGGGGAACTCAAAAGCACGTTCATAGCCACCCAGCCGCGCCTCGTCGCGAATCGAGTTGCCGTAGTCAAAGACCTCAGCACCGGCATCCTGGAACTCCACCATCGCCTGAACATGGTGGGCCATGCTGGCCCGAGCCCGGTCGGTGAACTCCTCGGGTTTCTGCTCGGCATAGGTTGCCCAGTCCTCGACGCTGATCCCTTCCGGCAGGTAGGACAGCGGGTCGTGGGCGCTGGTCTGGTCGGTGACGATGTCGATCGGCACGTCGCGCCGCAACAACTCCGGGAAGACCTCGGCACAGTTGCCGACGACACCAATCGAGGTGGCACGCCGCTCGGTCTTGGCGGCAACCGCGCGTACCACTGCCTGGTCAAGATCATCAGCGATCTCGTCGAGATAGCGATGATCAACTCGGCGCTGCAGCCTGGAGCGGTCGACGTCGACTATCAGGCAAACTCCCTCGTTCAATGTCACCACCAGCGGCTGCGCCCCGCCCATCCCTCCGCAACCGCCGGTCAGGGTCAAAGTGCCGGCGAGCGTTCCGCCGAACCGTTTCTCCGCAACCACTGCGAAAGTCTCATACGTACCCTGCACGATGCCCTGAGTGCCGATGTAGATCCATGAGCCCGCCGTCATCTGGCCGTACATGGTGAGCCCGAGCTTCTCCAACCGGCGGAATTCCGGCCACGTCGCCCAGTCCGGGACCAGGTTGGAGTTGGCCAGGATTACCCGTGGTGCCCACTCGTGGGTCTGCATGACTCCGACGGGGCGGCCGGACTGCACAAGCATGGTCTCGTCCCGCGCCAGAGTCGTCAGGGTACGGACCATGGCGTCGAACGAACGCCAGTCTCTGGCGGCGCGGCCCGTACCGCCGTACACGACAAGATCATCGGGTCGTTCGGCAACTTCGGGATCGAGGTTGTTCATGAGCATTCGTAGCGGGGCTTCGGTGGCCCATGAGCGTGCGGTCAGCGTGCTGCCGCGAGGTGCGCGTACGAGTCGGGCGCCTTCCATGTTGCAAGTCTCCTTTTGTTGGGAGCTGCTCGCGCAATGCCGACGCTCGCAGCTCGAGCGGGGCGTTGATCAATTGAGAGAGCCGGTCACCGACTCGGCGGCCGCGATAACGGCGCCATTGGTGATCAGCTCGACAGCGATATCAATCTCAGGCGCGAGCCAGCGATCCGCGCCGGGCGCCGGGCTTCCGGCGGCGCGAACAGCCGCGATGACGGCGCCGGTGGCGGGCGCAGGTTGCAGCGGCAAGCGCAGCTCAAGGCCGCGGGCGGCCGTCAGCAGCTCGATGGCCAGCACCCGCGTCAGCCCATCGATACCGCGGCGCAACTTACGCGCTGCCGACCAGCCCATCGAGACGTGGTCCTCCTGCATCGCCGAGCTGGGAATCGAGTCAACTGAGGCTGGTACCGCGAGCCGCTTGAGCTCGGAGACGATCGCAGCTTGGGTGTACTGCGCGATCATGTAGCCGGAGTCCACACCGACGTCGGCCGCCAAAAAGGCATTCAACCCGCTGCTCCGG
The DNA here is from genome assembly GCA_035535875.1 of Propionibacteriaceae bacterium. Classification (GTDB taxonomy): domain Bacteria; phylum Actinomycetota; class Actinomycetes; order Propionibacteriales; family Propionibacteriaceae; genus Microlunatus. The sequence continues at coordinate 58,905 of DATLPF010000157.1, forward strand.
GACTTGTCGAGGAACCGGTCGGTACGCCGCTCGGCGATGCTGGCCAGGTCGGCCACTGCGATCGCCAGGAAGTCCAGGACGTAGCCAAGCGGCGCCCCGTGGAAGTTGCCGTTGGACTCGACTCGGCCGTCGAGGGTGATCACGGGGTTGTCGATGGCCGACGCGAGCTCGATCAGGGCGATCCGCTCCGCATGATCAACTGTGTCGCGTACGGCGCCGGCGACCTGCGGCGCGCAACGCAGCGAGTAGGCGTCCTGGACCCGAGTGCAGGCCTCGGTACGGTGGCTTTCCCTGATCTCGCTCCCGCTTATGATCTTGCGTAGGTTGCCGGCTGAAGCGGCCTGGCCTGGGTGCGGGCGCAGCGCGTGCAGATCGTCGGCGAAGACATCGTCGGTGCCAAGCAGACCCTCCACGCTCATGGCCGCAGTGATGTCGGCCACATTGAGCAGCCGCCGGAGATCGATGATCGCAAGCACCAGCATGCCTAGCATGCCGTCGGTGCCGTTGATCAAGGCCAAGCCCTCCTTCTCGGCCAAGGTGATCGGTGCGATGCCGGCAGCGGCGAGCGCGTCGGACGTCGGCATGAGCGTGCCCGTTGCGTCACGCACCACCCCCTCCCCCATCAGCGCCAGAGCGCAGTGCGCAAGCGGCGCGAGGTCGCCGGAGCAGCCGAGACTGCCGTACTCGTACACGACCGGCGTAAGGCCGGCGTTGAGCATATCGACGTAGCACCGCAAGGTCTGTTCACGGATACCGGTGCGGCCCGTGGCGAGGGTGGAGATCCGCAGCAGCATGAGGGCCCGCACCACCTCTCTCTCGACCTCTGGTCCAGACCCTGCAGCGTGGGAACGGATCAGGCTGCGCTGCAGCTGGCCGCGGAGCTCGATTGGGATGTGCCGAGTTGCCAGTGCACCGAAGCCGGTAGACACCCCGTAGTGCGGCTCGGGATGATCAGCCAAGGCCTCGACGATCTCCCGCGACTTGCGCACCTCAGCCCAAGCGTCGTCGCCAATGATGATCTTTCTACCGTGCCGTGCCACCGCTTCGACGTCTTCGAATGAGACCGGGCCGATGCCCACTGTGACGCTCTGCTGTTCCATGAGTCCATTGCATCGACCTACCAGCCTCTGGGGCAGAGTCGCGCGGCAAACTGTGTCTCAAATCTGAGACATGAGGAGGCGTAATGTCAGCCGCACCGGCCGCTGATCACGTGCTACGCATGCTCGCGCTGTTGTCGCGCCATCCCGAGCCAGTGTCGGCCGGGCTCGTTGCGGCAACACTCCGGTTGCCGCGGTCCACCACGTACCGGTTGCTTTCGGTGCTCGTCGACCACGGCTTCGTCCATTACCTGCCCGACGAGCGACGGTATGGACTGAGCGTGGTGGCGTACGAGCTGGGCTCGGCGTACGCGCGGCAGGCGCCGCTGCAGCGCATCGCTCGGCCGATCGTGCGGCAGCTGGTCGACCGGATGAAGCAAAACGCCCATCTTGCCGTGCTGCATGGGCGAGACGTGCTCTACGTGATCGAGGAGCGAGCAGCGGGTCGCCCGATACTCATTACCGATGTCGGGGTGCGGCTGCCGGCGGTGCTCACCGCCAGCGGGCTAGCCATGCTGGCGCGACTGCCCGCAAACCAAGTGCGCGCCCTCTTCCCGAACGCGGCCGCTTTCATCGAGACCGAGCATGGGCCCGCCACGCCCAGCGCGCTGCGGCAGCTGCTGAGCGACGTGCGTAACCGGGGGTACGCCACCGAAGCAGGGTCGGTAACGAGCGGTCTGTCCTCACTCGCTCAGGCGGTGCTTGATCATGCGGGTCACCCCACGGCCGCGGTCGCGGTCACCTTTCTCGCCAAGGAGATGGACCACCGAACCGAAGCAAGCCTGGCCGAGGCCGTAACCGGAGCGGCTTTGCAGCTGTCCCGGCGCCTTGGCTTCCGGGAAACCTCCGCTGCCGCAGCTTCCCACATAGGGCGCTAGCCGCTGACTGCACCACCTCAGAATTCGTGGGTGGCGCCGCCGCGCAGGTTGACGACCCGCGTCGCAGTCATCTCGTTGAGCCTGTTGAAGGCAAGAGTCCGGCCTCGGTCACTGAGCAGCTCATCGTGGATCGGAAAGCCTTCCAGAGCGCCGACTGCCCGCACGAAGTCGATGGTCTCCTTCATTGCCGCCCAGGGCCCGTACGCCGGGACAGCAACGATGTCGACGCCGTCCGGAACGGTGTCCAGAGCATCACCGGGATGAAAAAGAGTCGGCTCGCCCTCAGACCGCAGCACGTAGCCCACATTTCCGATCCGTGGAATGTCGCGATGGATGATTGCATGCTGCCCACCCGAGGCGGTCACGAGCACGTCGCCGATGGTCGCTTGATTGTCCGGCGCCAACCCTGCGGCATTTTCACCAAGCGACGGCAGTTCGCCGGAGCTCACGAGATCCAGGATCGAGGGCTCCACCAGGAGCATCGCGGATGGGTTTGCCGCCAGCAAGGCGGGCAGGTTCTGAGGATCGAGATGATCTGGATGTTGGTGTGTCACCAGCACCGCATCAAGATCGGTTAGGTTGTGCCACGCGTCGGAGAAGTTCCCCGGATCGATGAGAATCCGGGCACCGTCGGTCTCGGCGAGGACAGCCGCATGCCCAAGGTGGGTGATCCGCATGCCCCAACCGTAGGGGCAGGCTGTTGCAGATCCGGTGATGGGTGCGCGGTTCCCTCGAAAGTTCACCCGAGCCGATATCTCGCGTCGATCGCTGAACGTAACTTAGATGAGGGCAGCTCGGCTGGAGTGTACTTTCGAGGGAGCCGCTATTCAGTCAGCAGCTTGCCGACGAGCTGACCAGCCCACTCGCAGTCCTCGACCGTGACATCAAGATGGGTCACCGCTCTGATCATGAACGGGCCCAGAGCGGAGACCTGAACGCCGCGCTCAGCTGCTGCGGTAGCGATCGGCGCAGCAGGAATCGAGCCGGTGTTGATCACTACGACATTCGTCTCCACGGCGTCCGGCTCCACAGCGGTCGGGACGCAGGCGGCTACTGCCTCGGCGAAGACGCGTGCTGCTGCATGATCATCGGCCAATCGCTGCACATGATGATCAAGGGCGTACAGGCAGGCGGCGGCGAGCACGCCAGCCTGGCGCCAGCCGCCGCCAAGCCGCTTCCGCAATACTCGGGCGCGGGCGATCTTCTCCGACGTACTCGCCAGCACCGAGCCGACCGGAGCCCCGAGGCCCTTGGAGAAGCACACGCTGACCGTGTCAAAGAGCCGCCCGTACGCCTCGAGGCCCACCCCGGTTGCGATATGTGCGTTCCACAATCGGGCGCCGTCGAGGTGATAGCCGACGCCGTGCTCCCGGCATAGCTCACCCACCGCGGTCAGCTCGTCCAACGGCTGGATCGTGCCGCCGCCGAAGTTGTGGGTGTTCTCTACTGCCACCGCTGCCGTCGATACCAGATAGGGGCCAGCCGACGGGGCGATGATCTTGGCCACCTCTGTGAGCTCCAACCTTCCTCGAGTAGAGGGAAAGGTCCGCATGGTCAGGCCCTGGACTGCGGCATGGGCCCCCATCTCGGCACGCGCGACATGGGCTTGGGCATCGCAGATCACTTCTTGGCCTGGCTCGACCAGCAGCCGTACCCCGAGCATGTTGCACATCGAACCGCTGACACAGAACAGCGCTGCCTCATGCCCGAGCAGCTGCGCCACCCGCTGCTCCAGCTCGCCCACTGTCGGGTCCTCGGCGTACACGTCATCGCCGACTGGCGCGGCCAGCATCGCCTCGCGCATCTGAGCGGTCGGCTTGGTTACAGTGTCGGAGCGAAGATCAATCAAAAAGCTATCCCGCCTTGGCTGCTGCCTCTTCTTCGGCCACCTGTAGTTCTTCCATGATGGCTGGACGGGCCTGGGAGTCCCACGCTCGGAACAGCACCGCGTTCGCGACGCCCATCGCCTCGCCCTGCATCGCGGTGAAGGCTGAAATCATCGCCCGAGGGGCGGGATGGCCGGGAATCGCCGCCAGGTACTCCGCATGCGCTTCTAATGAGGCGATACCACGCTCGAGCGGTTCGCCACTGACGTCCACGCCGTGCATCCCATTCTCCAAGCCGTTGGTCAGCAGCCATCGGGTCGAATGCGGCTCGAGTCCTTCGGCGACCAGCTCGGGGAACACCCAGCGATTGCCCGCATCGCGCATCGCGTCGACGGCGGCCAACCTGGCGACTCGGTGATCTGCCTGATTCAAGCCGATGGCGAACTCCACGTCCCAAGGACTCACCACCAGCGCGTCGGGCCGGAACGACCGGATCGCCCGCGCGATATCACGGCGCATCGAAAGCTGTACTGGAGCACTCCGTCC
>DATLPF010000158.1:0-36877 GCA_035535875.1 Propionibacteriaceae bacterium
CGCACTACCACCGTTTCTGGGTGGTGGGGAGATGATCGAAGTGGTCACCATGGCCGGCTCGACGTACGCCCCACCACCGCACCGCTTCGAGGCGGGTACCCCGCCCATCGCTCAAGCGGTCGGCTTGGCCGCTGCGGCGCAATACTTGAGCGCGATCGGAATGGACCAGATCACCGCACATGAACGCGACATCACCGCGTACGCACTGGAGGGCCTGCGTAGTCTCCGCGGCCTCAAGGTACTCGGGCCGGACCAGCCGGTGGACCGCGGCGGCGCCGTCTCGTTCACACTGACCGGCCCGGACGGGCAGCAAATCCACCCGCACGATGTGAGTCATCTGCTCGACTCGCGTGGCATCGCGGTACGGGCGGGCCATCATTGCGCGCGGCCACTTCATGAGCGTTTCGGGGTGCAATCCTCGACCCGCGCCTCGTTCTACCTCTACACGACCCATGCCGAGATCGACGCGCTGATCGAAGGTCTGGACTACACGAGTGCTTTTTTCGGAGGGCTGCGATGAAGGTAGAGGAGCTCTATCAAGAGATCATTCTCGATCACTATCGTTCGAAGCATCACAGCGGACTGCGTGAGCCGTACGAGGCCGAGGTGCAGCACGTCAATCCCACTTGTGGCGACGAGGTACGGCTTCGGGTTCACTTGGTCGGGGACACTGTGAGTGATGTGTCGTACGAGAGCGTGGGCTGCTCGATCTCCCAGGCGTCAACCTCGGTGATGACTGATCTGGTGATCGGCCGCGACGTGGCGTACGGCATGGATGTGTACGAGGAATTCTTGACCATGATGCAGGGCAAGGGTCAGATCGAGCCCGATGAGGAGCGCCTCGAGGACGGCATCGCGTTCGCTGGCGTCGCCAAGTTCCCGGCGCGTGTGAAGTGCGCTCTTATCGGCTGGTCGGCCTTCAAGGACGCCGTCATCCGAGCCCAGAGCGCGAGCAGCTAAGGAGATATGCCAATGACCGAAACTCGTAGCTATGGCGATCTTTCGACCGACCCGCCTGAGCGGGAGAGTCGGCCGTCGGATCTGGTTGCCGATGACCTTCCCGAGGTCGATCTTGGCGAGCAATCGAGTGGGCGGCCGTCGCTGGACGACATCGAAGAGGCACTCAAGGACGTTGTCGATCCGGAGCTGGGCATCAACGTGGTCGATCTCGGGCTGATCTACGAGTTGCATCTCGAGGACGACGATTCCTTGACCATCGACATGACACTGACCTCGGCCGCCTGCCCGCTGACCGATGTGATCGAAGATCAGACTCAGACCGCGCTCGAGGGGCTTGTAGATCGATGGGTGATCAACTGGGTGTGGATGCCCCCGTGGGGCATGGAGATGATCACCGACGACGGTCGCGACCAACTGCGCGCTCTCGGCTTCAACGTCTGAGCGCGAACTTCTGGAGCTCCGGTTCGGGGAGGCGCAGCCAGCAGGCGCAGAAACGCTGTGGTTGTTCTGGGCGGCACGTCGTGAGTTTGATGCGCCTTGGGTTTCAAGCATCTTAGGTTTCTGCGCCTGCTGGCTACGCCTCCCCGAACCTCTCACGCGGGGGGCGCTCAGATTTGAGGTCGAGTGCGGTTGGTCGCGAACGGTGGCGGTGATCATCTTCAGCTGGTCGCGGCTGAGCTTTCTGAGCACTGCTTGACGGAGCGGCGGCGAGGGTTTCGTCGAGCCAGTCGAACATGCGCTGTTCGAGAAGTGATCTGGCCATCGGCTCGCAGTGGCGGTCGGCGCCTTCGTCAGCGGTGAATGGGACCAGTCGCTCTTCCCTGGAGCTTGTCGAATAGTTGCTGTGATTGGCCTGGCCAGAACTGCTCAGCTTCGGGGTCTGCGATCAGCATTGGGGTCGTGATCTGATCCGCGTCGGCGAGGTTGTACTGGCGGGCCGCAGTGAACACATCGAAGGGGGATTGCAGGCCGTACGGTTTTGCGCGCCACTCCCAGTTCTGCCGCTGTACCGGCGTCGCTTCCTGCATCCCTTCCAGGATCTAGTGGTCTGTGCGGTGACCGACGGGCAGGGGGCCGCGAACGAGCCCGTACGCGCGAAGGTCACCCGCATCGTCGTCACCGGCGTGGGGCAGGAGCAAAGGTCGCGTTGAGTGTGACAGCGTGGGAGATTCCCTACTGAGCGAGTCGAAAGATTTGTAGTGGGCTGATCGGGTAGCCGACGGCACCTGGTCTAGGACCGGACCACGCTCATGATCGATCATCGCCAGCCCCAACCGCCTCCACGGTCAACTCAGCCGTCCTCCAACTGCGGCCGCGGAAGAGGCATCGAACGCCCACGCGACCAGCATCGGACTCTCCCGTACGCCGCAACCAAGATCGCACCCTCCGAGAAGGGAGGCCGCGGGGCAGTGGGGAACGGCGAAGGACGTAAGAAGTCTGAAACTCGGGAATCAAGGACCGCACCTGATCGCTGAAGGTAACCGCGGTCGTCCGGAGCCGTTCCCCACTGCCTCGCGACCGACCGCCAGTCCGAAGCAAGCGATCTTTGGTCGACGCAAACACGTAGGGAAGAGTTAGTCCGATGCTGGTCGCGAGGGATGTGGAGGTGCGCGCGGGTGCGCGTCTTTTGCTGGAGCATGCCTCCTTCCAGGTGGCGGCCGGCGACAAGATCGGCTTGGTGGGGCGCAACGGAGCGGGCAAGACCACACTGACCAAGATCTTGTCCGGCGAGGCCCTACCCGCAAGCGGAACGATCACCAGAACCGGCCCAGTGGGATACCTGCCGCAGGATCCGCGAACCGGCGATCTTGATGTGCTGGCCAAGAACCGGATCCTGTCGGCCCGGGGCTTGGACGCAGTCGTCGATCGGCTGCGCCGAGCCGAGCTGGCAATGGGCGACGATTCGACCGATGTTCGGGACGAGGCGATGGGCTCGTACGCGAGAGCGGAGGCCGAGCTGGCGGCTGCGGGTGGCTACGCCGCAGAAGCGGAAGCGGCCCGAATCGCCAGCAATCTCGGGTTGCCCGAGCGGGTGCTGCACCAGGCGATCGGGACTCTGTCGGGCGGTCAGCGACGGCGGGTTGAGCTTGCTCGAATCCTGTTCTCCGGAGCGCCAACGTTGCTGCTCGATGAGCCGACGAACCATCTCGACGCCGACTCGATCGTGTGGTTGCGCGACTTCCTGGCTAAACATTCCGGCGGCCTGCTGGTGATCACCCACGACGTCGGGCTGCTGGAGCGATGCGCCAACAAGGTGTTCCACCTCGACGCGAACCGCGCTGAACTCGACATCTACACGATGGGTTGGAAACGCTATTTGCAGCAGCGCGAGACCGATGAGAAGCGCAGGAGACGGGAACGGCTGAACGCCGAGCGCAAGGCGGACCAGCTCTTCAGCCAGGCTGACAAGATGCGCGCCAAGGCGACCAAGGCCATGGCCGCCCACAACATGGTGAGGCGCGCAGAGCGGTTACTGGCAGGGATCGATGGCGAACGGACTCACGACCCAGTGGCCAAGATCAAGTTTCCGGACCCGGCACCCTGCGGGAAAACACCGTTGACAGCGACCGACCTCAGCAAGAGCTTCGGATCACTCGAGGTCTTCACCGGCATCGATCTCGCCATCGACAAAGGCAGCCAGGTCGTGGTGCTTGGCCTCAACGGCGCAGGAAAGACGACCTTGCTGCGAATCCTCGCGGGCCTGGACGAGCCCGACACCGGCGAGGTCGTGGCGGGTCATGGCCTGCGCATCGGCTACTACGCGCAGGAGCATGAGACCTTGGATATCGGCCGGTCCGTGCTGGCGAACATGAAGACCTCCGCACCGCAGCTCGGTGACACGGACGTCCGCAAGATTCTGGGCGCGTTCCTGTTCTCCGGTGATGATGTTGACAAGCCGGCGAGCGTATTGTCGGGCGGCGAGAAGACTCGGCTGGCATTGGCGATGCTGGTTTGCTCCAGCGCCAATGTGTTGTTGCTCGATGAGCCAACGAACAACCTTGATCCAGCATCGCGAGCAGAGGTGCTGTCAGCGATCAAGCGTTACCCCGGAGCAGTGGTGCTGGTTACCCACGACGAGGGGGCTGTGGAAGCTCTTGATCCCGATCGGGTGCTGCTACTCCCGGACGGCGTGGAAGATCTGTGGAGTCCGGAGTACGCGGATTTGATCCCACTGGCATGATCGCGCCGCCCTTCCTCTGCTCGCGACGCTCGCAGAATGCTGATCATCCCGGGTGCTTGATCAGGCTCTGAGATCAGAGATCATTTGACCACTTCATATGATCAACCCCCGCTAGCTTCGATGATCAGGGCAGAAAACCCCCAAACATGTCGGAAACATGCTAGAAATGAGTGATCATGATCTTGAGGTCTCGATCATTGGGTCTGGCAAAGGTCGTCGTTCAACCGCGATGACCCACGACAAAGGGAGGCGCAGTGGCCAAGGCATTGGCTAAGGGTTCACGCATCACCGGGGCGCAGCGGACAACGCTTGCTTCCCAGTACGCCAGGCGGTACGCCGCAGGCGAGAGCATTCGCAAGATCGCTGACGACGCCGGTCGTTCCTTCGGGTTCGTGCATGGTGTTCTGAAGGAAGCGGGGGTTGAGCTCCGCGGTCGCGGCGGCGCTACGCGTGGTGCCAAGAAGGCGGCGTCAAGCAGCTCAGCAAGGAAGAGCACCACGGCTGCGGCAAGGAAAGCCCCGGCGAAGGCAGCTGCAAAGAAGTCCTCCGCAAAGACAGCCAAGGCCCCAGCGAAGAAGGCGCCCGCGAAGAAGACGACCGCAAAGAAGTCTTCCGCTAAGGCTCCAGCCAAGAAGGCTGCCGCGAAGAAGACGACCGCAAAGAAGACGACCGCAAAGAAGACTGCAGCGAAGGCTCCAGCCAAGAAGTCAGCGGCCAAGAGCACTGCCAAGAAGGCGCCTGCCAAGAAAGCTGCCGCGAAGAAGCGCTGATCGCGACTCATCATTAAGGCCCGGACGCGGTTGCGTCCGGGCCCTTTCGCGCTGCTTCCTGTCGGGGACTCGGAATAGCCTGGGACCGGCGAGCGTTCCCAGCCCCGGAGGAAAGCCCATGTCGATGTACATGATGATGCGGCGCATGTCGCAGGATCCCGATATTGTCCAGCACCAGCTCAGCCCTGGTGTGGTTCGGCGCGTCCTACGGTTCGCGAAGCCCTACCGGTCCTTGATCGCCGTCTTTGTTGCCTTGGTGGTCATCTTGGCCGCCCTTGCCGTGGCCCCGCCGCTGCTTTTCAGAGAGATCATCGACCAGGGTGTCTTGCAGGGCGACCGGCGGGTCGTGATCATCGTGAGCCTGATCCTCGCCGGCATCGCCGTGCTACAGGCGGTGCTCGGCCTGGTTCAGCGCTGGTTTTCTTCAACGATCGGCGAGGGCCTGATCTTCGACTTGCGCACGCAGGTCTTCGACCATGTGATCCAAATGCCTGTCGCGTTCTTCACAAGAACCCAGACCGGAAAGCTCGTATCGCGGCTCAATTCAGACGTGATCGGCGCCCAGCAGGCATTCACCTCGACCCTGTCCACGGTCTTGACGAACTTGATCAGCCTGGTACTGGTCCTCGCAGCCATGATTGTGCTGAGCTGGCAGCTCACCCTTGCCGCACTGATCATGTTGCCGATCTTCCTCATTCCGGCCAAGATCGTCGGCCGCAAGCTTGCGGACCTGACGCGTCAGCAGATGCAACTCAACGGCGACATGTCAGCGACCATGACTGAGCGTTTCAGCGTCAGCGGGGCATTGCTAGTCAAGCTTTTCGGCCGGGTACCCGAGGAGCACGACCGGTTCGCGGAACGCGCCGGCGCCGTACGCGATGTCTCGGTCAAGATCGCCATGAACGGTCGGTTCTTCTTCACGTCGCTGGGTCTGGTTGCGTCGTTGGCAGTTGCGCTGGTGTACGGCGTTGGCGGGTCATTGGCCATTGACGGCGTGCTGACCGTGGGTACTTTGACGGCCTTGGCCGCGCTCCTCGCTCAGCTGTACGGGCCGCTCACCCAGCTCACCAATCTTCGTATCGACGTCATGAATGCCCTGGTGAGCTTCGACCGAGTCTTTGAAGTGCTCGATCTGGTGCCTATGATCCGTGACGCCGAGAACGCCGAAGCAGTCAAAGGCCCGGCGTCGGTGAGCTTTGAGCATGTCTCGTTCACGTACCCGAGCGCCAATGAGGTTTCGCTGGCGAGCCTGGAGTCCATTGCCTCGCTCGACCAGCGCCCGAGTGGTGAGGTCTTGCATGACGTGACCTTCAGCGTCGGGGCCGGCCAGACTGTGGCGCTCGTCGGCCGATCTGGCGGCGGTAAGACGACAATGACCCACCTGATCGCCCGGCTTTACGACGCCACATCCGGAACAGTTTCCGTGGCAGGCACCGACGTCAAGGAGCTGACACAGGCTTCGCTGCGCGCCACGGTTGGCTACGTCACCCAGGACGCGCACATGTTCCACGACACGATTCGCGCCAACCTCCGATATTCCCGCCCCGATGCCACCGATGCCGAGATGTGGGAAGCACTGGAAGCCGCACAGATCAAGGCGCTGGCGGAGAAACTCCCCGACGGGTTGGACACGGTGGTCGGCGAGCGCGGCTACCGGCTGTCCGGCGGGGAGCGGCAACGCCTGGCCATCGCCCGGCTGCTGCTAAAGGCTCCGTCGATCGTGGTGCTCGACGAGGCCACCGCGCATCTGGACTCAGAATCCGAAGTCGCTGTTCAGCAAGCGCTGGATCTGGCGATGGTAGGGCGTACCAGCATCGTCATTGCGCACCGGCTGTCCACGATCCGCAATGCCGACTTGATCATCGTCGTGGATCAGGGCCGGATCCTGCAGCGGGGCCGCCACGAGGAGCTGATGCGCGAGGGCGGGCTGTACACCGAGCTCTACCGCACCCAGTTTGATCAGAGTCCGCGTTGGGCTCCGCCCTCGACCGGGATCACCGAGCCGGTCAGATAGGACGCAGCCGGGGAGAGCAGGAAGGCCGCGACTCGTCCAAACTCTTCCGGTCGGCCGTACCGGCGCAACGGAATTGCAGCCTCCGCGCCCGCCCGGGCCGCCTCAGGATCATCCTTGAGCGAGTCGAGGTACTCGACACGCTCCGTTTCGATGGCGCCGGGCATCAGGCCGATGACTCGCGTGCCCTGCGGTCCGAGTTCGTCGGCCAGCTGCTTGACCAGCATGGCCAAGCCCGGGCGTAGGCCGTTGGAGGTAGCAAGGCCGGGGACGGGCGTCTTTACCGAGGTCGACAGCACCCAGGCGATGCACAGGTCATTGGCTGTGCCGTGCCGCACCACGGCGCCGCTCACCCGCAGCGCCGCCAGGAACACCGACTCGAACGCATTGCGCCACTGCTCCTCGGTCGTTCCCAGCACCGATCCGGCGGCTGGGCCGCCAACGCTGATCAGTGCGCCATCGAGCCGACCAAAGGTCTCCAGAGCGAGCGCGCAGGCCGTCTCGGCGGTGCCAGCATCAGCCAAGTCCGCCGCCAATGCGACGGCACGATCCGATCCCAGCTGGCTGACCGCTTCGTCCAGCACCTCGGCCCGTCGGGCAACGAGGACGACGCGCGCCCCCTCGGCGACGAGCTGTTGAGCCGTTGCGCGCCCCAGCCCGGCACTGGCGGCCGTCACCACGAACACTCGGTCCACCAAGCCAAGATCCATGATCAAATCTTTACACCGTCGCGGGGGCTTCGGTGGCGCCTTCGTGCTCCTCGCGTCGGGCTCGTAGATCGCTGCGGATAAAGACGACGATTCCCGCCACACCGACGGCAGTGAACATGAACCACTGCACGGCGTACCAAAAATGCGGGCCCTCAGAGATCTCCGGCAGCTGGATCGGCTGGAAACCGCCGACCTGCTCGGGCTGAATCGTCAACAGACCGATGTACCCGGACTTGGTCGGATACGGCAGCGTGGCGTCGATGGCGTCGGAGTTGATCAGGCGCATTTGGTTGCCGACCGGCGTAGTCGCGGCTCGGCGTCCCCTCTCGTTGCGGCGTACGTGGCCAACGACCGTCACCTCGCCGGCTGGCGGTGCGGGAGCAGTCGAGGGGATCTGAACGCCGCGTTGCAGCGGGATGAATCCGCGATCCACCAGCACAACTCCGCTGGCCGTGCGCAATGGTGTCACAACCTCGTAGCCGTCCAGATTGCCGTTGCTTCGGTAGCGCACGACGAACTGGTGGTCTGCATCGAAGGTGCCCCGGGCCTCTACCCGTCCCCATTGATCAGCGTCGGTGATGGGGTGAGAAAAGACCTGCTCGTACGGCTGAATCGGGGCTTTCTCGTTGGCGATGGTGGTCGCGTTGCGTTCCCGCCGCTGCGCCAACCGCTCGAGCTGCCACTCGCCCATGCTGACGAACACGACGCCGAGCACGACGACGAAGACGATCAGCAATGCCCAACGGAGCCACAAGCGGCGCACGCAGCCCAGGCTAGTCGGCAGCAGCCTCGTCGTTCATCAGCAGCGTCGTGGCCGTGGCAGCGGTCGTGTCCAGTCTCGCACCGCGGCCGACCGCGATCCCGACAAGGAAAGTCGTCAGAGGCGCGGCTACCCGTTCAACCTCATGTGCGGAGTCCCGAGCGAGATCCAGCAGGGTACGGACCGTGGCGTCGTCCATCGTGACGTCGCTGGTGCCCAACTCGGCGGACAAGGTGGTCAGCCATTGCTTGAGTTCCATTGGTTCGGTGCTCCTCGGCGGGCGCAATTGTGCTGCCCCACTATTTGATGTTATGGGCCAGGATGATGTCATGGGACGAGTCACCCGTCGTCACGCGGTGCTACGGATAGCACCGGGAGAGGCGATCCGGCGCAGCGACACCTTGGCCGTCGAGGAGCCGCTGGAAATCCGACTGAACGGCGAGTCGTACCTGGTGACCATGCGCACGCCCGGCAGCGATGTCGACCTGGTCCATGGGTTGCTCTACAGCGAGGGCATCGTCAAGGAGCGGTCCGATATCGTACTCGCGCGCTACTGCGCCGGATCTGGTCCGGACGGGGTCAACAGCTACAACGTGTTAGACGTGACGCTTGCATCGCACGTCTCCGGGCGAGCAGCGGTCCGGCGCAACATCATGACGACCAGCGCCTGCGGTATCTGCGGCACAACCAGCATCGACCAGGTACTACGCGAGTCGCCGTACGCAATGGACGCCGAGGTCCGGGTTGCGACTGAGCTGGTGCTTTCTGCACCGATGCGGCTGCGACGGCATCAGCAGGCCTTCGACCGTACAGGCGGGCTGCATGCGGCCGGGCTGCTTGGGCTAGATGCGGAGATGGTGTGCGTTCGCGAGGATGTTGGCCGGCACAACGCCGTGGACAAGGTCATCGGCTGGGCCATCCAGCAGCAGCTGCTCCCACTTCGCCAGATGATCTTGACCGTCTCAGGCCGGGCCTCCTTCGAGCTCACCCAGAAGGCGGTGCTGGCGGGCATCCCGGTGCTGGCTGCGGTCTCGGCTCCCAGCTCGTTGGCAGCCGAGCTCGCCGAGGAGGCCGGGCTTACGCTGATCGGCTTCGTCCGCGGCGAGACGATGAACGTTTACACACATCCTGATCGGATCAGTTGGTCGGCGAACGGGCAAATTAGACTCAACACATGACCACGCTGCTTCCGCTTCCACGGCTGCGAAGTTCGGCCTCCGCGCATGCGGAATCGACAGAGCGTGATCAACTGGTGCTTGCGGATGCATACGGCCGAGTCGCAACGGATCTGCGGGTCTCTCTTACCGATCGGTGCAATCTGCGCTGTGCCTATTGCATGCCGCCCGAGGGTCTCGACTGGCTGCCTGGCGCAGAAGTGTTGACCGATGACGAGATCGTGCGACTTATCACGATCGGCGTGGAGCGACTGGGCATCACGACCGTACGCCTGACCGGTGGCGAGCCGCTGCTACGCAAGAATCTGGAGCTGCTCGTCGCTGATATCGCAGCTCTCTCGCCTACGCCTGACATCGCCCTGACCACGAACGGCATCGGCTTGGCTGCGCGGGCCCAGAAGCTGGCCGCTGCAGGCCTGAAGCGGATCAACATCTCGCTGGACACGCTTGATCCGGACACCTTTGCCCAGCTCGCGCGGCGGCGGCGGCTACCCGACGTGCTTGCCGGAATCACCGCGGCACGCGATGCCGGGCTTGCCCCAGTCAAGATCAACACTGTGCTGCTGCGCGGTGTCAATGATCACGAAGCGTTCGACCTGCTGCGCTGGGCGATGGCGGAGCAGGTCCAGCTGCGGTTCATCGAGCAGATGCCTTTGGATCCGCAGCACGGTTGGAAGCGCGACGAGATGATCACCGCAGACGAGATCAGGGAGCGCCTCAGCCAGCATGTCGAGCTGGTGGAGGACCCAGAAGATGTACTGACTCGGGGAAGCGCACCGGCGGAGCTGTTCCGGGTGGCTGGTACCGGCTACTCGGTCGGCGTCATCGCGTCCGTGTCCAAGCCGTTCTGCGGCGCCTGCGACAGGGTCCGACTGACAGCCGATGGCCAGATCCGGAACTGCCTCTTCGCTCGCACCGAGTCCGACCTGCGTACGCCCCTGCGAACCGGCGCAAGCGACTCAGAACTTGCCGCCCGCTGGGTAGCCGCTGTTGCCGGCAAACAGCCCGGCCACGGCATCAACGACCCGAGCTTCTTGCAACCGGATCGGCCGATGTCGGCCATAGGCGGCTAGTCAACCTCAGTAACCGCAGCTCTGCACAGGTTTCTGACGGTCTGCACAGGTTGCTTCCCATGCAGACCGACCGCAACCTACGTGCACGTGGGTTGCGGACAACGAGTCAGAGCGGGAGCACCTCTTTCAGGAACCCGCGCGCTGACAGGAACTGCGCCAGGGACTCGCGATGATCATCGCAGGCCAACCAGTGCTTGCGACGATCCGCCAGATGGATCTTGGGGTTGTTCCACTGCAGGTCGTACGAGGCGGGCCGCCGACAGCCCTTAGCGGAGCACCTCAGGCCTTCGGGATCTGTGGGCAGCGGGTCGACACCGCTAGGCGACGCGCTCATTCGGCCGGCGTTGACTGCCGTCCTCCTCGAAGACTTCGTTGTTGTACGCCTCGTCATTGTGACCAGTGGTGAGCTGCGGACGTTCGATCGGCAGCGCGTGGGTCATCTTCTTCCCGGAGCGAAAATGCTGATTGACCTGGTTCGCGGCGATGACTGCGATGAACGGCAACACCACGGCGCAGGCGAACAACACCCAGCGGAAGGCGCCAGATACAAAGATCATGCTGACGAAGCAGGCGGCGCGGAAGGCCATGGTAATCGTGTACCGGCGGATCCGGGACGACATCTCCTCGCTTGTCGCCATACGGGCATCGGTGATCAGCGGGGCTGAGCCTCTGTGGCCCGTCTCGGCGACGGTTTGGGTGTGTGTGCCCACATCGCGATCGGTCACCACGTCAGCCTACGCCTGCTCGCAGACGATCTGGAGTACTCG
Source organism: Propionibacteriaceae bacterium (assembly GCA_035535875.1). Lineage (GTDB taxonomy): Bacteria > Actinomycetota > Actinomycetes > Propionibacteriales > Propionibacteriaceae > Microlunatus. The sequence continues at coordinate 11,408 of DATLPF010000158.1, forward strand.
GTAGCGTGACCCCGTGAACCCAGCGCGCGTCGTTCTGCTGACCGGTGGCAGCAAGGGAATTGGTCATGGTATCGCTGCTCGGCTGGCAGAGGCCGGGCATCGTGTCGCCGCCACCTACCGCAGTGGAGAGGTCCCAACGGATGTCTTGGGCGTGCAGTGCGATGTGACCGATCCCGGCCAGGTAGAGGCGGCATTCGCTCAGGTGGAGTCAGCTCTTGGCAACGTCGAGGTGCTGGTCGCAAACGCCGGAATCACCCGGGACACCTTGCTGATGCGGATGTCGGACGAGGACTGGGATCAAGTGATTGCCACCAACTTGACCGGCGCGTTCCGAGTGGCGCGTCGGGCTGCCAGACCGATGATCCGAGGCAGGTTCGGCCGGATCGTCTTCATCTCCTCAGTCGTCGGACAGATGGGTTCGGCCGGACAGGTCAACTACGCGGCATCCAAGTCCGGGCTGGTCGGGATGGCGCGCTCCCTGGCCCGCGAACTCGGCTCCCGCGGCGTAACGGCGAATGTGGTGGCTCCGGGTTTCATCGAGACCGACATGACCGCCGAGCTGGGCGAGGATCTGGTCAAGAAGTACGCCGAGCAGATTCCGCTGGGGCGGTTCGGCTCGGTGGCCGATATCGCGGGGACGGTCGAGTTCCTCGCCAGCGACGCGGCCGGCTACATCACCGGGGCAGTGATCCCGGTCGACGGCGGCCTCGGCATGGGCCACTGACCGCGACCGCACGACTTTCACAATGCAGAAGGGACATCTGTGGGCATTCTCGAGGGCAAGAGCATCCTTGTTGCCGGCGTCACCTTGGACACCTCGATCGGCTTCCATGTAGCCAAAATCGCCCAAGCTGAGGGGGCAAGCGTGGTGGTGTCCAACTTCGGCCGAGCCATGAGCCTGACCGGGCGGGTGATCAAGAAGCTCGACCCGGTGCCGCTGTTGCTAGAAGTCGATGTCACCAACGAGGACCATCTGGCAGGCCTGGCCGCGCAGCTGGGCGAGCATCTCGACCATCTCGATGGCCTGGTGCACTCGCTGGCTTTCGCCAACCCGGAGACTGCGCTCGGCGGAAAGTTCCTCAGCACACCGTGGTCCGACGTCAGTACCGCGCTGCAGGTGTCGGCCTACTCGCTGGCGTCGTTGACGATGGCCTGCAAGCCGCTGCTGGCCGAGTCGGCCTCGGTCGTTGGGCTGACCTTTGACGCGACTGTGTCGTGGCCGGTCTATGACTGGATGGGGGTGTCCAAGTCGGCGTTGGAGAGCACCAGCCGCTACCTGGCGCGCTATCTGGGACCGGAGGGAATTCGCGTCAATCTGGTTGCCGCCGGCCCGCTGGAAACGCTGGCCAAGAAGGCGATCAGCGGTGCCGATGCCTTCAACGAGGTCTGGGGCGAGCGGGCACCGCTGGGTTGGGATCCCAAGGATATGACGCCGACGGCCAAGGCCGTAGTCGCCCTGCTCAGTGACTTCTTCCCCAAGACAACCGGAGAGATGATCCACGTGGACGGCGGCCTGCACTCCACCGGCGCCTGAGGCGCTGATGGCCACCCCCTCCGCTGCCCGCTCGCTGACCGAAGTGCGCCTCCTCGACGGGCCGAATCTGTATTTCCCGAGGCCGGCGGCGAAGGTGACGGTCGACTTGACCGAACTGCTGGGGCTTTCCGAGGCCGCGGCGCGTGATCTTGGCGTCGAGCTGGACTTGGGCAAAGCGCGCCCCGGGACGACGGGCACCGTATTCCGGCAGCGATTCGCGATACGGATCGTGACCCAGGTCGTACGGCGGCTGACCCGTGCCGGAGGTGTGACCAGGTTGGCGGTGCGTACGCGAACGGGACAGGCGGTCAACGAGCTCGTGGTGGCCTATCCCTGGCGCAATGCCGGCCGGGCCGAAGCATTGGCGTACGGGCTGGCGCGGGTGCTGGACAGCTGCGTGGCCGGACCTCAGGCGGTCGCGGAGACGATCAGGGCCGAAGGTGCCGTGCTTGCTGCGGCGCCGCTCGGTTCGGCTCCCCGGCTAATCCGGCCGCGCATTCCCGTGGTGGCGATCACCGGCACCAACGGCAAGACCACTACGGCTCGAATGATCGGACACGTTGCCCGCCAGGCTGGCATGTCGGTGGGCTGGTCGAGCACTGACGGCGTGTACATCGATGGTCAGCTGATCGAGGCTGGTGACTTCTCCGGCCCGAGCGGTGCCGGTCAGGTGCTGCGCCACCCGGGTGTGGAGCTGGCGGTGACCGAAACGGCACGCGGTGGAATCTTGCGTCGCGGCGTCGGCGTCGCATACAACGACGTCTCGGTGGTGACCAACATCAGCTCCGACCACCTGGGCCTCGACGGAATCGACACCCTGGACCAGCTCGCCGAGGTCAAAGCGGTCGTCACCAAGATCACCAAGCCGGACGGCTGGTGCGTGCTGAACGCCGACGACCCGCGGACGTTCGCTATGCGGCTCGGCACCAAAGCGCAAATATGGGTGTTCACGCGCGATCCCGACTCGCCGTCGGGGCGCAGCGTGCTCTCCGCAGGCGGCCGGGTGACCACCTTGCTGGACGGCTGGGTGAGCGTGCTGAGGGCCGGCGCCGACCCACGTCCAGTCGTTAACGTGGTCGAGGTGCCCATGACCTTGGCAGGGCTGAGCAAGGTCAATGTTGAGAACGTTCTGGCGGTTACTTCAGCCACGCTGGCACTGGGATTCTCAGTTGATCAAGTAGCCCAGGGTCTGCGATCCTTCGATCCGAGCGATCACAACCCCGGGCGGATGAACATCTGGACCGTCTCGGTCGCCGACGGAATGATCAGCGTGGTGATCGATCTGGCCCACAACGAGGCAGGGCTGGAAGCACTGCTGGAGATCATGAATGGCATTCGCCCGCCTCACGGCCGCCTGTTGCTGGGTGTGGGAACTGCAGGTGATCGGAGCGACGAGGTCTTCGTACGGCTCGGCGAGATTGCCGGCCTCAGTGCGGATGTGGTCGAGATCGCCTACAAGTCAAATTACCTGCGGGGCCGCAGCACGGATCAGGTTGGCCAACTGATCAAACAGGGAGCCGGCCATGCCGGCGTGGACATTCTCCGTGAGCACGACAGCGAGCTGGCTTGCCTGGTGTCCTTGGTGGGCCAGGCGCGCGACGGCGATGTGGTTGCGATCATGACTCACCAGGACCGCGAGCTGCTGGATCAGTGGCTCGTTGATCATGGCGCATCGCGGGACGATGCCGATGTGCTGCGCTCGAAGGTACTCAGTGCGAGTCCGGGTCAGGCACGGCATTGTTGATTTCGCGCTCGTCCTGCGGCCGGGCGCCAGGCTGGGCGTGGTGACCGAAGGACTCCAGTTCGGCCATGACCGCCGCATGCTGCTCCACGCAGATCACCGCCAGGTCGCCCGGGTTGGACCGCGACAGAGCGTGCCGCACGCTGGAGAGTTCCTCTAAGACGATCTCGACCTGCTTGCAGCGTGCGCCCTCAGCCATCGCCCGACGCGCGCCGGCAGCTACCAGGTTGGCGACCTCCCCAGCGGCGCGTGCGCGGAGATTGGTGTCCTCGCGCACGATCAGCACATCGAAGTGCTGTGCCGCCTCGTGGCCCAGTTTGCGCATGTCGTCGTCCCGGCGATCGCCAGCAGTCGCGATCACGCCAATGCGCGAAATCCGTCCCAAGTCATTCACGCTCTCGAGAGCATCACCGGTCTTGTCCACGAAATCGCCGAGCATGATCATGCCCGGGACATTGTGACAGTAGTCGACGATCACGGTTCGGCCCGCGACACTGACCTCATTGAGACGGCCGGGGGAGAGATAGTAGTTGGTCGAGAAGGTCCGCAGGCCCTGTCTGATGTCATGCAGTGAGGCACCTGCTGCGAAGGCCGCTGCAGCAGCCGCCATGGCGTTCTGAACGTTCATGATCGCGCGCCCGCCGAAGGTGGCGGGTAACAAATGGGTCCAGGCCAGCTGCATGGAGCGGCGACCTTCCTTGACCACGATCATGTCGCCAAGATCGCTGTGCTCCAATACGACCGCTCGCCCACCACGACGGCAGTGATCGTCAACGGAATCGCGGATCTCGCCACCCGGCTCGGCCATGGTGAACCACACGATGCGACCATCGCAACGCCGGCGCATGCCGCGAACCAGCGGGTCGTCGGCGTTCAAGACGGCGAAGCCGTTTCGCGGCACAGCCTCCACGATGACCGCCTTGACGTCGGCGAGTTGCTCGAGCGTGTCGACCCCGCGGAGGCCCAGGTGGTCGGGCTGCACGTTGAGCACGACGCCGACGTCATTGCGCTCATAACCCAAGCCTTCACGCAGGATGCCACCACGCGCTACCTCGAAGACTGCGAAGTCGACCCGTGGATTCTGTAGCACCATCTTTGCCGACCTGGGCCCCGATGCATCTGAGCGGATGACCAACCGCTCATCGATCACGACGCCGTCGGTCGACGTCATGCCGACCTTCCTGCCGATGCCTTTGAAGATGTGGGCGATCATCCGCGACGTCGTGGTCTTGCCGTTGGTGCCGGTGACAGCGATGATCGGGATCCGGCTCGAGGTGCCAGGCGGGAACAGCATGTCGACCACCGGCTTCGACACGTACTGCGGGTCACCGATCGTCGGGTGGGTGTGCATCCGGAAACCAGGTGCGGCATTGACTTCGCATATCGCTCCGCCGGTCTCGCGTACGGGCTGGGTGATATCGGGCGCAATGAAGTCGATGCCCGCAATGTCCAGCCCGACCACCTGCGCGGCCTCTTCGGCAATCTCGATGTTCTCCGGGTGTGCCTCGAACGTGCGGTCGATGGAGATGCCACCGGTGGACATGTTCCCGGTGAGCGTCAACTTGATCATCTTGCCCTCAGGGGGCACGTCGTCCATGCCGAATCCCTGCTCCGCAACCAGGTCGATCGCGGCCTGATCGATCTTGATCCGGGTCAGCACCTTCTCATGGCCAACGCCACGGCGGGGATCGGCATTCGTCTTCGCAACCAGCTGATTGATCGTCAGTGCGCCGTCGCCGATGACGTGAGCTGGCACTCGCTCGGCGATCGCCGCGATCTTGCCGTCGATCACCAGGCATCGGTAGTCCCGCCCTGTTACGAAGGTCTCGACGATCACCAAGCCGCCCCGTGACTCCGACTTTGCGACATCGAAGGCGCGGCGCACGTCCGCATCACTGCGTAAATCGAGCATCACGCCTCGGCCATGGTTACCGTCGAGCGGCTTGAGGACTACGGGATAGCCAATGCGGTTGGCCAATCGGACCGCGTCGTCGAGGGTACGGACCGATTGCGATCGAGGAACCGGCAGCCCGGCAGCCGCGAGCAGCGACAGAGTCAGTTCTTTGTTGCTGGCGATATCAACCGCGACTGAGGGCGTTTGGGAGGTCATGGTGGCTCGGATCCGTTTCTGATGAACCCCCTGGCCGAGCTGCACGAGCGATGCGCTGTTGAGCCGCAAATAGGGAATGTCGCGGCTCACTGCCTCCTCCACGATTGCCTGGGTGGACGGCCCGAATGCGGTCCGCTCACCGCGGACGATGAACCGCTCCAACGCTTCGTCGAAGTCGAAGCCGGGGTCGGGGACGATCAAGTGGTTGACCAGTCGGACGGCCAGTTCACCGGCGGCAAGTCCTACTGACTCGTCGTAGTAGGCGTAGATCACGTTGTAGCGACCGCGTTCGCCCTTTACTTGCCGGGTCTTGCCACGCCGCATGTCATGGCCGACGGCCTGCTGCAGCTGCAACGCGACATGCTCGGCTACGTGACCCACCCAGGTGCCCTCCTGCAGCCGCTCCACGAACCCGCCGCGGCGACCGCGGCTACAGGTGTGATTCACCAGGCCGGGTAGCCGCTCCAGTAGAGCGTCGGTGAAGCCGGGCAGCTTGTTGGTCGGAAAGTCTTCCAGCACGCCGAGATCGACGACAAGCTGGATGGCCGGTTCGTAGTGCCAGATGTTCGGACCACGGAAGACCCTGCTAGAGATGATCTTGAGATCAGGGTGTGGAGTCGGGGCAACGCTCTCGGTCACGAGGTCTCCTCACAGGATCGGCTTTGCTGTGATCCTGCCACTCCTCGGCGGGTAGAGCTGGGGTGGTCGTCGGGGCGGCTCTTACGGCTGCCAGCCCAACTGGCGCAGGGTACCGAGATCATCGGCGTTCACCCAGATGGCGGAGATCTTTCCGTCAGTGATGGTCAGTACGTCGATAGTGCGGATCTGCACGTCGGAGCCGCTCGGCTGGATGGTTCCGAACGGGGTCTGGTACGGCCCGGTGTGCCGGCCACGCATAACGAAGGCGACGGCGATGCTGTCGGTGCTGTCAACGACCTGCAGCACGTCGGCGCGCAGATCGGAGAAGGCTCTGTGTAGGGCGCGGCCTCGGGCGGCGAGATCGACGAGCGAGACGTTTGAGCCGTTGACCCGTACGGGATCGGTATAGAGCCCGGCGAACCGACCTTCCAGCTGATCTAGATCGTCGGCAGCTGTCCACGCCCGAAAGAGCCGATCCAGGAGTGAGTTCATAACGGCAGTTTTGCAGGGCGGTGAAGTGTTTTCGGCACTCGCCGACCCTACGAGCCGGGCTTCCGCAGCTCGGCCTCAGCGGCCCGCGCCTCCAGCACCTCGGGGTCTGGATCAGCTGTCTGGTGGGCGAGCAAGGTCCGGGTTGTCAGGTCGAACTGGCTACCGGCAGGCAGTATGTGGATCACGGCCCCGGACATCAGTAATGGAGTCGTGCGCTTGGCGGCGAAGGCATTGGAGATGAGGTGCTGCCCATCGACCACCGTGACGGCACCTCGGCCGACGACTGAGAGCCGGCTTCCGTCGTGAATGACAGCGGCCGTGTCCTCATCCACCCCCAAGCCGAGCAGCGATGGGGACTGAGCCACCAGGGACAGTAGCCGTCCGTAGCGATTGCGCTGTTCGAAGTGTTGATCGATCATGATGCCGCGGAGCAGGCCGAGTCCGGCGGATAGCTGACTCATTCGTTGCTTGGGCGTGGAGCCGCCCGCGCCGAACGCGATCATGTGTTCAGCCAGGATGCTGGCGCCCGCTGACGTGCCGCCAACCAGCGTCCCTCGCTGATACGCCTCCTGGATTGCCTCCCCGAACGGGGTGCCGGTGATAAGTGAACTGAGCTTCAGCTGGTTGCCGCCGGTCAGGAATATGGCGCTGACCTTGCCCAGCGGTTCCACAAGATCAGGATCCTGTGCCTGTGTGCGACTCTCCGGACGCAGCGAAATGACCTCGCGGGCTCCGAGCGATGTGAAGACGCCCCGATAGACCTCGACTACCTCGACACCCAGCGAGGAGGCCGAGGAAACGACCGCGATCCGCGCGTCGGAGCCCCCCGCCGCGGCAACAAAAGCCTCGAGCACGGTCCGCCGCCGTAACTTGGCCTCGGCGCCCCCGATCGCGAACAAAGTGCCGAGCGGCGGAGTGGGTGCCTGCATGTCCACAGGATACGGAGCAGGTCGCCTGACGCTGCCGAACTGCGCCAGCCGGCTACGGGTGGGCCCAGCCCGCAATGGCCTCGTCAAGTGCTCGACCCATCACCTCACGATCCGGGTCGACACCGGTCCACAGCTCAACGTTGATCGCTCCTTGGTTGAGCAGCATGCCACGGCCATCGAGGGTGGTCGCGCCGGCCTGACGGGCCCGCTGCAGGAAGGAGGTGTCGGGCGGATTCGGGATGACGTCGCAGACCACCAGGTCCATCGGAATCACATCGAACGAAACTGGCACCTCCCCGGAACCGGGTAAGCCCAGCGATGTGGCATTGACCACGACGTTGGCAGACGCCGGCACAGTGAGCTCCTGCCGCCACTCGACGGCTGTGCAGGCGCTTGACGTCTCATCGTTCACCAGGGTTTCAATTTCGGCTGCCTTGGCGAGGTTGCGATTGGCAACCCATACCTCAGCCGCTCCTGCAAGTGCGAGCTCGACAGCTATCGCGCGTGCCGCCCCCCCAGCGCCGAGAATGAGGACTCGCTGTCCCGCCGGTTCGGCCACGGTGCGCAAGGAGGCCAGGAAGCCTTGGCCGTCGGTGTTCTCCCCGATCCACCGGTCATTGCGGCGTACCGCACAATTCACCGCGCCGATGAGACGGGCCGACTCGGCGAGCTCATTAAGCAGCTCGATCACCGCCACCTTGTGCGGTAACGAGCAGTTGAAGCCGATCCAGCCCATGGCCGTCGCCCCGCGCAGCGCATCTGCCAGGTCCGCGGCGGCCACGTCGCAATTCACGTATCGCGCGTCGATGCTGTGGTGCGCGTAGGCCGCCTCCATCATTGCGACAGTGGGGTTGTCGGCTGCTGGCGTAGAGAACGATCCCGTCAGGGCAGGAAGAAGCGACATGGCGGCAGCGTAGCTGACACGACAGTGTTTGATTGCTCGCTCCGCTCGCTGCGGATCGCGCTGGGAAGCTGCCTACTTCGTCGTCGCTCGCCGACGAAAGGCGTGTCGGCTCGCTTCTCCTCAGCACGGCGGCCGGCGATCCGCTCAGCGCAGCCAGCTGACGGCCGAGCCGAGCGCCTCGCCAGCCTTCGCCCGTATGCGGCGCAGCTCTTGGGCCCGGCGGTCGGCCTCGAATGAGGAGATGCTCGCTCCGTCGTCAAGCAAGGCGGCGTCGCACGCCGCCAACAGGCGGGCTGCTCGCTCGACCGTTACTCGCTGGCGCGTGCTATATCCAGGGGCGAGCATCACCGCACTCGGTGGCGCCGGTCGGGTGCCCGCGGCGACATCGAGTCGCGATAACGTCCCGGCCGCATCGATGACAACCTCATTCAGGGCCCGCTCTGCCTCGTAGGGACTGCTCGGAGCGAGCGGTCGCTCCGCAGCGAAGATCCGCCACTGGACGGCCTGCCCGACCCGGGTCGGCACTAGGCCGAGACCAGCTGCACTTGCGACCACGGCCTCGCCATGGTCGAGGGCGGCCAGGTTGAAAGCGGTGGGACCACGCAGTGGGGCAAGGGATCCCGGTACCGGAAGTGCGAGGAACCATCCGTCAGATTCCGCTGCCAGCAGTGCCTCCAAGGCGGCGTCGAGTGTCGACGCCTGCAGCGGATCGAGGCCGAGGGCACCATCGGGGTCAACCACATGATGGGCGACGTCGCGACCCACAATCGCTCGCTCGGCCTGCTCAATGGACTGCTGGCCTTTGATCAATGAGTTCAGGTTGGCGGTCATGCGGACCGAGGGCAGCGAGTCCATCGACCTACGGTACGTCTGAGCTGTGTCCGATGGCTCGCTCCGCGCCTGATGGCTCGCTCCGCTCGCCGAGGATTGCGCTGGGAAGCCGCTGCCTTCCTCATCTCGCTCGCAGACGAAAGACGTGTCTGCTCACTCGCTCGTCCAGGACAGCGGCGCGCAATCCTGGTCGCGGTGGATCGCGGCGTGGAGCCCGCCTACTTCGTCGTCACTCGAGGACGAAAGGCATGTCCCTCGCTCCTCCTCAGCACGGCGGGGCCGCGATCCGAACTGTAGGTTGAACCCATGGCAGCTGTTGTGGACCTAGCTGGCGTGAGTATCGTCCGGAACGGCTCCACCTTGATCAACGACATCACCTGGGAAGTCGACGAGGCAGACCGTTGGGTCGTGATTGGTCCCAATGGAGCGGGCAAAACCACGTTGCTGCAGGTGATCTCGGCGCAGATCCATCCGTCCAGCGGGGTAGCCGGACTACTCGGCGAGGTTCTCGGCTGTGTTGACGTTTTCGAGCTGCGACCACGAATCGGCCTCACTTCTGCCGCATTGGCCGAGCGAATCCCTCGGGGCGAACGTGTTCATGACGTCGTGGTCTCCGCCTCGTACGCGGTCCTCGGCCGGTGGCGTGAGCAGTACGACGATCTCGACCACGAACGGGCCGACGAGCTGCTCGCCCAGCTCCGCATCGACGCTCTGGCGGATCGCACATTCGGCACACTCAGCGAGGGCGAACGCAAGCGGGTGCAGATCGCTCGGGCCCTGATGACCGATCCTGAGCTGTTGCTCCTCGACGAGCCTGCCGCCGGCCTGGATCTCGCCGGCCGCGAAACGCTGGTCAACACCCTCGGCGAACTCGCTCAGGATCATTACGCACCAGCCTCGGTCCTCGTGACACACCACGTAGAAGAGATTCCGGCCGGTGTCACGCATGCCATGCTGCTCAGGGGCGGAAAAATTGTGGCTGCTGGTCCGCTGCGCGACACCCTCACTGCCGAGAACCTCACAAAGACGTTCGATGTCGAGCTGAGTTTGGCCGAGGCCGACGGTCGGTGGACCGCGCGGGCGCTTTAGCCCAACTGGCACCATTGAAGAACAGAAACGACTGCGTCTGGAGACCATGATGGAGGTGAACTTGACCGACTGGCTGGGTGAGAACTCCTGGGCGATCTGGCTGAGTCTCGCTTTCCTTCTGGGGGTCGCCGAGATCATGTCGCTCGACCTGGTTCTGATCATGCTTGCCGTGGGGGCGCTGGCTGCAGCCGGGGTCGCGGTGTTGGCGCCTTCGCTGTGGTGGCTGCAGATCCTGGTCGCGACCGGCATCAGCGTCGCCATGCTGCTGTTGCTGAGGCCAACGTTGCTCGTCAAGGTGCGCAATATGCCCGGTTATCGATCATCAGCGGCAAAGATGGTGGGCAGCAGTGGGTTTGCCATGTCGCAGATCGACAAGTCGGGCGGCGAGATCAAGGTGGACGGTCAGAGTTGGACGGCACGACCTTATTCCTCCGACGTGGTGATCGAGCAAGGCACCGAGATCGAGGTCTATGAGATCGACGGAGTCATTGCTGTTGTCTACCCGAAGCACGGGCAACTTCCCTAGAGAGAAGGAAGATCGTGGATCTCGCATCATTGATCGTCGTCTTGGCCATTGCGCTGGCGGTGATCTTCTTCATAGGTAACGCCGTCCGGGTGATCCGCCAACAGCGGGTTGGCGTCGTCGAGCGGCTGGGCAAGTTCAGGCGCACGCTGGAGCCAGGGCCCCATTTGGTGGTGCCGCTGTTTGACAAGGTGCGTTACAACCTGGACATGCGGGAGAACGTCGTACCGTTCCCGCCTCAAGGAGTGATCACCGAGGACAACCTGATGGTCAACATCGACTCGGTCATCTACTTCCAGATCATCGATCCCGTCCGCGCGGCGTACGAAGCCCAGAACTACATCAAGGCGATCGAGCAGCTGACGATGACCACTCTGCGCAACATCATCGGCGGTCTTGATCTTGAGCAGGCGCTGACCAGCCGTGAGGAGATCAACCAGAAGCTTCGCGTTGTCCTTGACGAGGCAACCGGCAAGTGGGGAATCAAGGTCAACCGGGTCGAGCTCCGCGCGATTGAGCCCCCGGCCACCATCCGGGATGCGATGGAAAAGGGTGCCCGGGCGGAGCGGGACAAGCGGGCTGTGATCTTGCTTGCTGAGGGCCAGCGGCAGTCGTCGATTCTGTCCGCCGGCGGTGAGAAGGAGTCGGCAATCCTTCGGGCGCAGGGCGACCGCGAGGCAGCCGTACTGCGAGCCCAGGCCGATCGCCAGGCTCAGATGCTCCGCGCTGAGGGCGAGGCCCAGGCGATCACCACGGTCTTCAACGCCATCCATGCAGGTCAGCCAGATCAGGCGCTGCTCGCCTATCAGTACATGCAGATGCTGCCAGCGATTGCTCGCGGCGACGCCAATAAGGTGTGGGTCGTGCCGAGCGAGCTGAACGACGCCTTGAAGGGCCTCGGCAGCGTTGTCGGCTCGGTGGCCTCCTCCGCCATACCGGGCGCCGTCAAGGGCGACTTCACCCCGCCGGACAAGATCGACGTGCAGCGAGAAATCGAGAAGCAGAACGCCGAAGAGGAGGCGGCCTTGAAGCGCACGGTTGAGGAGGCGATCCAGGAGGCCCACGAGTTGGAGCAACGACCAGGACCACTGGATCTGCCGGTGATGCCTGCAACACCGGAGCAGCCCGCGGTCTCGGCCGCCCCCAACGGCCAGTCTGAGCAGGAGAGCCAGCCTAACCTCAGTGACCTGGCTTGATCTTCTTGCGCTGCTCGGCGCTGGAGCGGCCGCAGGTTTGATCAATACGGTCGTCGGCTCGGGAACCTTGATCACGTTTCCGACTCTCCTGGCACTTGGCGTGCCACCGGTGATCGCCAACGTCTCCAACACCGTGGGGCTGGCGCCCGGCTCGCTCTCGGGCGCGTGGGCCACGGGGCATGAGCTGACCGGTCAGCGCCGGCGGCTGCTGTGGTTGGGAACGGCCTCGCTGTTGGGCGGCATCGCCGGTGCGCTGCTGTTACTGTGGCTGCCGTCGGCAGCCTTTGACGCCATCGTGCCGGCCCTGATCGGTCTTGGCTGCGTCCTGGTCATCATGCAACCTTTCATCTCCGCCAGGCTTGCCATCCGGCGTGCGCGGCTGGGTGCCGACGGCGGGTCTGTCCATGGCCCGGTTCTGCTGTGGCTGGCCGTCGCGTTCGTCGGCGTCTACGGCGGATACTTCGGTGCAGCCCAGGGAGTCTTATTGATCGCGATCTTGGGCATCGGACTGTCGGAGTCACTGCTCAAGATCAATGCGATCAAGAACGTACTGGCCACGATCGTCAATGCGATCGCCAGTGTGGTGTTCGTGATCGTCAGTCAGGTGAACTGGCCGGCAGCGATCGCGATCGCCGTCGGATCGGTGTTCGGCGCCCAGGTCGGCGGCAGGGTGGGTCGCAAAATTCCAACGACGATCTATCGCGTGATCATCGTGGCCGTTGGGGTCGCCGCGATTGTCAGTTTGTTGAGCTGAGCGCGAGGGCCAAGATCTCGGCATTCGGCAGGTTGGCGGCAGATTCCCCGGGCAGAGCGAGCTTGCTCCCGCGGATCCCGCTGCCGATCACGATCATGTCCAGGGCCGCGACCACTTCGTCAACCAGGATGGGCCAGGTGGGCGGGAGGCCGATGGGAGTGATGCCGCCGTACTCCATGCCGGTCTGGCGTACTGCCTCGTCCATTCCGGCAAAGGAGATCTTGCGTACGTCAAGCCGCTTCCTGATCACCCGATTGACGTCGGCTCTGTCGGTGGCCCGCACCAGGCACGCTGCCATCATGGACACCTCGGCGCGCCGGCCGGCCACCACGACACAGTTGGCGGAGACCTCCAACGGCACGTCGTATGCAGCACAGAAGGTAGCCGTGTCAGCTCGGCTTGGGTCGATAGAAGCCACGAAGCAGTCCAATCCGAGATCGGCGATTGCCTCCCTGACGGGCCGAGCCAAGAGCTCGGAATGGTCAAGTGCTGGCTTCCAGTCCAATGTTCCGACGATGTGCATGAGAGGAGGATCATAGTGAGGTTTGCCATCACCGACGCCGCCGACCCTCGGCTGGCCGACTACGTGCGGCTCCGGGACGCGTCGCTCCGTCGGCATCTGGAGTCCGAACATGGCCTCTTCATTGCCGAGGGTGCGAAGGTCATCCGCCGCGCTATCGACGCCGGATACCGGCCGCGGTCCTTCCTGTTGGCTGAGCGCTGGCTGGAGAGCTTGTGCGACGTGCTCGCCGGCTGGCCTGGGGTACCCCTCTATGTCGTGACCGAGGATCTCGCAGAGCAGGTGACAGGCTTCCATGTCCATCGTGGCGCCTTGGCCTCGCTGCACCGCGAGCAGCGGTACAGCGTCGAGGAGTTGCTGGCGCTGCAGCGATTAGTCGTCTTGGAGGACATCGTCGACCACACCAATGTCGGAGCCATCCTCAGGAACGCGGCCGGCTTGGGATGGGGCGGTGCACTGCTGTCGCCGCGGGCGGCCGATCCGCTGTACCGCCGATCGATCAAGGTAAGCATGGGTGCGGTGTTCTCACTGCCCTGGGCGCGACTGGATGGCTGGCGCGATGCGCCTCAGATGTTGAACGCGGCGGGATTCCTCACTGTGGCGCTCAGCCTGGCGCCGGATGCAGTCGAGCTCAGCGAACTGGCAGCAAGCATCACACCCGAGGTCCGGCTTGCGGTGCTGCTCGGCACTGAAGGAGGCGGACTCTCGAAGCGCTGGTCGGACGGCGCCACCGTACGGGCTCGCATCCCGATGTCTGCGGGCATCGATTCGCTCAATGTGGCCGCGGCTGCAGCCATTGCCTGCTACTCACTGTCGCCTCGGGGGGTCACCGGCCAGTCGTCGGGATAGAGGTCAGCGGCGTCCTCGTGCAACCCATAGAGCTTCTTGCGAGCCCGCCCTGAGAGCCGGTCGCCGAACACGATGCCGTTGAGATGATCGGTCTCGTGCTGCAAACATCGAGCAAGCAGGCCCGTGCCGACTACCTCGACACTTTCGGCGTTCTGGTCGAAGCCTCGGCAGATGGCGTGGTCCGGCCGGGCCAGCTCGATGTAGGCGCCCGGCAAGGAAAGGCAGCCCTCGTCGGCAGCGTGCAGCTTGCGCTCCTTACCTTCGGGCAAGCTGACTTCGGCGTTACACATCACGCCGACGTGCCTGGCATGGTCCTCATCAGGGCAGTCATAGACGAACACCGCCAGATCGACGCCTACCTGAGGGGCGGCCAGACCAACGCCCTCCGCCGCGTACATTGTGGCGAACATGTTCCGCACCAGCTCGATCAACCCGTCGTCAAATGCGGTCACCCGACGAGTGGGCCGGTGCATGATCGGATTACCCCAGCGCAGGATCGGCAGAATCGTTCCACCGGCCCGCAACTCATCCACGGTGCTGATCTGAGAGGGCACGCCGGTGAGGGTACCGCGTGGCGTGCTTGGAATTCGCACTCTCGTGTTTCAGAGTGGTCAAGTGGCCGAGACAGGGTTGCCGCCGCAGTTCGACGCACTGCTGTCCAGCTACGTACGGCACCTTCGGGGCCAGCGAAGCCTGGCTGAGCACACCGTGCGTGCCTACCGTGCGGACCTTGTGAATCTGTTCACCCATCTGAGTCGGCTGGGCATCGATTCCTTGGACGCCGTCGACTTGAGGGCGCTGCGCAGTTGGCTGGCCAAGCAGCACACCCTCGGCCACGCCCGCGCCACACTGCAACGCAGAGCGGCCGCGGCGCGCATGTTCTTCGCCTGGGCACATGAGACCGGCCAGGTTGCCACGGATCCAGCGGCCAGCCTGCGCTCTCCGAAGATCACCAGAACATTGCCGCCCACGCTCGAGGCCGGAACGGCAGCCCAGATGCTCAATGACGCGGTCGCCGCAGTTGCCGAGGCTGGGGGACCGATCGCCGCCCGCGATGCTGCGGTGTTAGAGGTCCTGTATGCCACTGGAGTCCGGGTATCGGAGTTGTGCGGCCTCGACCTGGCCGATCTTGATCGGGCCCGCCAGGTGATCCGGGTCTTCGGCAAGGGCAGCAAGGAGCGAACCGTACCCCTCGGTAGACCAGCTTTACGTGCGGTCGAGGCCTGGCTGGGAAAGGCCAGGGTGCTACTGGTGACTGGCGAGTCTGGTCAAGCCATGTTCCTCGGCGAGCGCGGCAAGCGGATCGACCCTCGGGTGGTGCGCCGGGTCGTTCATCGCTCCCTTCAGATGACCCAAGGGGCACCCGACCTCGGCCCCCACGGACTTCGGCATGCGATGGCGACCCATCTGCTGGAGGGGGGCGCCGACCTGCGCAGCGTGCAGGAGATGCTCGGGCACGCGTCGCTCGCTACGACGCAGATCTACACCCATGTGACCAACGAGCGGCTGCGATCGGCCTTCGAACAGGCTCACCCGCGCGCTTGAACGCTCTGCGAGCGTCGATAGGCGCCCGCTGGTGACCGGAGGAGCGATGAGCGAAACATGCCCGGGAGCGGAGCGAGCAGATCAAATACCTCGTTTCGCGAAGAGTGACGACGGCTTGCTTCCAGGGGCGCCGCGCGAGCAGGGCAAACCCGGTGCCGTCATAACCAGCTCATCGGGTTGCTGAGCCGTCCATTCAGCCACACCATCAGGTGGAGATGGCAACCAGTCGAGAGACCGGTGCTCCCGACCTCACCAATCACCTGGCCGCGGCTTACCCGCTGACCAGGCCGCACCAGATAGCTCGCGGCGTGGTTGAAGGCGGTGTCCACCCGAACCCCGTCGACGCTGCCATGGCTCAGAAACAGCCGATTGCCATAGGCCCGATTGAAGACCCTCCGGGTAACCACTCCCGTAAAGGGCGCACGAATGGCTGTGCCGCAGGCGGCGGCAAAGTCCGTGCCGTCGTGCAGTTTCCAGACTTTGAGCAGCGGATGGAGCCGCATCCCGAAAGCCGAGGTCACCGCACCCGCCACCGGGTGGAGAAACCCGTGGCTGCCAGGCCGTCCAGGCAGGGTCATGATGGCGCTGGTCTGAGTTGCGGACGCGGCTGCCTTGGCGCGAGCCTGTGCTTCGCGCTGCACGACCTCGCGCTGAGACTCCGCCACCAGCCGCAGCTGGCCACCGCGAGTGCCGAGCAGCAGCAGCGGATCGAGGTAACTTCTACCCTCCCGGAGCCCCCAGTGGAGGCAGTCACGACAATGCCCGCCCGTCCCGAGTACCCCGATCACCTGCCCCAGCACCACTCGTTCACCGACGCTCAGGCTGCTGACCACCGGCTCGTACGTGGTGCCGACTGAGCCGTGGTCAATGCTGACGACGGGCTTGCCGGCAATCGATCCGGCGAACACCACCGTGCCGCTCGCCGCCGCCAGGATTGCCTCACCGGGTTTGGCAACAAGATCAACGCCGCGGTGACCAGGTGCCCACGCGACCGCTGGCGGCGCGAATCCTCGCTGCACCACGGGTACCCCGCTGAGTGGCCAACCGGCGGGCGTAGGCAACGGCGGAGCGGCCACAGCAGGAGCTGGAATGGCGAGCACGCTCACGCAAACCGCTACGAAGACGGCTACACGCAGGTGTCGACCCAGTATTTGAGCTGCTCGCACAATTGCGCGGTGTTTAATTGCTCGCTTCCGCTCGCTGCGATGTTCGCTGGGTTGCCGCCGTCTTCGTCGGAGCTGGCGTAACGGAAATGCGTTGTTCCGCCATCTCCTCCTGCAGATCGGCGGCGCGAACCTCGGAATCCGTCTACTTCGTCGCCGCTCGCAGAGGAAAGACCGCCTCTGCTCGTTCCTCCTCAGCACGGCGGTGCGCGATTTCCCGACGCTCGCAGCAAGGACTCGCATGGCGGGAGTCTCCGGACGCTCACCAGAAATCGTGCAGCCACGGGCAAATCTGTGGATGACGTTCGAAGGCACCTGTGCGTTGTGGATAGACTCGTCTGTGCAGATCTGCCATCAGGTCTGACTTCGCATGCTCGCGTACCGGCTCCGGTCCGGGCGCCACATCCGGTCTCGACACTGACGAGAGGTCAGCTCGAGTGTGTGTCGCGCGAGCATCAGGCAGCGCCGAAGGGCTCGGTGCTGAGAAACCGTACGCCGGCGCCCGCACGTGCCGGCAAGGAAGGAAGGGCGGCCATGGCCGTCGTCACCACACGACAACTTCTCGAGAGCGGTGTCCACTTCGGACACCAGACCCGCCGTTGGAACCCGAAGATGAAGCGGTTCATCTTCACCGAGCGCAACGGCATCTACATCATCGATCTGCAGCAGTCGCTGACCTACATCGACCGCGCGTACGCGTTCGTCAAGGACACCGTGGCCCGTGGCGGCCAGGTGCTCTTCGTCGGTACCAAGAAGCAGGCCCAGGAGGCCATTGCCGAGCAGGCGACCAGGGTCGGAATGCCGTACGTGAACCAACGCTGGTTGGGCGGAATGCTGACCAACTTTCACACCGTGATCAAGCGCATCCAGCGACTCAAGGAGCTGGAAGGGCTGGACTTCGACGACATTGCCGCATCCGGTCTGACCAAGAAAGAGCTGCTCGGTCTACGCCGGGAGAAGGAGAAGCTGGAACGCACCCTGGGCGGCATTCGGGACATGACGAGGACTCCTCAGGCAGTATGGATCGTCGACACCAAGAAGGAGCATCTGGCTGTCGACGAGGCTCGCAAGCTGCGGATTCCAGTGATCGCCATCCTCGACACCAACTGTGACCCCGATGAGGTCGACTTTGCGATCCCCGGGAATGACGACGCCATTCGCTCGGTTTCATTGCTCACCCGGGTGCTAGCCGATGCCGTTGCTGACGGCTTGATGGCCCGCTCAGGCGCGCAGACGGGAGCTGAGGCAGAGCTTGAGCCAATGCCCGACTGGGAGCTCGAGCTGCTCGGCGCCTCTCAGGAGCCGGCACCGGCCACACCGCACGACGAGCCGGCGCCCGACGCTCTCCCAGTGCCCGGCGAGGAGCAGCCGGAGGAAGCCTCTCTCGAGGCCGAGGAGGCGGCGGATAAGGAAGCGGATCTGGAGCTCCAGTCCGACAATCCCGACCCCGAAAACGTCTACGACCCGGATAAGGGCTCGACCCACAGCTGAACGCCCATACACATCAAAAGAACGAGGACCACCCAACTCATGGCAACGATCTCCGCTGCTGAAGTGAAGAGACTCCGCGACGCCACCGGCGCGGGCATGATGGACTGCAAGAAGGCACTCACCGAGTCCGACGGCGACTTCGACCAGGCTGTCGACATCCTGCGCGTAAGCGGCCAAGCCAAGGCGGCCAAGCGCAGCGCCGAGCGGTCGGCGGCGAATGGGCTGGTGGCTTCCACCGATGGTGCGTTGCTCCAGCTTGGGGCTGAGACGGACTTTGTGGCCAAGAACGAGGCGTTCCAAGCCTTGGCCGCCGATGCCGTGAAAGCGGTGGCAGCGAGCAAGGCCGACAGCGTCGAGGCCGCCAACGCTGCGGTCTTGCCATCGGGCCAGACCGTCGGAGAGGCGGTTGAGGAGCTCGCGGTGAAGATCGGTGAGAAGCTCGAAGTGAGCGGCGCCGCGTACTTCGACGGTCGGACGGCGGTGTATCTGCACCGCCGAGCGTCTGATCTCCCGCCGCAGGTGGGAGTGCTGGTCGAGTACGAGGGATCTGATGAATCAGCGGCTCGCGGCGCCGCGATGCAGATTGCGGCAATGCGCCCGCAATACGTCAGCCGTGATGAGGTTCCGGCCGACCTGGTGGAGAACGAACGCCGCATCGCAGAGGCCACGGCGAAGGAAGAGGGCAAGCCTGAACAGGCTCTTCCCAAGATTGTCGAGGGCCGTGTGAATGCGTACTTCAAAGACGTCGCACTGCTTGATCAACCCTCGGTAACCGATAGCAAGGTCAGCTTTGGCAAGCAGCTTGCCGAAGCAGGCATCAAGGTCCTGCGGTTCGTACGCTTTGACGCGGCCGGCGCGCAGTAGTTGTGGCGCCGGTGGCGCCTAACGCCGAGCTGCGCGCGTCGGCATTGCGAGCAGCTCCCACGACAGAGAGAGGAACCCGGCGGGTGAATGGTCCCTACAAGCGGGTGATGTTGAAGCTCTCGGGTGAGGTCTTCGGTGGCGGCAAGGTCGGCGTCGATCCAGACGTCGTCGCGGGACTCGCCAAACAGATTGCCATCGTGGTCCAGATG
Source organism: Propionibacteriaceae bacterium (assembly GCA_035535875.1). Classification (GTDB taxonomy): domain Bacteria; phylum Actinomycetota; class Actinomycetes; order Propionibacteriales; family Propionibacteriaceae; genus Microlunatus. The sequence continues at coordinate 30,791 of DATLPF010000158.1, forward strand.
CAGGTCCAAGTGGCGGTCGTGGTTGGCGGCGGCAACTTCTTTCGTGGCGCCGAACTGCAACAGCACGGGATGGAACGTGACCGGGCGGACTACATGGGCATGCTCGGGACGGTGATGAACTGCCTGGCACTCCAAGATTTTCTGGAAAAGGTTGGCGTTCAAACACGGGTGCAGACCGCGATCACCATGGGACAGGTGGCAGAGCCCTATATTCCGCGCCGAGCGGAGCGGCATCTTGAAAAGGGCCGGGTCGTCATCTTCGGTGCTGGCTCTGGCATGCCGTACTTTTCCACTGACACCGTGGCCGCTCAGCGGGCCCTCGAAATCAGCGCGGAGGTGCTGCTGATGGGCAAGCAAGGGGTGGATGGGGTGTATTCCGCCGATCCTCTCAGGCACCCTGACGCCATCAAGTTCGACGAACTGACCTATGACGAGTATCTGGCGCGGAACCTCAAGGTTGCTGACGCGACCGCCATCAGCATGGCCCGCGATTACAAGCTTCCGATGATCTTTTTCAGCCTGGACACTGACGGCACAATCGTCCGCGTGGTCTCGGGTGAGAGGATCGGAACGATCGTCCACGCTTAAGGAGAAGAACAGCTGTGATCGCCGACATCCTGCGCGAAGCCGAGACCAAGATGGCGAATGCGGTCGAGTACACCAAGGAGGAGTTCGCAGCCATTCGTACGGGTCGGGCGCACCCCGCGATCTTCGCCAAGCTGACCGCCGACTACTACGGCTCGCCGACACCGCTCCAGCAACTCGCCACCTTTCACGTGCAGGACGCCCGGGTCGTGCTGATCAGCCCGTACGACAAGTCCGCCATGGCCAGCATCGAGAAGTCGATCCGCAACTCTGATCTCGGGGTGAATCCCTCCAACGATGGCACCACTATCCGAGTCACGCTTCCCGAGCTCACCGAGGAGCGGCGCAAGGAATACATCAAAGTGGCCAAGCACAAGGCTGAAGACGCCCGAATCTCTGTCCGAGGCGCCCGCCGTACGGCGAAGGAGGCCCTGGACCGGATGGTGAAGGACAAGGAAGTTGGTGAAGACGAGGTGGTACGAGCGGAGAAGCAGCTCGACGCCGCCACGCGCAAGCACGTCGACGAGATCGACGATGTCCTCAAGCACAAGGAAGCCGAGCTGCTTGAAGTTTGAGCTGCTCGCGCATCGCGCTCTGGGGTCCGCCGACGTCGTCGTCGCTCGCGGAGGAAAGAACGCCTCCGCTCGCTCCTCCTCCGCCCGGCGGCGCGCGATTACCGACGCTCGCAGCTCGACGTGTGATGACTGAGTCACCGGCTGCGCCGGCGGAGACGCACGGCCGCGCCGGCCGCAACCTGCCGGCCGCTATCGGCATCGGCGTCGGACTCGGCGCGTACGTCGTACTCAGCTTGATCTACCTCAAGCCCGCGTTTGTTGTGCTCGTCGGCGTGGCGTTGGTGCTGGCTGCAGTCGAACTTCACGAGGCTCTGAAGAAGCAGGGCATGACGTCGGCGATCGTTCCGATCGCGATCGGCAGCGTTGCCATCTCTTTTGGTTCCTACTTCGCGGGGCGGCAGGAGCCGGTGATCTTCTCCACCACCAGTGTGCTGCTCGCGTCTTTGGCGCTGACTGTGCTGGCCAGCCTCATCTGGCGGATGCCGAAGGGCGCTGCGGGATTCGTCCGCGACTCCGCCGCGAGCCTGTTGATCATTGCCTATGTGCCGCTACTCGGCTCGTTCGCCGCCTTGATGCTCGCCGAAGCGCAGGGCGCTGCGCGAGTGGTGACTTTCCTGCTCATCGTGGTCATGAGCGACACCGGCGGCTATGTCGCTGGGGTGTTGTTCGGAAAACATCCGATGGTGCCCAAGATCAGCCCGAAGAAATCGTGGGAGGGTCTGGCCGGATCACTCGTCTTCGGCGCAGCTGCCGGCGTCTGTATGGCCCTTTTCGTTCTTCATGTTCCGTTTTGGGGAGGGATCATTCTCGGCGTCAGCCTGGTTGCTGCCGGGACCTGCGGTGACCTGATCGAATCGATGATCAAGAGAGATCTCGGGATCAAGGACATGAGCTCCTTCCTGCCCGGGCATGGGGGAGTCATGGACCGGCTCGACTCGCTGCTCGTTGCCGCCCCCGTAGCCTGGTTGATCATGTACCTCTTGGTTCCTGGCGGATGAACCGTTCGCTTCCGCGTTTCGAGGGGGGGACGACCCCCCCTGACCCCCCCGCGAGATCGTTAGTCTTCGAGGCGCCTCGTCGCGGCCAGCCGCCGCGCCACTGGGCCGACCTGAGCCCGGCCCAACGGCGCGAGTACGTCGAAGCAATGGGTCAACGCGCCTATCGCGCCAGGCAGCTGTCCGCACACTACTTCGAGGGACTCCGCGACGATCCCGCCGACTGGACCGACCTACCTCTTGACGTACGTGAGGCGCTGGCGGAAAAGTTCATGCCGAGGTTGTTGACCCCAGTCCGTGACCTCACCTGTGACGGCGGAGCCACGGTCAAGACGCTGTGGCGGATGCACGACGGCGCGCTCGTCGAGAGCGTGCTGATGCGCTACCCGGATCGGGTCACCATGTGTGTCTCCAGCCAGGCGGGATGCGGCATGGCCTGTCCCTTCTGCGCCACCGGGCAGGGCGGCCTGCAGCGCAACATGAGTACCGCGGAAATCGTCGAACAGGTGATGGACGGCGCGCGAAAGCTGCGCCGCGGGCAGATCTCCGGAGGCGCCGGTTGGGTCGGCAATGTGGTCTTTATGGGCATGGGCGAGCCGCTGGCCAACTATAAGGCGGTTGTTGGCGCCGTACGCCAGCTGACCACCCCAACGCCGGATGGTCTCGGGCTGAGCGCCCGCGGCATCACCGTCTCCACGGTCGGGCTGGTACCGCGGATGCAGCAGCTCGCCACCGAGGGGATCCCGCTCACGCTCGCGCTGTCATTGCACGCACCCGATGACGAGCTGCGCGATGAGTTGGTGCCGATCAATACCCGCTGGAACGTCGAGGAAGTGATCGACGCCGCATGGGAGTACGCCAAGACGACCAAGCGTCGCGTCTCCATCGAGTACATCCTGATTCGCGACATCAATGATCAGCCCTCCCGGGCAGAACTGCTCGCCAAAGTGCTGCGCCGCCGCGGTAACTGGGGTTGGGTGCACGTGAACCTGATACCGATGAATCCCACCCCCGGCTCAATGTGGACCGCGTCCCGACGCACGGACGAGGACGAGTTCGTCCGGCGGCTCCAGGCGAGGGGTGTGCCGGTCACAGTGCGCGACACGCGTGGTCGGGAGATCGACGGAGCTTGCGGGCAACTTGCCGCACACCAGGCGTGAGTGAGGGCATCGGCGGCCTATTGATTGCTGCCAGGATTGGCGCCGTGACAGAACTCGACCCAACCCTTTACGACCTGGCTGAGGCGTTTGGCGTCGCGACGGAGTACTGGGATTGGCAAGGCCGGCACATGTCCGTCGCTCGCGACACCGTGGTTGCCATTCTCGCGGCTTTGGAGATTGACGCGTCGACACCAGAAGCTGCTGCTGTCGCCCTGGCGAGCCATCACCGCTATCCGTGGACCCAGATGTTGCCACCGTGCATGACGATTCGAGAGCATCGGACGGCCTCGGTGTGGGTCCATGTACCGCACGGCAGCCCGGTCACTGTCTGGATCGAACTCGAGACGGGAGAGAGCCGTCACGACCTGCAGCAGCTAGAGAACTGGACACCGCCGCGTGAGATCGATGAAGGCTGGGTTGGAGAGGCGTCGTTCGAGCTCCCGGCCGACCTGCCACTTGGCTACCACACCCTGAAGGCCGCCAGCGGCGGGCGGCAAGCGTCCATGCCGTTGATCGTTACCCCGGAGTGGCTGGGCTTCCCGGAACGGATGGGCCAGCATCGTGGCTGGGGCCTCGCCACTCAGCTCTATAGCGTGCGCTCAGAGCAGTCCTGGGGAGTGGGCGACCTCACTGATCTTGAGGATCTGGCCGTGTGGTCGGCGGCCGAGCACCAGGCCGACTTCGTCTTGGTCAATCCGCTGCACGCAGCCGAACCAGTGCCTCCGCTACAGCCGTCGCCATATCTACCCAGCAGCCGCCGCTTTGCCAATCCCCTCTATCTACGACTCGAACGCATCGCGGAGTATGCCGTGGCCAGCGGGGCGCAGCGGGAAGAGATCGACAAGATCAGAATCCGGCTACTCGACGAGATTGCTGACTCGATCCAGATCGATCGGGATCGATCATGGAATGCGAAGCGCGAGGCCCTCAAGATCATTTTCACGGTACCTCGTACGCCGGGACGGGAAGCCTCGTTTGCCGCCTATCGGCGCCGTGAGGGGAGTGGCCTGGATAGCTTCGCAACCTGGGCCACGCTCGCCGAGGAACACGGCCCGAGTTTTCAGGATTGGCCAACCGAGCTGCAGGATCCCGAGTCGCCAGCTGTTGCCGGGTTCGCTGTAGCGAATGCCGCCAAGATCGACTTCCACTGCTGGCTGCAGTGGCTGATGGAGGAGCAGCTCGCCGGCACCCAGCAGGCAGCTGTGCGCGCTGGCATGGCGCTTGGGGTGATGCACGATCTGCCGGTGGGTGTGAGCACGCGCGGCGCAGATGCCTGGAGCTTGCAAGACAGTTACGCACGAAGCGTCTCGGTAGGTTGCCCGCCGGATCCCTTCAACCAGCTGGGGCAGGACTGGAATCAGCCACCGTGGCGGCCTGATCGGCTCGCTGCCACCGCGTACGCGCCCTTCCGAGAGACGGTCTCCACCATCTTGCGGCATGCCGGCGGCCTGCGTGTCGATCATGTGATCGGTTTGTTCCGGCTCTGGTGGATTCCCAAGGGTATGCATCCCACGCAGGGCACCTACGTTCGCTACGACCACGAAGCCATGATGGGCATTCTCGCTCTGGAGGCCCATCGGGCAGGCGCAGTGGTGGTTGGCGAGGATCTAGGAACCGTGGAGCCTTGGGTCCGCGACTACCTACGGGAACGCGGCATCCTGGGCACGTCGATCTTGTGGTTCGAGTTCGACTGGGGTGGGGACGGTACGCCGCTGGCACCTGAAAAGTGGCGGGAGTACTGCCTGGCGTCGGTCACCACCCATGATCTGCCACCCACCGCCGGCTACTTGGCTGGTGATCACGTCCGGCTCCGTGATCAGCTTGACATCCTGACTCGCACGTTGGACGAGGAATTGCAGGCCGATGAGGCGGAGCGCCAGGCGTGGCTGGACAACCTTCGAAGTCGCGGCGCTTTACATCCCGATGCGGGGGTCGAGGAGACCGTGGAAGCCCTGCACCGTTACTTGACCTGGACTCCGTCGCGGCTGCGCTGCCTCTCGCTCGCCGACGCCGTTGGCGAACGTCAGCTACAAAACCAGCCCGGAACCATCGACGAATACCCGAACTGGCGAGTGCCGCTCGCCGGCCCCGACGGATCATTGGTGATGCTGGAGGACATTTTCACCAACCCGCGGACAGCGCGGCTCGCCAAGATCATGAGCGACAACCGTTAGCCGCTGCGCTACTTACCTAGGACCGAGGTTGATCACGCCCTGCTCAACCGCCTGGCGTACAGCATCCGCCTCTTCCTGAGTCAAGATGCCCGACTGGACCGCCTGGTCAAGCCAAGCATCCAGCGCAGCCGGCCCTTCCGCTGCATAAGCCGCACGGATCTGGTCAAGGGCGGCCCTGATCTCGGCCTCGTCGACGCCGAGCATCTCGGACAAGGTTTGGACAAGTGCCGCCTCACGCTCGGCCTGATCTGGGTCGGTTGGCCAGCCCGGTGGCTCAGTGCTCGGCGCGGGAATGCTGGGCGTTGAGGTACCACTGGGCGCGCTTGTCGGGTTAGGCGTTGCTGGGGTGTGTGCGGACGCTATGCTCCCCGCTCCGATGCCAGCGCCAAGTACGAGTATTCCTGCCCCTATTGCGACTGCAGTCCTCATCGAAGCTGCCACGTTTGTTGCTCCCTATCCTCGGTTCGCGATGCCTGTCGAACAGGGTGACGCTCCTATCTGTCAACTGCCTGGGTGGAACCTGGCAGCCAGCTAGCAATGTGAGTCGCTTCTGCGGGCCTGGATAGGGTCGAAATGTGGTCATGGTGAGGACATGTCC
>DATLPF010000159.1:0-29641 GCA_035535875.1 Propionibacteriaceae bacterium
TGGCCTGCCGGTCCCCGCCGCGGCTGAGTCGGTGCCGGTCGGTCCGACCGGACGAGGCAGGTATCGGTGCCACGCCAACGAGCCGGGCGAACGCGGCCTCCGACCGCAACCGGTCCGGGTTGTCCCCGGCAGTGATCAACAGCTGAGCCGCGGTATCGATACCGATCCCGGGTCGAGCCAACAACCGCGGCGCCGCCGCCAAGGTGAGTTGGCTCAGCTGGACCTCGAGGGCGGCGATCTCCTCATTGAGGGCTTGGCAGCGGCGGGCCAATCCCCGGACGGCGATCTTGGTCGCCTGCTCTGGGTGCTGGGCGCCGTTCAGCTCGGGCCGCAACCGCACCATCCGCGAGATCAACGCCTTGCGGCCCAGCCCACGTGTCTGTTCCCGCAGCACCGCCGGACCGGTGGTCAACAGTGCCCGGATCTGATTCACTGCCTGGGTCCGGGCCTTGATCGCAGAGCGTCGGGCCAGATGCAGACAGCGGATCGACTCCACCACGCCGTCGTGACTCTTTGGCACACCAGCCGCCCGTCCCGAGGCCACCGCCCGAGCCGCGCTGCAGGCGTCCAAGGGATCCGACTTGCCCTGCATCCGCCGGCTCTTCCGATCCGGCCGATCCACCTCGACCACCCGCACCGCCTGAGCCCGCAGATAACGGGTCAAGCCGGCACCGTAGGACGAGGTGCCCTCCACCCCGGCTACCGCGATCGCTCCGAAGCTCCCAGCCCAACCCCACAACTCGGCGTACCCAGCCGGTGTCGTCGCGAACCCACGGTCACCCAACCACCGGCCCAGCTCGTCGACCACCGCTGCGTGATGCACATCGGCGTGCGTATCCACCCCGACGAACACGACACGATCAACCATCTCCTGGCGTCCTTCCGCTCGACCTCGCACGGCCCGCGAGCGATTCGGACAAGACAGTGACGAGATCGACGAAAGCTCAAGCTCCTATGAGGTCACGACGCTCGACCGTGTGCGCACCGCCGGAGGGCCGACACATCCAAGCCAAGGCAGCCAAAGGCGCCGGTCGCTAACCCGAGTCAGACCCAACCGACAGCACCTGCACATTCTCACTGTCGCTACCGATCCTGAAGGACCTCGACCTAGCTCACCGCCAACGACACGACGCAGACCGACGGCGAACGCTCACCCCCCGCGGAATCCGAAGAGCCCCCATTCGTCGCCTTGAGCCTCCACCGGTACTCGCCATTAGAGCTCTTGTACAGCTCGAACTTCGCTGCCATCTTGCTCCTCTCGTTCGGATGAATCCTCCACTGCTCTCCGACGGCACTGATCAGCTGAGGTCGCTCGGCAATGCGTCCGGACGCCTTGGCCGTGACGACCTCGGTCGCCATGGAATTGACCTTATTCTCAACGGCTGGTGTTGCCGAACGAAGGGTCATGATCATCTTGGCCGAGTGTCTGGCGGACAAGCCGAAAGTCGATCATCGTTAGTCTGAGGAAGCTGCCACTGCGTGAGGCGTATCCGCCGCCGACGCGGCCCATCACTTCAACGATCGTCGAGGGCAGCCGCGGTGCTGGAACCTGATCAAGCGCTTGCCGAACAGCGATAACAGAGCGCCGACCAGCTTTCCCTTGATTCGGTAACCCTTCCGGACCGCTGTATCTCCACGCGACTGCCGCTGCCTTCCGACATGATCGTGTAGTTCCAGCCGCTACCTGGTGCCCAGATGTTGGAGTTCACGGTGACCGCTCAGACGGTACCGGCCGCAGCATCCCATGTGTAGCGCTCCCGCTCCCATCCGAGCTTGTTGCCCTCTGTGACCTCGGCCCAGCCAGCGCCCTTGTCGTGCACGATCAAGTTGTCGTCGTCGACGTCAGCCCATGCCTCAGCTCTTGCGGGGCTGAAATCGGTAAGTCGCTGCAGGGCTTCTTGAGGCGGAAGTGGTGAGGTAACGGAAACATGCAGAACCGGCAACGGTCTGCCTCCTCAGAGTTGAACATCAGGGAAGCGGTCGCAAACGACACGATAGCTGGCGCGATTTCATTGCGGTTTCAGCCACTTGCCGGGCAGCCAAATCTAGTGCCACCAGTCGGTCAACCTGAGGATGAAAAGTCAATGACCCGATATTCGGTGGCTGGCGTCTCGCGGGTTGCGCGGCAGGTCAGCTGGGCGTCGGGTCGCCGGACCGCCAGCACCCGTACCTTGATCATTTCCTGTCGAGGCTCGATCAGCAGATCGACGATGGTCTCCGAGCCGTGCCCGTGGTAGGGCCCGATGTGCTGGCTGGTCTGAACGGTCACATCTGAGGGTCTGAGTGGCCCATAGCGCTGGTACGCGGCAATGACGGCTGCCTGAATCGGCGGCAGGAAGCGCGCCATGCCGCGGAGCCGGTCGGCAAGCACGGTACCCGCCAGGTGCGCCTCGACCGTGGCCATCGCGCTGTTCGGGTCGAGATTGCCGTAGTAGAAACCGTCGGGAAGCAGGACCACATTCGGAGCGAACCGGTCGCCGCCAATGTGAGTGCATTCCCACACCAGCTCCGGCCATCGGGATGCTAGAGCCTGAGCCACTGGACGGCCCCGAAGCGCACAGCAGACGTCGTGTACGCCGTGGGTGCACACGAGGATCACGGGCTGGGGTGGTTCTAGTGGCGGGGAGGCGACGGTCAGAGCCTCAGCGGCGTCCAGCAGATCGTGATCGTCCCGCCAGCGACCGGTAAAGGTGGCTGAGTCCAGGGCAGCCAGAATCCATCGGCGTGGTGTCCGCCGGTCAATTCGCCCAGGCCGGCGAACGAGCAGAATTCGCGTTGCCGAGCCGGCCTTTTCCACCAAGGTGGAGAGAACATCAGATTCAATCCCAGCGCCGGCGATGGCGTCGATCCGCCAGGGACCCGGATGCTCCAGCAGCAGCCAGCGGCGCGCCGGCGGCGCCGAACCTGTCAGCGGATCCGCTCGTACTCGCGCTGCGTCCGCACACCGGAACGCCGAACCTGGCTCACTCACTCCACGATGGCCAAGCCGGCGACCAGCAGGCGCCGCGCAAGCTCCACGCCAAGATCATCAGCCGCGGCTACACCGTTGGTCAGCAATGCCTTGAGTGGCCCGACATCGTCCTCGGCCACCGCTAGGTCACCGGCGCGACTGCGCATAACGCTGCGGGATCCGGTGTGATCAAGAGATGCGGCCAGATGGCGGCGAAGCACGATCTGCGTGTCGGCGGTGAGCGTATCGGCATCGCGAAGCTGCTTGAGTGGGCCGATCGGCGCCGCCCGCTGGTTTAGCCGCGCATTCTGCAACAGCGACTGAGACATCTGATCAAGATCTGCGTGCTCGACGGCGTCCGCCAGTATGGCCGTGACGACATCGAAGTCCGAGCCCATCTCACGTGGGTCTGACACGTCCACTCCCAGCGGCAGGGAGGCGCGGATCACTGGATCATTGCCGACGGTCCGCAAAGCTTGCTCCATCAGCTGCTGCGCGAGCGCGAAGCGGGTCCAGACATGGACGCCAAGAGTCAGGTGAGTGCTCACCCCGCCGAGCGCCGTCGCAGCGTGCAGATATCCGCGCGGGAGATAGAGGCAGTCGCCCGGTTTCAGCACCGCCTCGATCAGAGGTGGTTCTTCAGCCCTTTTCTCAACGTCAGTCTTGCGGTCGCTCCAAGGCTGATCGCGTAGCGGCGATACCAGGACAGGCGGATGTATCCGCCACCGTTTCTCTCCTTCAACTTGCAGAACAAAGACGTCATGTACGTCGTAGTGAGCGCTGAAGCCTTGGTTCTGTGGCGGCGTCACGTACGCATTGGCCTGCACCGGATGGCCAAGCTCGGCGGCGAGCTGCTGGCAGAACTCAACAACAGGCGGCCAAACGCGATGCAAGGCCTGCAGCACCAGGGTCGAACCGTCGGCAAAAAGCCGGACCAGCTTGTCCTCGTTTACCTGGTCAGCAATTCCCGCACCGACGCCGCCGGGCGAGGTGAAGGCATTGTCGGCCAAAGTCGTGCCGTTCTTGGCCACCCGTAGAAACGGCGTCCGCAAACCGCGCCGCGACACAAGCTCGTCGATGGCGTTCGCATCGAGCAATTCGATGAATCCGCTTGGGAGATCGGCGGCCGCTGACAGCAACGGTTGCTGCCCCCAGTAGTGGCGTGCGAACTGATCGCGATCGACGGCAATGAGTCGATTGAGGACGGATTCCTCAGCGAGCGGCTCCACCGTCTGCGCCACCATCGGCTCCGCGGTCTGCGCCGCCATCGGCTCCGCGGTCTGCGCCACCATCGGCTCCACCGTCTGCTCCACCATCGGCTCCACCGTCTGCGCCACCATCGGCTCCGCCATCTGCGCCACCATCGGCTCCGCCATCTGCTCCACCATCGGCTCCGCCATCTGCTCCACCGTCGCGGCCACCTAATGCCCCGTCGGCGCTGCCGTCAGCTCCACCATCACGGATGCCCGGGATCCCCTCGGCGCCGCCGTCCGCCGGGCCCTCAAGATCCTCGACACCCTCGCTGGGACCCTGTGTTGACTCGCTCATTGATTGATCCTCCCTACGTCGTTGTATGTCCGCTTGCGAGTTCCTTATGCCCGCTTCCGAGCTGCTGAAACCTAAGCCTGAAATGGCACCGTCGACCTACTCTCCCATTTGGTTCTGACGCAGCACCTCCGGGGTATCCGAGGCGATGTGCGCAGGCACTGAATTGTGGGTACGCGCGACTAAGGTGCAAGGCGTGGTGGCATCGTGGAATTCGCTTCTGGGCCATGAAGCGATCATCCAGATGGTCGGCCACGAGGCATTTGCCCGAGCCATGGTCTACGCCAAATCGGGGCATGTCTACGACGTGAACGTCGATGCCGACGCCCTGACGGTCACAGGCCGGGTCAAGGGCACGGTGCGCGATGACTACGCCGTAACGGTCTTCCTGGCCAGCTCCCGATCAGGCACCGTCAGCGTCTATCGCAGCCAATGCAATTGTCCAGTTGTGAGCGACTGCAAACATGCCGCCGCTGTGCTGATCGTCGCTCGCCACCTGGTCGCTGGGACGACTGTCGAACGACCGGAGTGGGAAAGGACGCTGGACAAGCTGCTCGCTACCGGTCCGGCTGTGCCGCCCGCTGATGTCGCCCCCTTGGCGTTGGAATTCGGTGTTGAGCGGATTCCTGCGTTTCGGGGCTACCTCGGGCGTCAGGATCTGCGCATCCGCCCCGCACGACGAAGCCATAGCGGCGGATGGGTTCGCTCAGGGATCTCCTGGGATGATCTTGACTTCGTCGCCCGCTCCTATGTGGCCGAGCAGCGCGAGCTCTTGCTGCAGTTCCGCGCGGCCGCCGGAGCAAGTGCACGATATGCCTTGCCCCGCAGCGCCTGGCTATCGCTTGGCACTGTCAGCAGCGCTTTCTGGGGACTGCTCGACCAGGCGGCCACGGTCGGTCTCACCATCCTTGCCGCCAAACCCCTGCTCGGTCCGATCCGCACCGAGCAGGGCGCGTCGGTGGCCCTCGACGTTCGCCGGGATCCAGCCATCGGGGTGCTGGTGGGGCCCCGGGTGCTGCTTGATGATCAGGAGCTGGACCTATCAGCACTTGGTGTCCTTGGCGATCCGGCCCACGGAATCTTCTACGTGAGCGAGGAGGCTGCCGGCGTACAGAAGCTGATCGTGGCGCGACTGGATCAGCTGCTGAGCCGCGAACTGCGGCAGCTCGTCGTTGATCCTCACTCACTCGTGATTCCGCCGGAGGACGAGGCTCATTTCTTGGCCGACTTCATCCCGCGGTTGCGTCAGAAGATGAGCATCACGTCCACCGACCTATCCGTTCGGCTGCCTGACTATGTCGAACCGATCATTGGCCTCGTGGTGAGCTTTCGGCCTGAGCATCGGGTGCGCCTCGACTGGATGGTGCACTACGACAGCCCTGGGGGCGCCGCGGCGTACCCAATCGACGAGCCACCTGAGCGGCACGGCATCCGTGACCTCGCCGAAGAGCAGCGCAAGCTGGCGGAGCTGCCGCTGCCGTACGCAGATATTCCGCAGCTGGCAAACCGCAGCAAGGAACTCCCTCAGCAGCCGGCTCCGCACGTGCTGCTAGACGGCATGGCGGCGTTGAGGTTCGTTGAGCAGGTGCTGCCGCAGCTGGCAGCTGCCGGGATGCGGGTCAAGCTGGAGGGGGAGGTACGGGAGTACCGCAAGACCAGCTCTCAGCCGAGCGTTCAGGTGGCGGCCGTCGAGCGTGCCAACTCTGCCGACTGGTTCGACCTGCGCATCAAGGTCTCCATCGACGGCGAGGTGGTGCCCTTCGAGGATCTGTTCGTCGCCCTCACCCAGGACAAGGACTTCTTGATCTTGGAAACGGGGGTCTATTTCTCCTTGGACCGACCGGAGTTCACCCAGCTGCGCGATTTGATCGAAGAGTCCAAGGCGCTGCAGGATCGCCATCGACCCGAGCTGAGCATCAACCGGTTTCAGGCAAGCTTGTGGGACGACCTCCAAAGCCTGGGCGTCGCGATTGACCAGTCAGCTCGCTGGGAGCAATCCGTACGCGGCCTCATCGACGTGTCCTCGATCACTGATGTTGAGGTTCCGGAGACGCTGCGGGCCACGCTGCGGCCGTATCAGCTCGATGGATACCGCTGGCTGCGCTTCTTGTGGACGCATCAACTTGGCGGCATCCTCGCTGACGACATGGGTCTTGGTAAGACCCTCCAAGCGCTGGCGCTCATCTGCCATGCCCGGCAGAGCTGTCCTGAGCAGCCGCCCTTCCTCGTCGTGGCGCCGACCAGCGTGGTCTCCAATTGGTCGACCGAAGCGGCGAGGTTCGCACCCGACCTCCGAGTCGTCTGCCTCACCGAGTCTCGGTCCAAGCGCGGCGCGCCGAGTGCTGAGGTTGTCGCCGCCGCAGACGTGGTGATCACCTCCTATGCCCTGCTGCGGATCGACAACGACAAGCTCACCGAGCTGGAGTGGGCCGGACTGATCCTGGACGAGGCACAGTTCGTGAAGAACCATCGGGCCAAGACCTACCAGTGCGCGCGCCGCATCGCGGCTCCCTTCAAGCTGGCCATCACCGGCACCCCACTGGAAAACAGCCTGATGGACCTCTGGGCGCTGCTCTCGATTACCGCCCCGGGCCTCTTCCCGGATCCCGATCGGTTTGGCGAGTACTACCGGCGACCAATCGAGCGCAGCATGGACGCCACTCGACTGCGTCAGCTGCGCCGGCGAATCCGGCCACTGATGCTGCGCCGCTCCAAGGAGAGCGTCGCCGCCGAGCTGCCGCCCAAGCAGGAGCAGGTTGTCGAAGTCGAGCTTCACCCCAAGCACCGGCGGATTTATCAAACGCACCTGCAGCGAGAACGGCAGAAGGTCTTGGGGCTGATCGGAGATCTCGACCGCAACCGCTTCACCGTGCTCCGCTCGCTGACGCTGCTGCGCCGCCTCAGCCTCGATCCGGCGTTGGTCGACGACGCTGACAGTGGCGTGCCGGCGGCAAAGATCGAGGTGCTGCTGGAAGACCTGAGCGAGCTGGTCGGAGAAGGCCATCAAGCGCTGGTCTTCAGTCAGTTCACGACCTTCTTGAGCAGGATCCGGACTCGGCTGGCGGAGGCAGACATCTCGTACGCGTACCTCGACGGCCGGACCCGGAACCGCGAGCGGGTGATCCAGCGATTCCGGGACAAAGCCGCATCAGTTTTCCTGATCAGCCTGAAGGCGGGCGGCTTCGGTCTCAATCTCGCTGAGGCCGATTACTGCTTCGTGCTCGATCCGTGGTGGAACCCAGCTACTGAGGCTCAGGCGGTGGATCGCACGCATCGGATCGGCCAGACAAAGACCGTCATGGTGTATCGACTGGTCGCAAAGGACACCATCGAGCAGAAGGTGATGGATCTGAAGGCGCGTAAGGAGGAACTGTTCGAATCGGTCGTAGGCGGTGAAGCGCTGGCAGCTGCGGCGCTCTCAGCTGAGGAGATACGAGGGCTTCTCGGGGGCTAGCAATTTGCTGTAGCGTGGTCCGCGCTATGCAGCAGGAGTCAGCGGGGGGCTTGTTTCGCGAGGCAACCCAGATCCGATGAAATGTCCGCTTTTTGACATGTCCAGAAGAGGACAAATCGGCGTTTGGGGGTCGACACATTTTGGCGGTCCCGCTAATTTTTTGCTGTGTCAGGAGTTGGTTAGCCAACAAATGACGGGCATCGCCCTTCGACAGCGTTCATTCTGAACGTTCCTCTATGGGGGAGGGAACGTCGGGGTGTGGTCGGGTGAGTGGTCTTCACGTTGCCGGTGAGGCGCGCAGAACGCGCTTCGCAGTCAGCGAGTAGAGCACTCGCTGTTTGGCCCACGGCCGCTCACGCTCGGGGAATGTGCTCGTGCCTCTCGCCTCTGGTGGGAGGCACGAGTGTTTTCCGGCCGGGTTTGCTCAGAGCTCAGAACCCCTGAAAACGGGCGCTATGGTCCGACTCCGCGCACCCTCGTAGGCAGCAAGGATGAGGCACAGCACGTCGATGCCCTCCTTCTCGGTGTGCAGCGGGCGTATGCCGGAGCGCAAGCAGTCAGCAAACTGTCCGATTTCGTACGCGTAGGTGTCCACGTCCTCGAAGTCATAGGTTTGGCTACTCGATCCGCGCAGGGTTACCGTCAGCGACCTGCCATCGCTTCGCAGCGAGCCGAGTTCCCCGACGACGGAGAATCTCTGCGTTCCCGGCGGCGGGTCGTACGCCCAACTCGTGACCAGCTGGCCGACGACCCCGTTCTCAAAGCGGACCAGCACTTGAGCCGAGTCCTCACCCTCCATGAAGCGCAGCCGGTGCCGTGACAGCAGGGCGGTGGCCTCGACCGGTGAGCCTCCCGCGAGGTGCAGCATCAGGTAGGTCGGGTGGTAGCCCGTGTCCATCAGCTCACCGCCTCCGCTCGTGGCAGCGCTCGCGCGCCAGCCCATGTTCTGCGGGTCGAAGTCGTTGTAGAAGCTGTCGGTGGTGCGAACTTCGTAGACCGTGCCGAGAATGCCCTGATCCAGCAGCTGCTTTGCTTTGGCCACCGCGGGCAGATAGAGCTGGTTGTGAGCGCACATCAAGGTCACACCCGCCGTACTGACGGCCTGCTGCACCTCGTCTGCCTGCAACACAGTTAGGCAGAGCGGCTTCTCGCACAAGATGTGCTTTCCTGCTTGAGCAGCGGCCACGATGGCCTCGGCGTGCAGGTAATGCGGCAAGCAGATGTCGACGGCGTCGAGGTCTGCCTCCAAGATCATTTGCCGAAAGTCGGTGTACGTTGCCGCGTCCAGCTCGGCCGCGCGCCTACGGGCGGTCTCCTCCACCACATCGGCCACGGCAACCACCTCGATGGCATTGGCGTAGGCGCGGTAACCCCGAATATGGGCGTCCAGGATGCCGCCGCCACCCAGCACGCCGACCTTGATCGTGCTCACGCTGCCTCCATCTGATAGCGCACCGTCGTACCGGTAGCTGCTGCGGCGTTGGCCGCCGATACCAGGCGGGTCAGCTCGACTGCCCGGGTCAGATTGTCATCGGCTCGCGTGCCGTCGCGGATGTGAGCCACCCACCGGCTGAACGCGTCAGCGTCGTCCTGAGGCATGGGGAGCGGCTGCCAGGTGTTCGCACCGAGGCTTCGCACCCGGAGCAGCTTGTCGGTGCTGTCGTACGCCAGGCTGGCTCGGGTGCCGTGCATCTCGATGGTGAACGGGTTGTTGCTCAGGAATCCGGTTTCGACGACACCGATCACGCCACCGGGGTATCCGAGCGTCACGACGGCCTGGTCCTCGACCTGGTGTTTGGTGAATGAGGTGTACGTGGCGCTCACCGTAGCTGGGAGGGTCCCGAGGAAGAGCTGGGTGAGGTAGACCGGGTGGCACCCCAGATCGCTGAGTGCGCCTCCGATGGCAACCGTCTGGTCGTAGAAGCGTTCCGGCAGCCAGCCGGCGATCGCCCCATCGTGAGACAGCCGGATTCGGCAGAAGGTGAGCTCGCCAAGCCGCCTCTCGTCGAGCTGTTCGACGATTGCCCGGGCATATCCGTCATACAGGCGGGGGAGTGACACCACCAGGGCAACGCCAGCTTCATCCGCCTTGGCAATGATCTCCTCGGCTTCGTCGACGGTCGGAGCCAGGAGCTTCTCAGTGAAGATGTGCTTTCCGGCCTGTGCGACGCGCAACATGATCGCGTGATGTGCGCTGGTGGCAGTGGTGACGGCTACCGCGTCGATGTCGTCGCGCCTGAGCAGACCGTCGAGGTCGTCGACGAAAGCCACTCCGACAGCGTCGGCTGCTGCCTGTCCCCGGGCACGATCATCGTCCCAGACGGCGACCAACTCGGTGTCAGGGTGCTGCTGGATCCGCCCGGCGTACTCGGCTGCATGCACGTGCCAGAATCCGAGAACCGCCACCGTGATGGGTTTCGGCACGTGGAGTCCTTCCTCGAGCATTGAGCAAGGCCCTGACGCAGCGGCGAGCGGGTGACCGGCGGCTCCACCGTAGCCGTGAGTCGTGGTGGTCTCGAGACGACACGGCGTACCTCGCGAGCCTCGCGACCCGACTCGCAGCGGGGGTCTGCACAGCCTGCTGACGGTCTGCACAGGTTGCAACCCATGCAGACCGTCAGGAAACCACGTGCACATAGGTTTCGCCGCCCCGGTGTGGTGGCAAGCTGCAGCCACCCTCCAGAGCCGACTTGTCAGAAACTCAGCGCGCTATAGCTCGCTCAGTTTCTGACAACTCGGGACCTAATAGCGGCGCACAGGTCCTGCCATGACGACTCGGCGGCTGGCCCGCCGATGCAACACCCAGGCCGCCAGTACCCCGCCGACGGCCCCTCCGAGGTGGGCTTGCCAGCTGATACCCGCGTTGCCGGGTATGACGCCCCAGATCAGTCCGCCGTATACCAGCAGTACGAGCAGGGCTACTGCCACTTGTGCTGGACGTCGGGACCAGATGCCGCGAGCCAAGAGGTACGTGAGCCAGCCAAAGATGAGCCCACTCGCACCGAGGATGATCGTGTGGATCGGCGTGAGGAACCAGGCGGTCATCCCAGAGATGACAATGATGATCAGCGAGGAAACCAACCATCGGGCCAGGCCGCTGAGCAGCACCAAGAATCCGAGTACAAGGAACGGCAACGAATTGCTGATCAGGTGATCCCAGCCAGCGTGCAGGAACGGCGCGGTAAGGATCTCCGGCATGCCATCGACTTCGCGAGCGTGGATGCCCAGCTGGTCGAGCTGATGGCCACTCAGTTGATCAAGGAACTCCAGAACCCACATGCCAGCGAGCAGCAGCAGCATGAACAAGGCGGCCCAGCCAGGGCGCGGCGCCGTCCGTTCGACCATCGTTCACCCTTCCGTCTGTCTCAACCAAGCGGTGCCCACCAGCAACTACCTCTGACGTCCAGCCTGCCTGGCACCGCCAAACCAGTCTGTACTGAAGGTCCAAGCCAGGGTAGACACCGTCCTGCTTGGCGGTATCTCGATCTTGTCACCGGAATGGGACGCCGTATTCGCGAGTAACCTCCAGTCCGTGAGAGGAGGCTCATCCAGCCATGTCGATTCATGAATCTCAGCCGTTGACCGATCCTGAGGACTCGTCCAGCAAGCCTGACAAGCTCGAGCTGGAGGTCGATCCAGATAGTCCGCTTGACCCGCCCGAGGATACCGAGCAAGTCGACCAGGATCGCCCGCTAGATCCGCCTGGCGGCCCGGAAATCCCGGAAACGGGCTATGCAGATTCTGGCGGCCAGAAATCCTGAGTCAGCCGGCTCATCCCAAACCGTATTGCGACCGACTTCGAATCATCTCGAGAGAACTCGGATCAGCCCGTATCAGGTGATCAGCGGCGGCGTCTGATCATATGAGGTTTTGACGGGTCACCCCCGCAGGCATGAGGAGGTTGCAATGTACTCGGCGCCCGAGCTGGTGGCCCAGGTTGGCCCGTTCGGTGGCGCTGATCTTGTGCAGCAGCGCGGCACCCTTGCTGAGCTGGCTCAGATCTGCCAGACATGGGGCGCGGCAATCGCCGCCCTGCATACCACAGCAGTGCACGGCCCGTCGGCACCGCTTGCGGTACGTCCATGGGTGATCAACCCTGAGCACCGGTCAGCCTCGATGCGGACCGTGTCGCCCGGCTCGGTGTACTCGGCGGTCCTGAGGACCTACGAGTCCTCTTGTGAGCTGCGTGTCGCCGCCCGTGAGGTCGATGAGCGCTGGACCGAGCTGCATTGGATCCACGGGAACCTCACCGCAACCAACGTGCTGGTTGAGCACCAACCCGCGCTGCAGATTAGCTTCATCGATCCTGAGGCCGTCGGCATCGGAGATCCGGCGTGGGATCTGGCCGCAGCCGTCGACATGATCGCTTGGTTGTCACCGCGCTGGCGCACAACGCCACAGCCGCTGGTGGACTATCTGATCTTGGGATACCGACGAGCCGGTGGGCCCGGTCGGCTCTATCCGGCCATCCAAGCGGTACGCGCGCTGGCTACCGCTGTATGGGTCGCAGATTCTCCATATGAGTCGTCCGGCAAGGCGCACGTCGAGGGGCAACTGGAATTCTGGCTGGATCGCGCTCGGATGTACGCGGCCCGAGTCGGATGCCTCATGGCTGTCGCCTAAATGCAGCCAAGCCTCAGGCCAATACTGTGGTGCCCAACAGACGACCGATGAGGAACGTGACCGCGAGCGCGATCGCTCCGCCGACCACGACCCGAATCGTCGGACGCAGGATCGGACTGCCGCCAAGGTAGCCGCCGGCTGCACCGGTGATCGCCAAGGCAAGCAGCACAGCGGCAAACGTGGCCGGAATGCGAATCGCGTCGGGGAAGCCGATGATCGCCAAAATTGGCAGCAGGCCGCCGATCAGAAAAGCGATGGCTGACGCATACGCGGCCCGCCACGGGCTGACAATGTCGTGCTGGTCAATGTTGAGTTCGGCATCCAGATGCGCCGCGAGGGCGTCGTTCGCGGTCAACTCTTCGGCTACCTGACGTGCGGTTTGTGGGGTCAACCCCTTGTCCTGGTAAAGCTTGGTGAGCTCGGCCAGCTCCTCGTGAGGCATCGCTGCCAGCTCGGCCTCCTCCTTAGCGATCAATGCTCGCTCGCTGTCGCGCTGGCTGCTCACCGACACGTACTCCCCGAGAGCCATCGAAATAGCGCCACCGACCAACCCCGCAACGGACGCGGCAAGGATGGGACCCAGCTGCGGCGTCGCACCGGCCACGCCAACCGCAATCGCCGACACCGACACGATGCCGTCATTGGCACCCAGGACACCGGCTCGCAGCCAGTTGAGCCGATTCGCCAAGCCCCCGGAATGCGGCTCGCCGGCATGCGTCGCCTCCACTTCCGTCACGTCGCCGAGTCAAGCACGACACCCTGCGATCTACCAGCGCTGCTTCCAGCCATCGATCAGTGCATGCTGATACCGGGAGGTTAGAGAAGTGACGGTCGGATACTCGGGAACACCACTGCCGAAGAAGCTTGGCATCAAGCCTGGCATGTCCATGGCGGTGTTGAATGCACCGGCAAATCTGGATGCAATTCTCGGCGAGCTGCCGGATGGCGTGGCAACCAGCCGCGGGCTGGGCGATCACCGCGATCTGGTGTTGATCTTCGTCACTCGCCAAGCTGACTTTGCCTCCCAAATTCCTGCCTTGATCACCGCCATCGCGCCAGATGGCATGATCTGGGTGGCCTGGCCCAAGCGAGCGAGCAAGATCGAGACGGACATGACCGAGAACGTCATCCGGGAGATCGTGTTGCCCAGCAGTGGACTAGTCGACGTCAAGGTTTGTGCGATCGACCATGTGTGGTCGGGCTTGAAGCTAGTGATCCGCAAAGAAAATCGCTAGAGAATGGGACGCTACCGCCCAAGAAAGATCAGTCTGGGACCTTGAGTGCTGTGACCGTCTGGTTGGCATCGTCACTCATCAGCAGGGTGGCCTCGCTGTGGGGCATGTCAAACGCAATGGTGCCGCGAACCCGCTCGCCGGCCTGCAGAGTGCCCGTTTCCAGCATGGAATCTCCAGCGCCCTCGATCGCAGTCTCGAAGAGTCGGCCCGTTTGGTCGAAGACCTGGAAGTTATAAGGGTCGTAGTCGACCGAGCCCGCAGTGCAGGTCAGTTCAACCTCGACCCGGAGGTAACTACCAGATGTTGGTGGCACCTGCCCGCTGCTGAGCCATAAGTGCCTGAGCAAGACGAGTTGGCCGCTTCCCGCGCTGGTAGTGAACTCGATCCGGTCGCCTTGAGCAGTCGTCTGAGGGATAGGTTGCTTGCTGGCGACTGGAGCTCTCACATGAGTGTCCGCGAAGTTGGCAACCGAGCTGGCCACTGCAACGATGGTCGCCACCAACAAGATCACAGCTAGTGTGATGACGGTCGGAAGCTTGGTTGCGCGCCTGGCCAGCGAACCAGCGGTACGAGGCGGCAGCGGCGGCCCAATGGGCGGCGTGTCACCTGGGGCGGGCGCCCAGGGAACGAATGACGGCCCGCTGGGCGTCGGTCCCATCCCGGTACTTTCTGAACCGCTGGGCTCGTCCATTTCCGACCACCGTAGCGCAGGATTGGCTCGCTGCCGAGACCGCGCTTGCTGCCAGTTGTCCACAGGAACGCCACTCGGCCACTGCGCTGTCCACAGATTTGTTGCTGGCCGACACATTCGGCTCTTCATCCGCAACCTGACGGCATGACATCTTCGAAAAAATCAGCTCACAGGAAACCAGCACGGCGGCGCCGCCAGCAGTCGCCGCAGACGCGGCTGAAGGTCCGTCGGCCAGACGACCTTCTGGCCATCATCCCGTACCTCGTCGGTTTCCATCCCGACGAATCCGTCGTCGCGGTGTTCATCAAGTCCGGTCGAGTTTTGTTGACGGCCCGGATGGATCTTCCCCCTGAGTCGGCCGGAGACGAACTGGCCGAGGAGATCGACTGGCTAACAAACAAGCATGGGGCTCAGGCTCTCGCTTTGGTCGCCTACAGTGCGGACCCTTTGCCGGCTCACCGGTTGCTGACCCGGCTGATGGATCGGCTGGGCGAGCACAAGCTGACTGACGTGCTCTACGTCGGACACGGTCGGTGGTGGTCACTCAGCTGTGGCGATGAGTGCTGCCCGCTCACCGGGACGCCGTTCGATCCCAGCTCCCATCCACTGTCAGCGGCGGCAGTCGTTGCCGGACTGGGCGCTCGCGCGGACCGGCGGGAGCTCGAGGCGACTGTCAGCGGCCCCTCCCAGGAGGACCTGCCGCGCTTGCGGGAGCTGGCCGACACTCTGCTGGCTGAGCTGGAACAATTCGACGATTCAGGTGCAGCCGTACGACTCCTGGCCAGCATGGTGGATGGGGCAATCTCCGAACCGGGTGCGCTCGATGAGCGGACCTGCCTGCTGCTACGGCTGCTGGTGACCGACGTGCGTATTCGGGACCTGGCATGGGCGCTGATGAGTCCGAGTAACGCCGAAGATCATGTCCGGTTGTGGGGTGCCGTGGTGGCGCACGTGCCGCCGACGTTGGCCGCGGCACCGCTGTGTCTGCTGGGCATGGCCGCGTGGGTCAGCGGGGCGGGCGCCCTGCTGAACTGTTGCTGCGAGCGGTTGGCACAGGTCGATCCGCGCTACTCCATGGGGAGATTGCTCGCTGAGGTGAGCGAAAGGGCTCTCCCTCCGTCCCTGTGGCTACAGATGGGAGGTGAGGTATCAGCCGAGTTGCGCGCTGAGCTCGGGCTGCTGGCTGGGTAGCAAACTTAGCCCCTGAACGTCAACCAACTCACCTTGGCGGCGCGAGAACCACTAGGTTGAGTCCATGACGCGCTTCGTGGTGTGCGGAGAGGCCCTGATTGACCTGGTCCAGGCAGACGTGGACAGTAGTGATTCGTTCAGCTCTACCTGGCTCGCTTTGTCGGCAGGGGGGCCGATGAATTCCGCGGTTGCCCTCGGAAAGCTTGGCGCCAACACGCACTTTCTGGGCCGACTATCCAGAGATGCCTTCGGACGGCAGCTGCGTCAGCACATACTCGAGGCGAACGTGAGCCTTGATCTTGCGACCGAGTCCTCACAGGCCACTTCGATCGCGGTCGTGAGTCTGGATGAGCAGGGAGTCGCTAGCTACACGTTCCACTTCAACGAAACGGCAAACTTTGGCTGGCAGATCGACGACCTGCCGGACCTGCCCGAAGATGATTGGCTGCATATCGCGTCCTTGTCATGCATTGTGAGCCCGGGCGCAGAGGTGCTGCTTGATTGGATGCGCGACATCAAGTCGGGCGTCTCCTACGACATCAACGTGCGGCCCACCGTGATCACTGATCCCGATGTCTATTGGAGCAAGGTTCAGCCCTGGCTGCGGGTGGTTGGTCGGCGTCAGGGGATCGTCAAGGCAAGTGATGAGGACATCAAGTTCCTTGCCAAGGCAGAGGCCAGCGGCGGCCAGGACGGCAGTGATCCAGTCGAGTTGGCGAGCACGTGGGTCGAGCAATACGGGCTGGGGCTCGCGGTGATCACGCTCGGTCCAGGTGGCGGGGTCGCCGTCGAGCCGGGCGGCAACATCACGCGGATGCCAGGCTTTCCCACAAAGGTCGTCGATACGGTCGGCGCCGGCGACACCTTCATGGCGGGTTTCCTGGACGGCTGGGTGAAACTCGATGTTGGCCTCGATGCTTCGTTGGAACGGGGCGCGGCGGCTGCGTCCATCGTGTGCTCTCGGCGTGGTCCGCAACCGCCGTCCTCAGCGGAGGTGGACGATCTGATTGCTGAGCGAACCTGACCCAACTGGGTCGAGTCGGCTGCGAGCGTCGGAAATCGCGCCTCCGTCGCACGGAGCCAGGCTGGTGCGCCGCTGTCCTGGACGAGCGAGCGAGCAGACACGTTCTTCGTCTGCGAGCGAACGAGGAAGGCAGCGGCAAACAAGCGCCAGCCTCAGCGAGCGGAGCGAGCAACATACGAGGAGCGAGCGGAGGCGTTCTTCCTCTGCGAGCGACGACGACCGCGGCGGGTCCAGAGGCGTGATGCGCGAGCAGCCTGGAATTATCTCGTAGCTGCGGGGGAAGCCGGGATTCCCGCCGCCACTGTCAGCACATCGACTGCCTCCTGGGTGCGCGGCGCGCTGGGTGCCGAGCCGTCCACCTCGGTCACATAGAACGTATCGATGGCTTGCCCGGCGAGGGTACTGATATGGGCCGATCGGATCGACAACTTGATCTCGCTCAGGGATCGGCCGAGCGCGTACAACAGTCCGGCGCGGTCGCCCGTTCGCACCTCAATCACAGCTGCTGTCTCGCTCGCGTCACGGATCAGCTCGACATAGGGATGAGGCATCGCACCGCTGCCGTGGGCGCGCGCCTCGCGGCGTTGCACCGGTGCAAGGATGCCCGTCTCACCCGCCTCCAGACGTACGAGCTGCTTGACCAGGTACGCGGTGTCGGGCAAGTCAGTCGGCACCTGCTTGTCCACCCGCCAGGTGTTGACGGCCACCCCTTCGACCGTGTGGAGGACTGCAGACCGCACCTGCACAGAATGTGAGGCAAGCAAGCCGGCCGTGTCGCTGAAAAGACCGAGCCGGTCGGTCGCCGCAATGACGAGCTGTACGCTGCCGGGTTGTGTTTCCACCCGGATCCGCGGCCGCCCGTCGAGCTGGACCGATCGAGCCAGACCGACGTCGACCAGCTGGCTGACGTCCACCCGGGTTCCCTCATCGACCAATAGCCCTTCGGTGTGGTCAGCCAGGCTGTTGATCAGTTGCGCCCGCCACGGCGACCAGGCAGCCGGCCCGGCCGCCCGGGCGTCGGCCTCGGTGAGACAGCGCAGCAGGTCAAGGATGTCCGCGCGGCCCTGTACCGCCTCGACCAGGGCGTCCAGGGTGGCGGGATCGGCGTGATCGCGCTTTGTAGCCAGCCCAGCGAGCGTGAGGTGGTGCCTCACCAGGTGCTCGACCAGCTCAGCGTCGGTTTGGTTGAGCCCTATCGCCTCGACCGCCTCGCGAGCGATCGGCGCGCCGCGTGCAGCATGGTGGACGCCAGCGCCAGGCAGCTTGCCGATGTCGTGGAAGAGGCAGGTCAGCAGCAAGATGTCTGGCCGATCCACCCGAGTGAGGTAACGCTGCACCTCGACCACGGTCTGCACCAGATGGCGGTCGACCGTGTGCTGATGGATCGGATTGTGTTGCGGCCGAGCGCGGATCGGTTCCCATGTAGGAATCCATCTGCCAATGCATCCGGCAAGGTCGAGGGCTTCCCAGACCGGCAGCAGGTTGAGCCCGGTGGACAGCATTTGCAGCAGCGCATCCCGGGCCGCCTCGGGCCACGGTGTCGGGAGCTCCTGGCCTTGCTTGCCAAGGTTGTCGGCAGTCACCGGGGAGAGGACCAGCCCACGCTGCGCGGCCAGGGCTCCCGCCCGGAGGCCAACGAGTGGATCGCTGGGGTTGGTCGCAGGCCCAAGTCCCACCTCGCCGGAGTGGATGATCAACCCGTGATCGGCCTTGATGTAGTCGGGCTTGCGCTCTCGCTTGATGAAACTGAGCACGCGGTGCTGGGGCAGCGCCTGGCGAGCCGCGCGTACGGTCACGTCAACGGCATGCCCGATGCGGCGGGCGGACAGGCTGACGTCGCGATGAAGATCATCAGCCGTGGTGTAACCGAGCCGGGTGGCCACGGCTTCGGTCTCACTAGCGATCAACCGGTCGAGGGTGCGGCCCGAGGCCAGGTGCAAGGCGTCGCGGACGTCGAGGAGCCGCTCGTACGGTTCACGGATTCCGACGTGCGGCCGATCAGTCAGCCAGCTGGCAGCAAGCGCCCGCAGCATCGACACATCGCGGAAACCTCCGCGAGCTTCCTTCAGGTCGGGCTCGAGCAGATAGGCGGCGTCACCGAAGGTGGCGAGGCGCTCGTCAAGTGATGCGAGCAGCTCCTGTAGTCGTTTGCGGGCGTTGCCGCGCCAGGTGTCGATCAACGCCGTGCGGGCGCCCTTGACCAGCTCAGCGTCACCGGTGATCACCCGGAGATCGAGCAGGCCGACACCAGCACTCAGCTCGCGCCCCGCGACCTCGGCACACTCCGCCGGGGTGCGTACGGCATGATCAACGCGAATGCGCGCATCCCAGAGTGGATACCAGAGGTCTCCTGCCAGCGTGTCGATCTTGGTCGAGGTCTTGCCGCTGTGCAGCAGCACCAGATCGATGTCCGATCGCGGACCAAGCTCTCTGCGGGCCAGACTGCCGACGGCCGCGAGGGCGACCCCGCTTGCGGGGCCGCCCACCTCGGCGTACAACTCGACGAGCGCCGACTCGACACAATCGGTGATCAAACGCCGACGATCCGGCCCCGCCGTGGAAGACCACGCGGACCGGACCGCGACGTTGAGACGCTCGCTGGTTAGATCACGCTTCAGAGCGCGTCCAGCCCGCGCTCTCCGGTTCGCACGCGGACGACTTCCTCCACGGGAACCGACCAGACCTTGCCGTCACCGATGCGACCGGTCCGAGCGCTCTTGACCAGGACGTCGATGATGTCTTTGGCATCACCGTCGTCCACGAGCACCTCAAGTCTCACCTTGGGCACCAGGTCGACGGTGTACTCCGCGCCCCGGTATACCTCGGTGTGGCCCCGCTGACGCCCGAAGCCGCTTGCCTCGCTGACAGTCATGCCCTCGACGCCAAACGACTCGAGTGCGGTCTTCACCTCGTCCAACATATGTGGCTTGATGATCGCTGTTACGAGCTTCATGCCGACACCTCCTGACCATTCTTGCTATCTGCCTCAACCTGACTTGGCGACGCGCCGCCGTAGGACAAGCCGCGTGCCCCCGCACCGAACGTGCCGAGATCGTAGCCGGTCTCAGCGTGCTCGGACTCGTCGACACCGCTGAGCTCTTCCTCTTCGCTGACGCGGAATCCGATGGTCTTGTGGAGCAGCAGCCCGATGATCAGCGTCATGATGAGGCTGAAGAACAGCACGGCGAAAGCACCGACTGCCTGTCGCCACAGCTGGTCGAACCCGCCGCCGTAGAAGAGGCCGTCGACACCCGCCGGTGCGGCCGCTGTTGCCAGGAAGCCCACCGCGAGGGTGCCCCACAGACCACCAAACAGGTGGACGCCCACCACGTCGAGCGAGTCGTCAAAGCCGAACCTGTACTTCAGTCCGACGGCCAGCGCACAGATAACGCCCGCGAGAACGCCGACGATGATTGCGCCAACCGGAGAGACCGAGGAACAGGACGGGGTGATAGCGACCAGGCCGGCGACGATGCCGGACGCGGCCCCGAGGGAGGTCGCATGGCCGTCGCGAATGCGCTCGGTGATCAGCCACCCCAGCGATGCGGCGCCTGTGGCGACCATGGTGTTCACCCAAACCGTTGCCGCGGTAGTGCCCGCAGCGATTGCGGAACCGGCATTGAAGCCGAACCAGCCGAACCACAACAAGCCGGCACCGATCATGACCAGCGTCAGGTTGTGCGGCCGCATCGGATCGCGCTTCCAGCCCAGCCGCTTGCCAAGGATGATGGCAAGTGCAAGACCGGCTGCGCCGGCGTTGATGTGGACGGCGGTGCCACCTGCAAAGTCGATCGCCTTCAAGGTGTTGACGATCCAGCCACCCTCGTGCTCGCCGGCGGAGAAGTCGAACACCCAGTGGGCGACGGGGAAGTAGACCAGAGTGGCCCAGATCACGGTGAAGATCATCCACGTGCTGAACTTGGCGCGGTCTGCGATGGCGCCGGAAATCAGAGCCACGGTGATGATCGCGAATACGGCCTGGAAGGCGACGAACGCCATCACCGGGTAGGTGCCCGTCTGGTCGTTGAACGCGACCTCGGTGGTGGCTCCCATGAGGTCCTTGAGACCCAGGTACTGAACAGGATTGCCGACCAGACCGTAGCCAAGGTCGTCTCCGAAGGCAGTGGAATAGCCCCAGAGGGCCCAGATGACAGCAATCGAGGCCAGCGCCCCGAAGCTCATCATCATCATGTTGAGAACGCTCTTCGCACGGACCATGCCGCCGTAGAAGAGGGCAAGTCCTGGAGTCATAAGCAGCACCAGCGCTGCTGACGCCATGAGCCACGCAGTGGTCCCAGTGTCAATCTCGAGTGGTGTCATTGTTGCTTCTTTCGGTGACGGGAACTGGAAACAGTTCGGAGCCTCTGGCGGCTGGATCCTGGGACGCCCGAGGTTATATACGACTCTGCTAGCCGAGTGTTGCGCCAAACGTGCGTTCGGTTACGCCCGCGTCACAGTTGTCGCGCCAGTGTGACGGCCGTGTTTCGAGCTGCTCGCGCATCGCAACTCTCAAACAGGCGTACGAGCGGCGTTTTCTTGATCAACTTGACTGCTCGGCGGCTTGCCGAGCAGCCCAGGCGGAGGCAACCATCTGATCGACCGTGTGCCGCATTTTCCAGTCCAGGTCGCGTGCGGCGAGCTCACCAGTCGCGACGATCCGCGCAGGATCTCCGGCGCGTCGCGGGCGGATTTCAGGCGTGAATGCGATGCCGGTGACGCGTGCGACCGCGTCCATGATCTGGCGCACTGATAGCCCACTTCCGCTGCCCAGGTTGTAGACCGGCAGCAGTGGCTGACCCTGCTCAAGAGCCTCGGCAGCGGCGACGTGGGAGATCGCGAGGTCGGAGACATGGACATAGTCGCGCACACAGGTACCGTCCGGCGTGGGGTAGTCATCCCCGTTGATGTAGGGCACGTCACCCGCGACAAGGCGCTCGAAGACCAGGGGGAAAAGGTTATGCGGACTGGTGTCCCGCAGGTCCTCATATCCCGAGCCGACCACGTTGAAATATCGCAGCGAGGTGTGGCGCAGCGGCGCTGGGCCAGCCGCCGGCGCGCGGGTCACGTCTCCAAGCAGCCACTCGCCGATCAGCTTGGATTCACCGTAGGGGGACTCGGGATGCGTCGGATCCTGTTCGCTGACCAGATCGGTGGCAGGTGTGCCGTAGACCGCGGCGCTAGAGGAGAACACGAAGTTGGCCACGCCGTGGGCGGCCATCGACTCCAGCAGAGTGACCATGCCGATGACATTTTGGGTGTACGTGTGCAGTGGGCGGCTGACCGAGACGCCGGCGTACTTGAAGCCGGCGAGATGGACCACGCCACTGATCTTGTGCTCGGTGAAGATCTGATCCAGGAGCCCGCCCTGCAGGAGGTTGCCTTCGTAAAACGGGATGTCGTCGTGGACGAAGCTGCGGTGACCACTGGACAGGTCGTCGATGACTACCGCAGGGAAGCCATCTGTGATGAAGGCGCGTACGACGTGCGAGCCGATGTAGCCGGCGCCGCCGGTCACCAACCAAGTCATCTCGCGCACTCCTCTCGCCATCGAGCTGCGAGCGTCGGCATTGCGCGAGCAGCTCCCAAGTCGGCCTCAGCGTATCGGGGAGCGGATACGCAGGTCAGTGATCTTGAGGTCAAGAACCTGCTCGGTGGCCGCAATCGCGTCGCCGAACAAGTCATCGGCAAGCACCGGATGCGGATCGAGCATCGTCACCTCGATGTCGGTGCGACGGCTCGTGCTGATCGTCTTCCAGCTCGCGACCAGATGGCCGTCGTAGAGCACCACAGGAGAGAACAGACCATTCACCTTGGCCCAGACCTTCGGTAGCTGCTGTTCGGTCAGGAACCGGGTGCGATGCCGACCGTGGTATCCGACCAACAGCCCATCGAACTCTGGCAGCAAGCGCAATCCCGGATCGGACGTGCCGCCACTGGGAGGATCGGCGAGGTCGAGATAGTCCTCATTGTCCGGACCAGGGAGGTGGATGACCTCATCTCCGAGACGGCGCAGGGCGTCGTCCACCGCACCCAAACCGGCACCAAAGAAGAATGCGAGATCTTCCCGGAGGGCCGGTCCGTACGAACCCAGGTGGACCCGAACGAGTTTGGTCAAGGCTTCGTCAAAGTCCCACTCGGGCAGATCGGGCAGCAGGCTGCGAGCCCGTTGATGAAAGACGTCGGTGCGCTTCTCCCATCGCGTGTCGCGAGGGCGTCGGAGCAGCCCACTGTGGCCCCAGAGCAGGCTGTCGGAGAGCAGGTCCGGACCGTTGGCGGCATCACCTGTTTCGCGTTCTGCCAGCCAGGCACGAGCATGCGCCACGATCTCCGAGCGGGGCCGCCAATCCATGCCAGCGAACGCTTCAATCTCTGCGGCCAGCTGTTCTGGGGTGACCTGCCGTAGCTTCAGAACATTGCGCAACTGGGCGCCCCGGGTTCGCCGTGCCACCGCGTCCAGCCAGGCAAAGTGCTCCGGCACACTGGTGTGGACAGTGCCCCGGATGTTGCTTGTCTTGACCAGCTGGCGGGACTCGAACAACTGACAGACCGTCTCGTAAGTGACGCCAGGCAGCCGGGAGGAAATCGTCAAGAATGGCGCTCGTGGCACCTGGGACTGGATTGGTCCTAGCCTCCCGAACAGCTCGACTACTGCCTCGGGACCACGGTGCGGGATGCTCGGGAATTGCCGGCGTAACGTACGCCTCTGGAGTTCGTCATGGCTGAGCAGGCGCACGGCTCCGACGTTAGCTGTATCTGGCGACAACGGCCGAGACTTTGGAACACATCACGAGTGAGCCGGAGGGGCCGGATCTGGTCGGTTGGACATCGCTGGTGACGCAAAACCAGGGCGGCGATGGCGACTCGGTGCGCTACCCTGACCGTATGCAACGCGTTGCCCTCCTTACATAGCCGCGTAGGACGCCCCTGCGCGGCAGCCCCTCATGCCCAAGGCGGCGAGGGGCTTTTTCATGTCCAGATCGTGGGCAACGCCAGTGCATAGCCAAGGAGACGAGACGACATCATGACCGAGCAGATGGAGCGGGTCGATACTCCCGAGCGGGCCGACACTGGCAGCCGGGAGCCGAGCGGGTACGACGCCCGCGCCGCCCAGGAGCGGTGGCAGGCGTTCTGGGAAGCCGACAAGACCTTTGCGCCAGCCGATGACGGGTCTGCCGAGCGGCGCTACGTGCTGGACATGTTTCCCTATCCATCCGGGGATCTGCACATGGGCCACGCCGAGGCTTTTGTCATGGGGGACGTCGTCGCGCGCCACCTGAGGCTGAAGGGCTACGACGTACTTCATCCCATCGGCTGGGACTCCTTCGGCTTACCCGCCGAGAATGCAGCGATCGAGCGGAACGCGCATCCTGCCGAATGGACGTACGCGAACATCGAGACCCAGGCCACCTCCTTCCGACGCTACGGGCTGAGCTTCGACTGGTCGCGTCGGCTGCACACGTCCGATCCGGAGTACTACCGCTGGACCCAGTGGCTGTTCCTGCGGTTCCGGGAGCGGGGCCTGGCTTACCGCAAGGCCAGCTATGTCAACTGGTGCCCCAAGGATCAGACCGTGCTGGCCAACGAGCAAGTGGTCGCCGGGTTGTGCGAGCGGTGCGGCTCGGTGGTCACCAAGCGACTGCTGACCCAGTGGTATTTCAAGATCACCGACTACGCCCAGCAGCTGCTGGATGACATGGATGATCTTGTCGATGGCTGGCCCGAGCGGGTGCTGACCATGCAGCGCAACTGGATCGGCCGCTCCGAAGGCGCCTATGTCGATTTCATGATCGAGAATCGCGCTGAGCCGGTGAGGGTGTTCACGACCCGTCCGGACACCCTGTACGGGGCGACCTTCTTCGTCATCGCCCCCGATGCACCTCTGGCCTCCGAAGTCGTCAGTGAGGAGCAGCGTGCGGCATTTGAGGAGTATCTGGAACAGACCAAGCATGAGACCGAGATCGAGCGGCAGTCCACTGAACGTCCCAAGACCGGCGTCTTCCTGGGAGTGCATGCCACCAATCCGGTGAACGGCGAGAAGATCCCGGTCTACGCCGCCGACTACGTGCTGGCCGAGTACGGTACCGGAGCGATCATGGCGGTGCCGGCTCATGATCAGCGCGACCTGGACTTCGCTCTGGCCTTCGGCTTGCCCGTACGCGAGGTGGTTTCCACAGGCGGCCCCGATCCAGTCACCTCAGGCATCGCAACGCCCGGTGATGGCACCTACATCAACTCCGGTCCGCTGAACGGCCTGACCGACAAGGAGGCTGGAGTCCGGGCAATCACCGCGCGGCTGGAGGCCGCCGGCGTCGGCGAAGGTGCGGTGACCTACCGGCTGCGGGATTGGCTGCTCAGCCGCCAGCGTTACTGGGGTTGCCCGATCCCGATCATCCACTGCGAGCGATGTGGGGAGGTGCCGGTGCCCGATGATCAGCTACCTGTTGAGCTGCCGTACTTGACGGGCACCGATCTCGTTCCTAAGGGAACCTCGCCGCTAGCTGCGGCCACCGACTGGGTCAACGTCGACTGCCCGCAGTGTGGCGGACCGGCGAAGCGTGACACTGACACGATGGACACCTTCGTCGACTCGTCGTGGTACTTCTTCCGCTACTGCTCCTCGGATTATGGGGAGGGCCCGTTCGACCCCGAAGACGTGCGCCGCTGGATGCCGGTGGACCAGTATGTCGGTGGCGTGGAGCACGCCATCTTGCACCTGCTGTACATGCGGTTCTTCACCAAGGTCCTGCACGACATGGGCGTGGTCGACTTCGTGGAGCCGATGCGCCGGTTGCTGAACCAGGGCCAGGTGATCAATCAGGGCAAGTCCATGAGCAAGTCGTTGGGTAACGGGGTTGACCTAGGCGTACAGATCGATGCGTTCGGCGTCGATGCAGTGCGACTGACCGTCGTCTTCGCGGGACCGCCCGAGGAGGACATCGACTGGGCCGACCTGTCGCCCTCCGGTTCGCTGAGGTTCCTGCAACGCGCGTACAGGCTGGCTGACCAGGTGACCAGCGAGCCAGGTGTTTCACCCAGCGATGGTGACCTGGGCCTACGCAGGGAGACCCATCGACTGTTGGCCGACATTGACCAGTCCATTGCGCGGCAGCGCTTCAATGTGGCGGTCGCGCGGATCATGGAGCTGGTCAATGCGACCCGCAAGGCAATGGACGGGTCCGCCGGTCCCGGCGACCCCGCTGTCCGCGAGGCCGCCGAGGTGGTCACCATCGGCCTGAGCCTGGTCGCGCCGTACGTTGCCGAGGAGATGTGGGAACGGCTGGGTCACGCCCCCTCGGTGGCCAACGCCGACTGGCCGACAGTTGATCAAAGCTTGCTGGTAACCGAGTCGGTGACCTGTGTCGTTCAGGTTCAAGGCAAGGTACGTGGCCGACTGCAAGTGCCTCCGGGCATCAGCGAGGATGAGCTGCGCTCCATCGCTCTGGCCGACGAATCGGTGGTACGCGCCGTGGCTGACCGCGAGGTTGCCAAGGTGATCATCCGCGCGCCCAAGTTGGTCAGCATCGTGGTGCGGTAAAGCGATTGCGATGCAGCCGGCTCCTTAGGAGCTCGGTTCATCGGTGCCCGCAAGTGTGGCCAGCAAGCCACGGTGGTCGGTGCCGGAAACCGTGAAGCTGGTCACCGATGTGGCTGTCAGGTCTTTGTTGATCATGATGTGATCGATCGGAAGCAACGGTGGAAACGGGCGGTTGGCCGGATAGGTCGGAAGCCAGCCCGCTCCCGCGACGTCTGTGGCACTCTTCAGCCCGGCGCGTTGCAATGCCTGCATTGGTCCATGATCGTCTACGGCATTGAAATCTCCGGCCACGACCAGCGGGTGATCGACGTTGTCGATCACCGCTTTGCGTACGACACGGTGGTCGGCACTCCAGCGGTCACCGCCACAATAGGGGTTGCATGGGTGCACGGCGAGCAGTCGGATGCTGCCCACGCGCGGAATGCGCACTGTCGTCACCCATTGCTGGAAAGAGGTATCGCCGATCGCTGCGCTGCGGCTCAGCGGGAACCGGGAGTAGACCGCGGTGTTGGAGAAGGAGCCGTCTCTCGGATCTCCCAACGAGTACGGAAAGCGCTTGTCCCAGCCGTGTCGTTTCAGAGCGTTCAGAGCGGCAGGCGTTGTCTCGACCAAGATCACCACATCGGCCTGCGCCGCCCGTTTCGAGACGTCGCCGGGGTCGGCTTCTCCGTCGAACATGTTCAGGGTCATCAGTCGGAATTGCGCTGTCGCAGCGGCTCGATGATCAGCGACAAAGACCGGCGCCAGCCACGCCAGATGACAGGCAGTCAGCACCATCACGACCACCGTGATCAACGCGAGCAGCAGGCGGCGTCTGGCACGCACCAGGGCAATGAGAAGGCAGGCGAGTGCCAGCAGATAGCCGAGCACGCCGTAGGGGATGAAAGCTGCCAACCGGGCGGTCGCGTCATCCTCCGGTGGCAGCACCCGCATGACCGTCGCGGCCGTCGCCGGAAGCAGCGCGAGCCCTGCGATGGCGAACAGCAGCTGTTGGAAGCGCGGACGCGATGGTTGGCTGTCCCAGCTGGCAGCCGTCGGACGCAGCCCGGGCTGGCGAGGCGGACTTATCGTCACCGTGCCATGATTCCTGGCCGCCGCAAGTTGGCGCTCGACATCAGCGGCTGCGCCGAGGGGCGTGCGGATTCTTGTGCATCATTTGCAGTGACTCAGGATGCGGCGGGTGCTCCGACCTCCGCCGCTCGCCGGTATCACTCCAACCGCGGGCGCGATAGAACGCGCGTGCGGCGTGATTCTCGACCAGCACCCAACAGAACGCCTCCCGGGCGCCGCCGGCGTAGATCTCCATGCAGGCGAACTCCAGCAGCTCGGAACCGTATCCGCGCCGTTGGTGATCAGGCACGACGCCGAGGTGGCGCACCGTATCCCCGTTGAAAGCGACGTAGCCCACGGGGCTATCCCGCACTTCAAGAAGGTAGGCATGCATCAGCCGATCACCGAGCACGCGCCGCCAACGCCGGACGACCGCGGTAACTGGATAAGGATGCTGCGACGGCGGAAAGACATGGGCCAGAGCCTCCTCGCTCGCTGCACGTTCCAGCCGGGTCAGCAGATGACTCTCGTCAGGACGCGCGCGACGGATCCGAAGCCCGGTCTCCTCATCCTCCACTGGGGGATCATGCAGCTCCACGATGTCGAGCAGCTGGTTTGCAATCCGGTCAGCTCGCGTCAGGCGGCCGCGGCGGCTCGCGAAGTTGGACTTTTGGACGCACCACGCCTCGGCCGCGTCGTCTTCGGACCCGATGAGCAGGCCGTTCTCGCCGGGAGCGATCACCGTAATGTCGTCCCACTCGAAGCTGTGGCGGCGGAATGGGTTGATGATCTCGACACTCTGGTCCGTGATCTGCAGCCTTGGGTGGAGCCCGAACCGCCACACGTACAGCAGCGCCAGTGCGGTCAGCACCAGGAGCAGCGCCGGGAGCCAGAGCGTGCTGTCATTCCGATAGATCAAGTACGCCAGGATCGGGATGACCACGCCAGCGGCGAGAGCGAAAGCCGATACCAGGACCAGTGTCGCCGGCCCGGCACGCCAAACGCGTCGGGCCTGGTCGTTCACCAGTCTTCGCTTTGCTACCGACACGACGCTGCGCCCCCCGAGGTCTACTATCGGCCGTTGGCCACGTCCTACGCTGAGCAGATGCCTGGCGTCGCAGTGGTGACTGACTCTACGTCGTCCCTTGACCCAGCCGACGCTGCCCGCGCCGACATCTCGATCATTCCATTGCAGGTCGTGATCGACGACCTCAGCCGCCCGGAATCCGAAGTGCGACCATGCGAGGTGGCGGGGGCGTTACGGGAAGGCCGCCAGGTCAGCACCTCGCGACCCACGCCGGAGGTGATCGCGAACACCTACGCTCAGCTGGCCGCAGTCGGCTACGACGCCATCGTGTCGGTTCACCTCAGCAGCAAGATCTCTGGTACCTGCCATGCGGCGCAGGTGGCGGCCGCTTTGGTCGATATCCCGATCATCGTGGTCGACAGCATGACGTTGGCGATGGCGGTCGGTTTTGCGGTCATGACCGGAGCCGAGGTAGCGCGCTCTGGAGCTGCTCCCGACGAGGTGGCTTCGACCGTGCGCCAGCGGGCGGCGGCCTCAACGACCTACTTCTATGTCGACAGTTTGGAATACCTGCGGCGGGGTGGCCGGATCGGCACCGCGGCGGCAATGCTCGGTTCCGCACTGGCGGTCAAGCCATTGCTCACCGTTGCGGACGGTGAGATTCGACCGTACGAGCGGGTCAGGACCGAATCGAAGGCGCTGACCCGGCTAGAGGAATTGAGCTTGGCTGCGCTCGACCGGGCTGCGGCCACGAACGACCTGGTCGACGTCGCGGTCCATCACCTCGACAACCTCGACGGCGCACGCCGGCTGGTCGATCGGCTGAGCGGCCGGGTGCACGTCGGGGATGTCGTGATTTCGGAGGTTAGTGCTGTGCTCGGTGTCCACGTCGGTCCGGGCACCCTCGGGATCGTCGTGTCACCCCGGACCTGAAGGCCCCTTTTTGGGCTGCTCGCGCATCGCGCTGTTTTCGATTGCTCGCTCCGCTCGCTGCGATGTTCGCTGGGTTGCCGCCGTCTTCGTCGGAGCCGACGGAACGGAAAAGCGTTGTTCCGCCATCTCCTCCTGCAGATCGGCGGCGCGAACATCGAGATCCGCCGCCGTCGTCGTCGCTCGCAGAGGAAAGAACGCCTCCGCTCCCTCCTTGGGCATGCTGGCTCCGCTCGCTGAGGCTGGCGCTCGTGAGCCGCTGCCTTCCTCCCTCGCTCGCAGACGAAAGGCGTGTCTGCTCGCTCGCTCGTCCAGGCCAGCGACGCGCCAGCCTGGCTCAGCACGCCGGAGCGCGATCGGTGTCTAATTGCTCGCTCCGCTCGCTG
>DATLPF010000160.1:0-52481 GCA_035535875.1 Propionibacteriaceae bacterium
GCGGCCGTATCGGCGTTCCCCTGGGGGTCGATGCCCACCTTGCTGATCAGCTGCGTCACCGTCCCGTCGACGTCGGCCTCCACCCAGGCAGCGCGATGGTCAAGTCCGAGGTACGGCAGGCCAGGCAGGAAGACGCAGCCCGATGCCACGTTGTACTCGGGAACGCTCGCGAGCGTGCTCGACGGCGGGTGCAGCACGATCAGCCCGGGCGGGTGATGCTCCGCGAAATGTCCGGGACGCAGAGGATGATCACCCAGCAGTTGCCCCTCGGCGACTACCAGGCCGACTGCCCCCGGGTGCGGCTGCTCCGGCACTTCCTCGCGCACCCGGAAAACGGTGCTCGTCGGCAACAACCCCGGAACGGCAGCCATTTGGACGGCAAGCACCAAGAAGCGTGCCCACTCGACGGTGTCGTTGGGCCAGCGCCCCATCAACATGAACCCATACAGCGATCCATCGGCTTGCAGCGGTGCAACCTCGATCGACGATGGCCGAAAGCCATCCATGATGACCTCCCAACTCGCTGCGTACGTGCAGCACCGTGGTGGTACGTCGTTGATCACCAGCCGAGCTTGGCTCAATGGTCCCCACGCAGTCGTTAGCAGACAAGGGGGTGGGAGTGCTAAGTCAAGGGTCAGTAACAAGATCGGTACGTGATTGTTGTGCTCGAGCCATCGGAAGTCTCAATTCCGCCCGCGTATTCCACGGAGCCTCCACCGCGGTGAGTTCGACGGTACCGCCAGCTCGAATGACAAGCTCGCGGACAATGGCCAGGCCAAGCCCTGCACCCCCTGAGTTCCGACCTCGCGCGTCATCGAGCCTGGTGAAGCGCTCAAAGACCCGCTCACGATCTTCCGGCGCAATGCCTGGGCCGTCGTCGCTAACGCTGATCACAGCCCGCATCTGATCAACTCGGGTGGCCACCTCCACCTGGGTACGCGCGTGCCGCACCGCATTGTCAACCAGATTCCCAACCGCCCGATGCAGCTCGCCAATATCAACCTTGATCATCACCGGCTCATCGTTGGCCACGAGTCTCACCGGGACTCGAGCATCCGGGTACGCCGCAGCGACCTCGGCAACAAGATCGCGAGCATCGACAGCGGTCAATCGTGCCGGTGGCCTCGTGTCGGCGTCCGCCCGTGCCAAAAGCAGCAGGTCGTCGACAAGTCCAGACAGCCGCTTGACGTCTGTCATGAGGTCGCTGGGCAAGGTGCCGCCCTCGCCAAGTCGCCCGGCGACCTCGAGCTGCGCCTGGATGCTGGCCAGCGGGCTACGCAACTCATGAGCCGCATCCGCGACAAACGAGCGCTGCCGTTCCTGGGCGTCAGCCAGCCGATCAAGCATCTCGTTGAGCGTGACCGCGAGAGCGCGGATCTCGTCTGCGGCCGACGGTACTGGGAGCCGTTCGCTCCTGGCCGGGCCTCGGATCCGGCCCGTTCGGCTGATCTCCTCGGCCCCGGCGCGGAGCTGCTCCACCGGCCGCAGTGTCCAGCCGATCACCCGCCACGCGATTGCGCCCAGAGCCCCGAGCAGCAGCGGAAACGTGATGAGCAGCGCGTTCCGGAGCGCCGTACGCGTGGCCAGCACATCGCCGAACGGCAGACCGACGATCACGCTGACCTGTGCACCTGGCGGTCCTGCCTGGATGGCTTGGACACGCAGCGGTCCTGAGGCGCCGACGCGTACGCCGGCCACGACGACCGCCTCTCCCGTCAGGGCCGTTGCGAGCTCATCCCCCCGCAGCAGCGGCGTCAGCCGGTCGGCTGTCACTGAACCGCCGATCACCCGTTGTTGGGCGTCCACCACCTGGACCACCTGAGCGCCAGACACGGGAATGGGGTTGGGCAGC
Organism: Propionibacteriaceae bacterium; assembly: GCA_035535875.1. Taxonomy (GTDB): domain Bacteria; phylum Actinomycetota; class Actinomycetes; order Propionibacteriales; family Propionibacteriaceae; genus Microlunatus. The sequence continues at coordinate 1,853 of DATLPF010000160.1, forward strand.
CGGTTCTCATTGACCAATGCGGCAACCTCCTGAGCACTGCCCAGGGCCTCGTTGTCCAGCGTGCGATTCACGGTGTAGGTCAGTGCGCCGAAGAACGCCAGACCGCCCATGATCAACGCGATACCTACTCCGGCGAGCCCGATGATCATCAGGCGAGCCCGCAGGCTCAACGTCCAGAATCGCTTCACGTGCTGGGTTCCGTTCTCACGCCACCAGGCGGTAACCGACGCCGCGTACGGTGATCAAACGATCATTCCCGATCTTGCGCCGCAGGTAGCCGACATAGACCTCCACAGCATTGGGGGCGACGTCGGCGGCGCTGTCCCACACATGGTCCAGGAGCTCGGCCTTGCCGATCACCCGACCGGCGTTGCGGATCAGATACTCCAGCAGCACGTACTCGCGGGGCGTCAGGTCGGCCGGCACGTCCTTCACCCAGACCTCGCGGCTTGCGGGGTCTAGCTTCACATCTCCCGCGCTGATGACGACAGGCCGGGCTCGTGCGCCCCGTCGCAGCAGCGCGCGGATCCGAGCCAGCAGAACGACGAATGAAAACGGTTTCGTCAGGTAGTCGTCAGCGCCGTCGTCGAGAGCGTCGGCCTGGTCGTACTCACCATCCTTGGCCGACAGCATCAGCACTGGAACCCAATTTTCCTGAGCACGCAGTCGGCGTACCACCTCATATCCGGAGAGCCCAGGCAGCATGACGTCCAATACGACGGCGTCGAAGTCGCCGTGCTGAGCCAACCGGAGGCCAGCTGTCCCGTCTGTCGCGCTCTCCACCACGAATCCTTCGGCCGCGAGCCCGCGCCGCAACGCGGCAACCATCCGCTCCTCGTCGTCGACCAACAGAACCCGCACACGCCCAGTATCGGCTGCGAGCGTCGTGGGTTCTTGCAGGTGCGCGGAGCACCTCAGGGTTCTCACAGTGAGCGAAGGCAACAATTGACGTATGCGGATCTTTGACTCCAAACCAGCGATGCGCTTACTGGCGCCGCTGGCCTTCATACTCGTCGTGGCGGGAACCGGCTTCGTCGCCGCCACCGCGAGTGCGGAAAAAAGATTGCCAACCCGGACACCGCAGGAGCTGCTCGTTGACCTCCAGCAGGCCAGAACCGACGGGCTGTCCGGCACCGTCGTCGAACGTGCTGATCTCGGCATTCCCGCCATTCCCGGCGCGGATGGACGGGACAACGCCGAGCTCACGTCCCTGATTTCAGGCACCCACACGCTCCGCGTGCGATATTCCGCGCCAGACAAGGCACGCCTAGCGGTGCTCGGCACCTACAGCGAGTACGACCTCATCAGAAACGGCAAAGACGTCTGGACCTGGTCCAGTAAAGACAATGCGGCCACCCATCGCACGGTGACCGCGGAGCCCGGAAGCACACCGTCCGAGACGCCAAAGACACCAGAGGAAGCTGCCAATAGGGTGCTCAAGGCGCTTGAGCCGACCACCACCGTGACGACTGACAGTTCCGTCGAGGTTGCCGGCCGCCCCGCGTACGAGCTGGTACTCGATCCAAACGACTCCAACTCCTTGATCAGCCAGGTTCGGATCGCGATCGACGGCGATGCCAAGCTCCCGCTACGCGTACAGGTGTTCGGGACGGATAACAAGATCGTGTTCGAGGTTGCGTATACGTCGGTGGACTTCACCCGGCCCGATGATGCTGAGTTCGTCTTCAATCCGCCGCCGGGAGCCAAAGTGACAGAGGTCCAACCGAGCGACAAGACGCCGAGCGCGCAAGATCGCAAGCAGTCGCAGGACGCGAGGAAAGCGACGACAGTCGTCGGCAGCGGCTGGACTGCAGTGGCGGTCACCAAGGTAGGCGACCTTTCGAACAGCCAGAGTGATCAGCAACTCAAGGCGTTCCTCAGCAAGCTGCAGCCGGTGCAGGGGTCCTGGGGTTCGGGACGGCTGCTCGCCGGTACTGCCTTCTCCGCCGTGTGGACCGACGATGGCCGGCTTGCTGTCGGCGCGGTACGGCCAGACGTGATCTACCAGGCGCTCAACAGGTGACATCTGCGCCTGCCGATTCCGCCCCCGTTCTCACCAGCGGGCTCACCAAGCGGTTCCGGCGCCATACCGCCGTGGACCGCATTGGCCTGGAGGTCCCGGACGGTGCGGTCTACGGCTTCTTGGGCCCCAACGGCTCCGGCAAAACCACCACGATCCGGATGCTTCTCGGCCTGATCTCGCCGACGGCTGGCGAAATTTCGCTGCTGGGCTCTCCGATGCCGGCTGGCGCCCGTACCGCACTTCGGCGCATCGGTTCCCTGGTGGAGGGGCCGGCTTTCCACCCCTACCTGTCCGGGCGTGCCAACCTCGCCAGGTTGGATGCCGCCGATCGCTACAGCGACCCACGGACTTCCAGGGTGCGGATCGACGCCGCCCTCGACCGGGTCGGCTTGCTGGCTGTTGCTGAGAAGCGCTACCGGGCGTACTCGCTGGGCATGCGTCAGAGATTGGCGATCGCGAACTCACTCCTGATGCCGCGTGACCTGCTGGTGCTGGACGAGCCCACCAACGGGCTCGACCCACAAGGCACGCGGGAGGTCCGGCACCTCATCAGCGAGCTTGCCAGCGACGGCGCTACTGTGCTGGTCTCCAGCCACCTGCTTGCCGAGGTGGACCAGATCTGCAGCCACGTTGGGGTGATGTACGAGGGCAGGCTGGTGGCGCAGGGGCCGCTGAACGAGCTGCGGGCCAGCACGACGCAGACGGTACGTGTCGACACCGACCGGACCGAGGACGCGGCGCGGGTGCTGACCGAGCTGGGTCTGAGCGAGATCGCGAGCTCGTCGGGATACGTGACCGGAACGCTGGGTGACGTGGCGATCGAGAAGATCGTTCCCAACCTGGTCAATGCGTGCGTACCGGTGCTCGGGTTCGCAGTGCTGCGGCCAAGCCTTGAGGATGTGTTCGTGTCCCTCACTGGGGAGGGCTTCGATGTCAGCGGCTGAGGTCCTTGCCGTCGCGAACCAGCCTCGGGCGCGGGTGTCCACCCGATTCCTCCGGTCGGAGCTCAAGATCATCTTCGGTCGCCGGCGCAACATCGCCGGACTCGGTGTGCTCGCGGCAGTTCCGGTGATCTTGGCAATCTCGGTACGCGTCTCCTCGGGGAGCCAGGGCGCCGGTCCAGACTTCATCATCGGGATCACTGGCAATGGGTTGTTTGTGGCCTTCGCGGCGCTCGCCCTGGAGTTGCCGCTGTTCTTGCCGTTAGCAGTCAGCGCCATCTCGGGCGACGCGGTCGCAGGCGAGGCCAACCTCGGTACCTTGCGCTATTTGCTGGCGATTCCAGCGGGCCGCACCCGGCTGCTTGTGATCAAGTACGCCGCAATTGTGATCTTCGCTCTCGTGGCGACACTCCTGGTGGCGCTCGTCGGGTCGATCATGGGCCTCGCGCTCTTCGGCGCCGGCGACATGACCCTGCTCTCCGGTACCCAAACCTCGCTGGCCGACGGGGTGTGGCGGCTGGTCTTGAGCTCGCTGTACCTTGCGGCAGGGTTCGCGGCACTGGGCGCGATCGGATTGTTCGTCTCGACTCTCACTGAGCAGCCGATTGGCGCGACCATCGCGATCGTGCTGGTGAATGTGATGATGTTCATCCTCGACTCAATCTCCCAGTTGGACTGGCTGCACCCCTGGCTGCTGACGCATTGGTGGACCGCATTCGGTGATCTGCTTCGAGATCCCATTGCCACCGAGTCGATTCAGCGCGGACTGATCACAGCCCTGGTGTATGCCGGAGTCTTCTGGCTCGCCGCGTGTGCGAGGTTGTCAACCAAGGACATCTCGAGCTAGTTCGAAGCCCGCTCCAAACGGCAGCGCATGATGTCCGGCTATATTTGCCAAGATCATGATGGGGTCGGCTGTGGAACGGGCGGAACTGCGCGGGCGGCGGGAAGTTGTCTCGTTTGTGCGACGCAGTAACCGCATGCGCCCTAACCAGCGGCGCGCGTGGGAGACCTACCGGGAACGCTTCGTCCTCGATGTGCCTCGGCTCGGCACTTCCACATCGATCCACCCGGCCGCCTCCGTGGATCTCGTTGCGGCGTTCGGGCGCAATGCGGATCTGATCGTGGAGATCGGGCCCGGCGCTGGCGAATCCCTGATTGCGATGGCGGCGGCTCGCCCGCAAGCCAACCTTCTGGCCCTCGAGGTTTACCAACCCGCCATCGCGCGAATCCTCGCTCAGCTGGCAAAGACCGGCCTTGAGAATGTCCGGATCGTCGAGGCAAATGCGGTGGCCGCCTTGGAGTATCTGCTATCAGCCCGATCGGCCGACGAGATCTGGTTGTTCTTTCCTGATCCCTGGCACAAGGCGCGCCATCACAAGCGCCGGCTGTTGACTCCCGAGTTCGCTGCGCTGACTGCTTCTCGGATGAAGTCGGGCGGAATCTGGCGGATTGCGACCGACTGGGCTGACTATGCCGATCGGATCCGTGAGGTCATGGACAGCAATCCATCCTTCGCCAATGCGCATCCCGACGGCTGGGCGCCGCGGTGGGCCGCGCGGCCGATCACCCACTTCGAGCAACGAGGGCTGGACGCGGGGCGTCAGATCTTCGACCTTGCCTATCGCCGTGTTGGCTGAACCGGCCGAACCGTCCAAGGTCCGGTGGCGGCTCGACCTCAGCTACGACGGGACGAGCTTCTCAGGCTGGGCGGCTCAGGCCGGATTGCATACCGTGCAGGGCGAGCTGGAGAGCTGGATCACCCGAGTCCTGCGCCTAAAAGAGCCCGTCCAACTGGTTTGCGCCGGTCGGACCGACGCCGGAGTGCACGCCCGAGGCCAAGTCGCCCATCTTGACCTGGATCCGACGGTGATCAGCGACGGTGGCGATGCGTTGACCAGGCGGCTCAACAAAGTGCTGGACGGCGATTGTGTGGTGCGCCGGATCTCAGCGGCTCCGCCCGGTTTCGACGCCCGGTTTGCAGCGATCTGGCGGCGCTATGTCTATCGACTGTGCGATGCAGGCGTGCCGCCGGATCCGCTCTACCGCTATCACATTGCCCAAGTACGCCTCGAAGTCGATCTTGCTCAGTTGAACGAAGAGGCCGCACCTTTGCTTGGCCTGAGGGACTTCGGCGCTTTCTGTCGTCGGCGGGAGGGGGCAAGCACGATCCGGACCCTCCTCGAGCTGGCGAGTCGGCGCGTACCATCCGGTCCGATGGCTGGTGTCATCGAGTGCAACGTACGCGCTGATGCGTTCTGTCACTCGATGGTGCGATCGCTCATCGGGGCACTGATCGCTGTAGCCACTGGTCAGCGTGATCATGAGTGGTTGGCTGCGATCACTGAGCGAGGGGTCCGCGACCCTACGATCACGGTGATGCCGGCGGCCGGACTGACCCTGGAAGAGGTCGGCTATCCGGCTGATCATGAATTGGCGGTGCGCGCACTCGAAGCCCGCGCCATGCGGCAGGCAAGTCGATCATGACACCGCGAGAGCCCTCCCAGTACTTCAGTGAGCAGCCCGGCGGCACTGAGGTTCGGCGTACTATCACGGCGCGCATCTGGGGACGAGAGCTGCCGTTGATTACCGCAAGCGGCGTGTTCGCTGCCGATGGTCTCGATCGCGGCACTGCCGTGCTGTTGCGCGCATCACCGATACCACAGGGAAGCCCGCGGATCCTCGACCTTGGCTGTGGGTACGGCCCGATCGCGCTGGCCCTGGCCGTGGACTGTCCTGGCGCGCTCGTGGACGCGGTTGATGTAAACGAGCGGGCGCTTGCTCTGTGCCGGGACAACGCGGAGGCGCTCGGTGTTGCGGACCGCGTACTGGCGCTGCGGCCGGACGAGGTTGATCCTGAAGCGCGCTACGACGAGATCTGGTCCAACCCTCCAATCCGAATCGGCAAGCAGGCTTTGCATGAACTGCTGCTCTCCTGGCTTCCCCGTCTTGCACCCGACGGTGTCGCACGTCTGGTGGTGGGCAAGAACCTGGGTGCGGACACCCTGCAGCGGTGGCTGATTGAGCAGGGTTACACGTGCGAGCGCGCAGCCTCAGCCAAAGGCTTCCGGGTGCTGCTGGTCCGCCGCTAACACTGGAAACATCACTCCAGCGGAAACTCCCGACGCCTTCTTACGCTCAGCAAGAGTGACCTTGGGCCGCCTGGAGTGAAGTTTCCAGCGTTCCAGTCAGGCAGCCACCCCTCAGCCGAGAGGGCCGCGACTCACGAACTTGAATCAAGTTCAAAGGGAGACCTGCTGATCTAATGTCAGGCGGTCTTTTCGGAAACGGCAAGCATGGCCTCCGGCCAGCGCCGGTCCAGGATCCGGCCACCTTGCGCGATCCCAATCCGCAGCACGATGAATCCGCAGAGCAAGCCAACCGGGAGGGTCAAGTAGCCCACCCACGGCGTGTAGAACGACCAAACCACCAATGCAATCGTTGGCAGCGTCAAGATCAATGTGCCAATCATGGTCACTGCGAAGGAGAGCAGCGACGGCAGGCCTCCGGCGTTGCCCACGCCGAAGGGGTTGGCCCCTGGTAGAGGCGCCGGCCACTGCCACAGGGTTCCCACCAGGCAACCGACGCCAAGGCCGGTGAGCATCAGGGCGAACGTGAGACCAACCGCCGGTACCAGCAAATGCCACTCGCCCGTGGTGATCATGGCGACACCAAGCAAGATCACGATCAGTGGAAGATAGATCGTCATTGTTGACATGACCCGTCCAGCACGATCCTCCGCACCACTGATGCCGGCAGAGATGTGAAGCCAGAGCGCGGTGCCGTCATAGGACAGATCCTGCGCGAGGCTGAGTCCCACGAGAAGCCCAAGGAGCGTCGGCGCAAACGCAGCAATGGCGGCGATCCCCTCAGGATTCACGCGCTGAGTGACGATGAGCACGATCGGGGCGATGAGGAAACCAGCAATTCCTGCCAGGTAGCGAGGATCGCGTCGCCAATAGCGCAACGTACGACCCGCCACGCCACCCGCCGGAGTCGCCGGAAAGAACCGCTCGACGGCAGTCGAATCGCTCACCTTGGTGCCTGTTCCGCCGCGTTCAATCGGCGAGACCAGCCCGGCCGCGAGGAAGTGACTCCAAGCCATCCAAAGCAACCCGACCAACGCGGCGGCCAGCATGAAGTGGATGGCAGCCACCAGCCACGCGCTGCGTGAGACGTCGGCCGGAATCGCCCAAGCCCACCCGAAGGGTGTCCATGCGGCGACCGTCGCGAGATCGGCCAAGCTACGCCGCAAGTCGCCGATCTCAGCGTTCACGAAGGCGCTGATCAGGTTGCCCCCGATCCCCAGCGCTACCCCGAAGAGAGCCAGCCCCACAAACGCAAGATCACGAAACCGTCGCGACCCGAGGAAGGATGCGAACGCAGCGGTCGCTGCTCGGGAGAGCAGGAAGCACGTCACGACACCAATCGGGACCGCGATTAGCGCTGCCAGGGTCAGCGGCACCGTGTGCGCCCAGCTGATCACCAGGCCTACTGCAACCAGGACTGTGGCCACCCCAGGTGCGCTGATCAGACCAGCCACCAGCAGTCCCGGCAACAGCTCTCGGGAACGCACGGGCAGCAGTGCGAACTTGGCGGGATCGATCGTTTCGTCCACACCGAAGACCAGCATTGACATCAGCAGCCAACCCAGCGTCAGCGCGGCGTATGCGACCACCGTGACATCGGCGGTCAGGGCGAGCGATGTGAATCGCAGCCCGACAAGGCCGGCGAGTACCAGGGACACGACACCTAGCGCGTAGATCATTGCGATGATCAGTCCGACAGTCCGCCAGGTGCTGCGCTTCAGGCTGTTCCTCAGCAGCGTCAGCTTGAGCCGGACGAGGAGCGCAACCACGCCAGCGACTCCTCTCCCGCTGCTGTAAAGCCCACCAGATCCAAGAACCGCTGCTGCAGGCTGGACCCGGCCCGTACCTCATCGAGGGTGCCCGCAGCGAGCACCCTGCCGTGTGCAACAACCGCCAGATCGTCGCAAAGGCTCTCCACCAGCTCCATCACGTGGCTGGACATGACGACCGTGCCGCCGGCACGGGCGTAGTTGCGCAGGATCGAGCGAATGGCTTCGCCGGACACCGGGTCGACGGCCTCGAAGGGCTCGTCCAAGATCAACAGCCGGGGCGCGTGGATCAGCGCGCAGGCGAGTCCGATCTTCTTCGTCATGCCTGCTGAGTACTCCACCACCAGAGTGTCTCGATCGTCAGCCAGAGCGAGCGCATCCAGCAGCTCCGAAGAGCGGCTGGCGAGCTCAGCTGGAGGCACCCTGCGCAATAGACCGACGTAATGCAACAACTCCGCCCCGCTCAACCGGTCGAAGAGACGGAGCCCATCAGGCAACACCCCCATCAGCGCCTTTGCGCCGGCTGGGTCAGTCCAGACGTCATGATCAAGCACTCGCGCCGTGCCGGCGTCCGGCCGCAGCAAACCAGTGGCCATCGACAAGGTGGTCGTCTTGCCGGCACCGTTCGGCCCGACCAGCCCGAACATGCAACCGCGACGCACGTCGAGGTCGAGGTGATCAACTGCCCGCTTGGGTCCGAACGACTTGCAGAGCCCGACAAGGGAGAGCGCGGCACTCACGCCGCAGCTCGCGGCTCACACCAGCACTCCCGCGCGTGCGTCACAATGCCCAGTCAAACACAGCACCGAAACCTGCTGGTATTCCTTCGGTCCGACCCGAGGGGCGCGCGCCGGCTCGACAATCCCTGGTCGTAGCATGAGCGTCAGTTTGACTCCTGATCCCGCACCACGAGCCGAGAGGACTGCAATGGCTGCCTACGAACTGCCCGATCTTCCTTACGACTACGGCGCATTGGCACCTCACATCTCCGGCGAAATTATGGAGCTGCACCACGACAAGCACCACGCCACTTATGTCAAAGGCCTGAACACTGCATTGGAGAAGCTCGAGGAGGCGCGCGAAAGCGACTCGTTCGATACCGTGGCCGGGCTGGAGAAGAACCTCGCCTTCAACCTTGGCGGACATATCAACCACTCGGTGTTCTGGCCCAACATGTCACCCGATGGCGGCGACAAGCCGGTCGGTGACCTGGCCGCGGCAATTGATGATTACTTTGGGAGCTTCGACAAATTCCGCGCGCATTTCGAGGCCAACGCCACCGCCATCCAAGGCTCTGGTTGGTCGATGCTCGTCTGGGACACGCTCGGCCAACGGCTGAACATCGTGCAGCTCTACGACCAGCAGTCCAACCTCCCGCTGGCCCAGATCCCGATCGTGTTACTCGACATGTGGGAGCACGCGTTCTATCTGCAGTACAAGAACGTCAAGGGTGACTACGCCAAGGCATGGTGGAACGTGGTCAATTGGGCCGATGCACAAGCCCGCTTCTCCGCTGCCAGGGCGCAGACCGCGGGGCTGATCGCTCCTCAGTGATCGACTCCTAAACTAGGGCGCCAGCCTGCTGCGATTCCAGGTCAGTTCAGCGCGCCGGTAGAGCAGCCGGTCGTGCATCCGGCTCGGCTGACCTTGCCAGAACTCGATCATGGTCGGAATCACCCGATAGCCGCCCCAGTGCTCAGGGCACGGCACCGTGGTGTCTTGGAACCGGCGCTCAGCGGCCGCGTACGCCCGGGTCAGCTCCTCAAGCGAGGCGAGGGTCTCGGACTGCTCAGACGCCCAGGCAGCGAGCTGTGATTCTCGAGGTCGGGTCGCGAAATAGGCCTCTGACTCGGCGCGGGGCACAAGTTCTGCGGTCCCCTCGGCCCGGACCTGGCGATGCAGGGGGTACCAACCGAAAAGCAGGGCGACGTTCCGGTTCCGGCTCAACTCGCTGCCCTTTCGCGAGTTGTAGTTGGTGAAGAAAGTGAAACCCTCGTCCGAGACATTCTTGAGCAGCACAGTCCGAGTCGATGGCTGGTCGTCGACGCAGGTAGCGATCACCATCGCGGTCGGCTCCGGCAGCTCTCCTCGTTCCTTCGCGAGGAGGGCGTCGGCCAACCAGGCGTCGAACAGCACGAACGGATCGGCTGGCGCAGCCGACTCCAAAAGGTGGTCACCCTGGTAGTCCGTGCGCTCGTCGTACAGATCTTGCATGTGAGCCAGTCTGGCGCAAGAATTTCGAGCCTGTCAGAATCCAGCTGAGCTCTTTCAGCTGCGAGCGTCGGCAATAGCGCGCGGATCCACAGCGCGATGCGCGAGCAGCTCAAAATTAAGACGGTTTGCGGGCAAGGGCGACGACCATCCCGGCAACAAGCGCCACGAAGGCAGCCAGCCCAATGGCTAAGAGCGTTCCCTGCTGGCCTTGGCCGAGGGTGGCCTCGTCCTCGGGTACGTCGGTCTCCGCGCTTGTCTCGGTGCTGGGGGTTGGCGTCGGGATTGCCTCGCTGGGCACTGCCATGGAGTACACCTTGGACTTCTTGCCCTCGCTGCCAACCAGCAGGGATTTCCCGTCCAGGCTGAGGGTCAGCGACTCCGCCTGCGGCTGATCGGGGATGGGCGCACTGGCCACGACTTCGTAGCTGGTTGCGTCGATGACCTCCACCGAGCGGTAGGTCAGCAGCGCGATCCTGTCCCCGCCGGGCAGGAAGGTCCCGTCGGTGACACTGGATGGCGCCGAACCGACCTCCTCAAGGTCGTTGACGCCCTGACGGTCCAGTTTGGCCGGAGCCTCGTAAATGGCAGCCTTCCGCCCCTTTGTCACGATGAACAGCCGCCCAGAATCATTGACGAGTAGCGTCTCGGCGTTTTGTGGTGCATCTGGATAGCGGAAGTCGTACGCGTGATAGGTCACTGTCAGACCATTGGCCCTGGGATTTTTGAAGACATAGACGCGAACGAGCCGCCGCCGGTCGTTGTTGTCGCCGATATCGGCAACATAGAGGCGGTCCTCGTGCACCGCCACGGCCTCGACATCGCGAGGTTGGGCACGAAAGTTGAGGGTGCCCTGAACCGTACCGTCGAGCCCGATGCCGTACGCGACGCCGCGGTCGCCCGAGTCGTTGACTGTCCAATAAAGATTGCCGGCCGGGTCGACGGCGAGCCCGGAGGATTCTGCAATACGGGCGTCCTTGATGGTGAAGGCGACGGTGTCCTCGGCTCCGGCGACCGTCGGAATCCCAAGGAACACGACGGCCAACAACAGCAGCCCGAGGCGGCTCGCCGCGCGCATCAGTGCCATCGTGCTCGATCCTTTTCAGCAATCCTTGCGCATGGAGGCGTACGCGCCCGGGGGCTTTACCGTAACCAATTCCAGGCGGCGACGACGACCACAATCAGGATTAGGCCGCCGAGTACGCCGGAAACGATGAGCCGACGTACCCGTGGGTTCATGGGCCCAGGATAGGGCGGCCGACACCTGTGATGCGAAACTTCCGCATCATACTCTGCACTCGATTACGGTGTGAGCCATGGGTGAGCTTCGCTTGTATGCCGTTGGCATCGATGAGGTTCGCGGCATGTTCGGAGCGTCCCCGCAGGTCGCTGAGCACTTACGTGAGGTGGCGCGCCGGGCCTTCGCCCCGCCTGCTGTGGAGGCTCGCAGCGGGCTCCTGTCCAAGCTGGGACCCATCTTCAAACGGGTACCTGCGACACCTGTGATCTCCCCCACGCAACCCGAGCCGCACGATGTCGAGGTATTGCTGGCCGGGGCTTACGTACCGCCCGATCGGACCGGAGCTACCTGGCGGCTACTCGAGACTCTGGTTCAGGGCATCGCCTGGGGCTCGACGCGGATGAGCCTGACGCCACAGTCGCTTGATGATCTTGACTTCGCGCTGGCGCGTGGCGGGGTCTCGGCGTCAGTAGGGCTGCACCACCTGCTGAATAGCACGATGAGCCTCAATCTGATCCCGGTGCAAGGGCTGACGGTTGGCTGGCACCCGCATCACAAAGCATTAGCCATGGCGGCGGCCTACCGGTCGGCGATCCAGGACATCAAGACCAAGGAACAGCGAGAGATGATCAAATCGCTGACCAGCTGGCTCGATGGCTTCCTGCCTTGGGCGCAGGTCGCCGCATCCCTAGGTCGTCCGGTGCCTGACCTGGTTGGGTTTTGGGCGAGCTGACAGCCAGAGCCTTCAAGAACAACCTCACCGTCGAGCCTCACCCACAAGCTCTGCACAGGTTCCCGGCGGTCTGCACATGTTGCAACCTGTGCAGACCGTCAGGAGCTCCGTGAACGTAGCTTTCGGCAAGGGAAGAGGGGCTAGGCGATGGCAATCACCAGGAGGAGGTCGCCGCCTTCCACTTGCTGTACCGAGGCAATCGCGAGTCGCTGCACCACACCTGAGACCGGCGCGGTGATCGAGGCCTCCATCTTCATGGCCTCAATCGTGGCAACGGTCGCTCCAGTCTCGACCTGATCGCCCTCGGTCACGGTGACAGTCACCACCCCGGCGAACGGTGCAGCGACATGGCCCGGCTTGGTCGGGTCCGCGCGCTCGGCAGTCTTGACATCGACCTTGATCGACTTGTCGCGCACCCGAATGGGCCGCAATTGGCCGTTGAGGGTACACATCACGGTGCGCATGCCTCGTTCGTCGGCGCTGCCGATCGCCGTCAGTCCGAGAATCAGGCTGACGCCTTTGCCGATCTTGGCGACGTGCTCCTGGCCCGGCTGCAGCCCATAGAGGAAGTCGAGAGTGTCGAGCCGGGAGACATCACCATATGTTGTCCGGTTGGCCAGGAACTCTTTGGTCGGCCCGGGAAACAGCAGGCGGTTCAGCGTGGCCTGCCGTACCTGGCCTTTGTCATCAAGATCAGCTGAGTCTTCGCTTGAGAGCTCGACGTCGCGCACCGGCACGGTACGACCCTGCAACGCCTTGGTCCGGAACGGCTCCGGCCAGCCGCCGGGGGGATCGCCCAATTCCCCGTTCAGAAAGCCGATCACCGAATCGGGAATGTCGTAGTTCTGCGGGTTCTCAGCGAAATCGTTTGGGTCGGCACCGACTGCAACGAGGTGCAGTGCGAGATCACCGACGACTTTGGATGACGGGGTGACCTTGGGCGGCCTGCCCAAAATGGCGCTTGCCGCTGCATACATCGCCTCGATCTGCTCAAACTTCTCCCCCAGGCCCAGTGCGATCGCCTGCTGCCGGAGATTGGAGAGCTGCCCGCCAGGAATCTCATGGTCGTAGACCCGGCCGGTCGGGCTGGGCAACCCGGACTCGAAGGGCGCATATACCTTGCGCACCGCCTCCCAGTACGGTTCCAGGTCCATCACAGCGCGTAAGTCGAGGTTTGTGGGCCGGTCAGTGTTCGCGCACGCGGCCACCAGGGCCGATGCCGGCACCTGGCTGGTGGTTCCGGCCATCGGGGCGCTGGCCACGTCCACGGCATCAACGCCGACATCGATGGCGGCCAGCAAAGTTGCGAGCTGGCCACCTGCGGTGTCGTGGGTGTGCAGGTGCACCGGGAGATCGAAGTTCCGTCGCAGTTCGGCTACCAGCTTCCTGGCCGCCGGCGGGCGCAGCAGGCCGGCCATGTCCTTGATTGCGAGGATGTGCGCTCCTGCAGCCACGATCCTTTCGGCCAGGCGTAAGTAGTAGTCGAGGGTATAGAGGTCCTCAGCCGGTGAGTTCAGATCGCCGGTGTAGCACAGTGCCACCTCGGCGATGGTGCTGCCGGTCTCGCGTACGGCCTCGATGGCTGGACGCATCTGTTCGATGTCGTTAAGCGCATCGAAAATTCGGAAGATATCGATGCCGACCTCGGCAGCCTCGGCCACGAATGAGGTGGTGACTTTTGTCGGGTACGGCGTGTAGCCCACCGTGTTGCGGCCGCGCAACAGCATCTGCAGGCACAGGCCGGGCATGTTGTAGCGCAGCGCGGCCAGCCGTTCCCAGGGGTCCTCGGCGATAAAGCGGAGCGCCACGTCGTACGTCGCACCGCCCCAGCATTCGACGGATAACAGTTGCGGGGTCATTCGCCCCACGTAGGGGGCGATCCGGAGCAAGTCCTTAGTCCGCACCCGGGTGGCCAGCAGCGACTGGTGGGCGTCACGGAAAGTGGTATCGGTGACCTCGACCGTCGTCCGTTGCCGCAGGTCGGCAGCAAAGGCTTGCGGACCAAGATCAAGAAGTCGCTGCCGCGAGCCCAGGGGCGACGGCTTACTGAGATCGACACCAGCAGGTCGCTTGGCGCCTGGGTCCAGCTGGGTCGGCGCCCGGCCATGCGGCTGGTTGACCGTTACCTCCGCCAGCCACCGCAGCAGTCTGGTGCCGCGGTCAGCCGGGGCGTGGGTAGTGAGCAGCTCGGGTCGCTCGTCAATGAAGGACGTCGACACATTGCCGGCGATGAAGTCTTCATCCTCCACAACCGCCTGCAGGAAAGGAATGTTGGTACTGACGCCTCGAATCCGGAACTCAGCCAGCGACCGCCGAGCCCGGGCCACCGCCTGCTCAAACGTCCTGCCATGACAAATGAGCTTCACGAGCAAGGAGTCGAAGTACGCGCTGATCTCCACACCGACGTCGATCGTGCCGCCGTCGAGACGTACCCCTGCGCCGCCTGCGGAACGGTAGGCGGTGATCGTGCCGGTGTCGGGCCGGAAGCCATTCGCCGGATCCTCGGTCGTGATCCGGCACTGCAGCGCCGCGCCGTTGATCCTGATCACATCCTGGGAGAGATCAAGATCGCTTAAGCTCTCACCGGCGGCAATGCGCATTTGGGCCTGGACAAGATCAACATCAGTGATCTCTTCGGTGATGGTGTGCTCGACCTGGATCCGAGGATTCATCTCGATGAAGACGTGCTCCCCTGCACGCTGCCCTTCGGTTTCGATCAAGAACTCCACAGTTCCCGCGCAGGAATAGTTAAGCGACTCGGCGAAGCGCACTGCGTCGCGGCACAGTGCTTCCCGCAACTCGGTCGAAATGTTCGGAGCCGGCGCGATCTCGACGACCTTCTGGTGCCGCCGCTGGACCGAGCAATCGCGCTCGAACAGATGGATGGTGTTGCCTTGCGTGTCGGCGAGGATCTGCACCTCGATGTGCCGCGGACGGCCAACGGCCTGCTCAACAAACGCGGTTGGGTCGCCGAACGCGCCTTCAGCCTCACGCATCGCTGCAGTCAGGGATTCCCGAAGCATCGTCGGGTCATCGACCCGGCGCATGCCCCGGCCGCCGCCACCGGCAACCGCCTTGACGAACACCGGAAAGCCGATCTCCTCAGCTCCGGCCACCAGCTCATCCAAGTTCGCCGAAGGTGGCGTGGACTTCAAGGTGGGGACGCCGGCAGCCTTAGCTGCCGCGAGAGCGCGGACCTTGTTGCCGGCGAGCTCGAGAACCTCCGCGGGCGGACCGATGAAGACAATGCCCGTCTCGGCGCAGGCGCGCGCCAGATCGGGATTCTCACTCAAGAATCCATAGCCCGGATAGATCGCATCGGCCCCGGACTCCTTGGCGGCTCGGATGATCTCGGCGATATCGAGGTATGCACGTACCGGATGTCCGCGCTCGCCGATCATGTACGCCTCATCGGCCTTGATCCGGTGGACAGCGTTGCGGTCCTCATAGGGGTAGACCGCGACGGTCTTCATACCCAGCTCGTAGGCCGCTCGGAAGGCCCGGACAGCAATCTCACCGCGGTTGGCGACCAGCACCTTGGCGAACATGCGTCGAATCTATCGGCAGATTGTTACCGCAGCGAGGCGGCGGTTTCGATGCTCCCTCCGCTTAGGTTGCGCAGGGATCAGCGACCTTGCGATCTCGACTCAAAGGGAGACGGTTTTCAGACTGAATCTGACGGTCACCTGACCCGATACCATCTGCCCGGCCGGCTGGAACTCGAACGCGGCGTCGTCGGCTCCCTTCCCCATGGCGAACGCCCGCATTTCCCGTACGCCACCGAAGCCGGTGTTCCCGTCGGAGACCTCCACCAGATCCGCCACCGTGGTACCGAATGCGGCCGCGTAGTCGTCGGCGCGCTGGCGGGCATCGGCAATGGCGGCCAGTCGTGCCTCGCGGTACATCGGGTTGTCAGGTCGCAACGACCACCAGGGACCATCGACCTGGCTGTTGGGCAAGGCGGTGAGCGCCAACACCAGCGGGGACAGCGACTCCAGGTCGGCGACCACGATCTGAGTTGAGAACGTGCCCTGGTACCCAGTGATCTTGGTCGGGGTGCGTCGATTGAACACCGGAGAGACATGGACCCCACTGGTGCTGGACCTATCGAGAGCCTCCTCGAACCGTTCCAGCAGCGCTGCCACCGCCGCCGAGCCCTGGGCCAGCTGGGATCTGGTGCGCTCGGGCGAATCGGCGGAGGCGTGCAGAGTCAGCATGACTGTCGCCAGATCCGGCGGGCCCTCCAGCTGAGCCTCGCCGCGTACGGTCACCAGCGGAGCAGGCCCGATCGGTTCAGTCATGGCAAGACCATACGTCCCAGTCGCGAATCTTCGACCAGTGCGGAGTTCTCGAGCGACTGGCGGCGACCTCGTATCCAAAATTCCGACCGGTGCGGAGTACTCGATCGAGTGGCCGCCACCTGGTACTCAAATTGCCGACCAGTGGCGGGGTTTCGAGAGACAGCTCACTCTGGTCGGACGAGATCGGGGGCGAACTGAGCCAGCGAGGCCCGCTGCGCGGCCGCAATTGCGTCTGCGTCGGCCTTCCCCGATGCCTCGACGGCTGCGACCCACTCCTGGATCGACCTGACATTGAAGTCCTGCACCTCGGGACTGTTGGCGGCAGCGACAGGATCGCCGCTGACCTCCCCTGCCAGGTACAGCCCGATACCGAGCAGGGCACCGTCCCAGCCAGGTCCGACGTACAGGGCGCCGGCGGTACTACCGGCCAGTTCGATCGGCACCGAGTGGGTGAGCGTGAGCAACGTCTGCTCGCCGTTGCCGGAGAGCAGCACATCGACGATGCTGCTCTCGCCGCCGAAGGTCACCAACAGATGGCGGGGCGGCTCACAGGTCATGATGTCCCCGCCGGCGTGCCCTTCAAGCTGGAAGCTTCCACCTGGTCGCAAATCGCCGGCAAGCGGCAGGAACCAGCGGCGTACGCGTTCGGGATCGGTGATCGCCTGCCAGACGTCTGCCACCTCGGCAGGGTAGCGACGCTCCAGCGTCACGGTCACGACCTCTCCGGTCTCGCTCTGCTGCTGCTCGACCCGGCGTGAGATTGCGCCGATCTGCTTGGCAAGATCGATGATCATCTGGGTTCCTCCTTGGGCTGGGCTGATAGTCGGCGCGCACGCTTACCTCGAGCCAACTCGGTGCCGAGGGCATCGAGCCGGGAGCTCCAGTACTGGCGGAACTGGTCGAGCCAGCGATCCACTTCCTGCAGTGGGTCGGGATCGACTGCATACAGCCGGCGGGTCCCTTCGGCGCGTACGGTAGCAAGGCCGGCCTCCCGCAGGACACGCAAATGCTGCGACACTGCCGGCTGGCTAATCCCGAATTCTGCGGAGATGACCTGAACGACCGCACCAGCCGGATGTTCCCCAGTAGCCAGTAGCTCCAGAATCCGACGGCGTACCGGATCACCGAGGATGTCCAGCGCGTGCACTCAGCAATCATATCAACGTCGACTTATATAAGTCAATATTGATATGCGGGCTTCAATTCATGTCGCTGCACGCGGATTCGCATGACGACAACGCTTGCAAGCACCCCGACCACGGTCGCCGCGCCACCCCCGATCAGTGTCCATCGCGGACCCATGGTCTCGCCGAGCCAGCCGAGGATTGGCGAGCCGATGGGCGTGCCACCCATCAACACCATGATGTAGAGGGCCATCACCCGGCCGCGGAGCCATGGATCGACGCCGAGCTGGATCGAAGCGTTGGCCGCAGTCAAGGTGAGCAACGTGACGAAGCCCATGAGGGGCAGGATTGCCGCATACGCCAGGTAGCTAGGCGCCAGCCCAGTGACGATCTCGACGACGCCGAACACGACGGCCAAACCGACGACGAGGCGGCCGCCCGGGCGGGTGCGGCGCCGAGCCGCGATCAGGGCACCGGCCAGCGAGCCGACGGCCAAGAGCGTCCCGAGGATCCCATACGCCGCAGCGCTCCGGTGGAACTCCTGCTGCGCCATCAAGGCCGTGGTCATTTGGAAGTTCAACCCGAAAGTGCCGACGAAGAACATCACACACAGCACGAGCAAGATGTCCGGGCTCCGGCGGACGTACGCCAGACCCTCGCGGAGCTGCCGCTTTGCTCGCGGTCTGGGCGGGACGGTGTGCAGCAGGCGGCTGTCCATGATCAACAAGGCGACGATGAAGGCCAGATAGCTGAGCGCGTTGGACAGGATGGCCCAGCCCGATCCCACCTGAGCGATCACCAGCCCAGCGAGCGCCGGGCCGACAATCCGCGCGGCGTGGAAGGTGGCTGAGTTGAGTCCGATCGCGTTCGGAAGATGATCAGGACCAGCGACCTCGGATACGAAGCTCTGCCGTGCGGGATTGTCGAATGCAGTTCCCAAACCGAACGCGAATGCGATCAGGTAGACCTGCTCGGTCGTGGCTACGCCAGTCACCGCCAGTACGCCGAGCGCCGCGGCGGAGAGCGCCATCCATGACTGGGTGACGGTGAGAATCCGCCGCTTGTTGAAGCGGTCGGCAATCAGACCGCCGTACGGGGACAGCAGGAGCATCGGCAGGAACTGCAGGCCTGTGGTGATGCCGACCGCGAGGGCAGAGCCGCCGGACAGCTCGAGCACCAGCCAGTCCTGCGCAACTCGCTGCATCCAGGTACCAACATTGGAGACGAACGACCCCGCTAGATAGGTGCGGTAATTGCGCTCGACCAGCGCAGTGAACATGCCGCCTCGCCGGGACTGCGTGGCCGAATGTGCTGCGCCATCAGCCTGGGTCGTTGTCGGCTTGACGCCGATGCTCATCCTTGGTTGAGCCTTTCCAGGACACGTACGGCGTGCCGTAGCACGTCGCGATCGGCGGGGTCGAGTTCGGCGATGCGGACTGCCAGCCATTCGTCCCGCCGCCGACGATTCGCAAGCAGCACCTGCCGTCCGGATTCGGTGAGCGCCACCAGGCATCGCCGGTGGTCATGTGGATCCGAACGGCGGGCGACGTAGCCGCGTGCCTCCAGGCTGTGGACGATGCGGGTCATGGACGGCGGTCGCACTTTCTCTTGAGCAGCCAGCTCACCCATCAGCTGATCACCGGAGTTGAGCAGCACGCCCATAGCTGAAAGCTGGTTGGAGTTCAGGCCGAGGGAGTCGTCCTGCATCTGTCGCAGTCGGCGAGCCAATCGCATGACCCGCGGGCGAAGCGCATGCGCCAGGCCGTTCGCGGTTCGAACACTCTCCTCAATACCACCCATTCACCGCAGTCTATATTTAGCAATGCTAAATATCAAGGCTATGCAGTATCAACGCCATGCAGTCGCGGCGTACGCCTAAGCCGGGAGAGCACCACCACGGAGCTGATCAACACGGCGCCGGCGGCGACCAGGCCGATCGCGGCACCCACAGCGTCATCAAGGATCCGGTACAGCGATACCGGCCAGATGCTCAGCAAGATCACGCAACCGATCACCGCGTATGGGTACCGACGGGTCAGCACAAAGGCGGTGAGCAGTGCCGCGCTGACGAGGGTTGCAACGATCATCGACAGCCATTCGCCATGCGGAGCGTCCATCTGTAGGACGATGCTCGCTGCCCAGCCACTGAGGCCGGCCAATGACCACGCGAGGGTCCGGCTGAGCACCAGACCGCTGCCTGCGAGGGCCAAGCCCACCAGCAGAAATCCGACTGCCAGGTGGACCGGCACCACCCGGTAATCCGCGCCACTCACTGCTGCTACATCGATCACATTGAAGACCACAGCGCATACCAGCAGCATGGCCCCGGACCAGCCCGAGACGAGAAACGCGCCCGAGCGGAGCAACACAGCACCGATCGCGGAGGTCAGCACCACCACCGCCGCTGACACTACGAACTTGTGATCTTCGAAGACAACCAGATAGGCGAATCCAGCCGCGTAACAGGCCAGTGCAAGCAGGATCCGACCGAGCTCCGGCCGAGCTCGACCCTTGATCAGCGCCACACCTCCGAGAGCGGGCACTACCAGTGATGCGACAGCAACCATCTTGCGGCCCGCACTGCCGAGGTCGTCCCAGAAGAAGGCGCCGAGCATGACCACCGCACCCAGCACCAGGGCGCCGCCGACGTAGCCGAGGACCTCCAAGATTGCCGAGCTCTTCGGGCTTGATCGCGGAGCAGACTCAACAGGCGCCGACTGCCTGTTCAACCCATCGGCTCGTGCCGCCTCCAGCAGCTCCTGAGCTTGCGACGCGGAGATCACCTGTTGTTCAACTAGGCGGCCCAGCTGGGTTTCGAGTCTGTCCACCACCACATCTTGCCGCGTCATCAGTGTCCTGTGCGCTCGGCACTACAGTGATTGGCATGGAGCAGCCAGCCGAGCACCACCACTTCTTGGTGCAGGCACCCGTGCCGCCCTCAGACGTCGACGGTTTGGCCGTCATCACGGTTGGCACGGCGATTTTTGGGCTGGTCTCGGTGGTCCTGGCACTTGCCTCTGACTGGCTTGCGGCACACAATCACGGCACCTGGCTGCAAGTCAGCCTGAGCGGCTTCGTCCTCGGCCTGATCGGCCTGGCGTACTGCTGGCGCCGCCGACGTCGCCGGCGTGCCGCCAACGTCTGATCACCCGGAACTACGGCCGAGATCCAGCTCGATCAGAAGCTGAAGCGCTCCTCATGGAGCTGATGGCGCGGGAAACCGCCGTCCATCAGCGAGTCGCGTACCCGAGCTGCTAGCCGGGGTGAGGCGCAAAGGTAGACATCGTGATCGCTGAGGTCACCGACGATCCGATTCAGCGCGTGGGCGCTCATGTCATTCTCGGCATCAGTGGACGGACCTACCAGGTAGACGACTCGCGCACCAGAGCGTTCGGCGATCTCGTCAAGCTCGTGCTTGAGCACCAGATCTTGCACTGTCGAGGCGCGGTAAACCAAAGTGATGTCCTTGCCAGGCAGGTCGATCACCTCGAACAGCGCGCGCATCGGAGTGATCCCAACACCGCCAGCGATCAGCAATACCCGCGGCCGGCGAACGCGCCGGCTGGTGATCGCACCGTACGGGCCTTCCGCGAACACCAATGTGCCGCGGGGAATCTGAAAGAGCCGCCGTGTTCCAGCGC
Organism: Propionibacteriaceae bacterium; assembly: GCA_035535875.1. GTDB lineage: Bacteria > Actinomycetota > Actinomycetes > Propionibacteriales > Propionibacteriaceae > Microlunatus. Next base: position 22,925 of record DATLPF010000160.1, read on the forward strand.
CGCGCGCCCAAACGGTGATCCGTAGCCGATTGCGGGTCGGTGGCGCGGAGAGGGAGAACGGGTACGCCAAGTGCCAGGTCTCGCGAGTAAGAAACCTCCAGCGAAAGAAGTGGCCCGGCTGGGCCCGCAACTCGTCCAGGTGCTCACCAGACATCAGCACGCTGATCACGTCTGCGGATTCCTGCCGCACATCTTCAACCCTCAGCCGGTGCCGCCAGAGCTGGAAGAGGGGTTGGAACACGCGCCACCGCAGCACCAGTGCGAAGGCATAGGTGTACAGCAGAGCCCAGGCAATTTGCAGCCATTGCCGTCCAGCAAGGTCGGGCCCTGCCAGCTGATGCGCAAACCCGAGTCCCACGGCCAAGTAGACGAGCAGGTGCAGGAGGTGCCATCGCGCGTAGGAGATGCGACGTCGTACGGCCCGTAGCGAGGCAAATCCGATCAGCATGAGGATCGCAGTGCCGACCAACGCGGTCATCAACCCAGGAAGGTTGAGCACATCCTTCATTGCTGCGACCAGATCGAGCGAGCTGGCGTCCGCCCAGGCCGCCATGGCGGCAATGGCGTGTACCAGAGTGAGCATGATCACCAGGGGTCCGGCCCAGGCATGCCAGCGTGCGAGCCGGTCGGCGCCAACGCCGTGTTCCAGCCAGGGTGCCCGCGACATCAAGATCAACATCACCGCCGCCCCGTATCCGGCGGCCATTCCGGTGACGTGGGCCACCAAGGAAACTCCGAATTGGATTGGCGGCCCGCCACCGAGGAATCCCTGAAGCACTGCTAGGGCGGCCCCAACGTAGAGAACGACCACCAACGTGGTGGCTGTAGGTCCCAGCGGTCGCACGGCTCAGCAGTCTCGGTTCACCGGTCCGCCGACATCACGTCGTGTTGCACGACCGACGCCGGCGAGATTTCTGGGGCACTCGTGCCAAGATCCACACCGATTGCCGTTGCTGCACCGAACAGCACGAGCGTCACCGTTCGGAGGGTCCAGCGAATCAGCGAGGGAGAAGCGGCTACCGAAGGCCGCGCGAGACGAGGAATTCGGCGCCGATAGTCAAGAGCCGCATTCGACATGGTGATTCTCCTGGCGTGAGAAGAATCCCCGAGAGTGAAGAGTCTGATGGACAGGTTGGCGGTGCGTAACCCGTTTGTGACCAACGTCACATGGCAAAGAACCTCTAAGTGGGCGCCGTTGCCACAGGGTCCTGTCGTAACCGCTAAATTACCTGCCCACTTCTTTGGGCCAGGGAACGCGTCTCATCAGTCGAAAAGCGAGATTGGTGCGTCCCACTCGATGGTGTCCCAGATTGGCCGGGGGAGCTCAGCCATGCGCTCGTCAGCGACCACATTTGAGTGGGCGCCGCAGCCATGGTCGACGCTCACGACGGCTCCCTCTGAGACCGAAAAGGCATTAGTGCAGACCCCGAACAATGTGCCGAGGCTGCCCTGCAGACGTACGAAGAACCCGCAGGTCTCGCAGACATCAGGCGCCAGCTTGCTCAGCTGGTTGTCCGGGCCGCCCTCTCCGGCCAGCCATCGATCGGCCGCCTCGTCTCGGCCTTCCGCCGAGAGCACGCGCTCCCGGCCCAGGCCCAGCTCGGCGACGACCGTACGGATCAAGCTCAGCTCAGCCGGTTCGGAGTTCGTGGCATCCTCGCCACCGGTATAGCCGGGCTCCAGCCTCGGATCATCGCCCGAACTCGGCAGGAGTACGCCGGGCGTTACATCTCGGGGCTGAATGCGCTCGGCCCACGGCACCCAAGGCCTTGCTAGCAAAGCGCCCTCGCCGGGCAGCAGCACTACCTCGTCGATTGTGACGATGCGGGAACGCGCGGCTCGGGCGGCGGTCACTGACCAGCGCCAGCCGCTGTAACCCGGATGCGGGCAAGCGAAAAAATGGCTCACCACGCGGGTGTCCTCGGCCTGCGCGCCGAGGTAGTCCCCCACCCCCATCACCCCGGCGGTTTCGTCGGCCGCGGCGCGGGCAAGATCGACAGCGGCGAGACAGGTCGCGTCGGGCTTGGTCGTAGCGGTGCTGGAAGCCATGGCCTCATTCTGACAGTGGCTCACAGCTCGCGTTGCCTCGAGTCACACACGAGGTCGCGGTTGTCTTCGCAATCGGGGAAATCCCGCGGAAGCGGCGGCCGCGACGGACCAGCGGTGACTAGGGCACTACAGCTCGAGCTCGTCTGCCACGGCTCGGAGCACCGTGGCGACCTTGCTTGCGGTCTTGGCATCCGGGTGCCGCCCGCGGCGATAGCCGTTGCCGATGCCATCGAGCATCTTGATCAGGTCTTCCACGATGACCGTCATCTGCTCGGGAGGCTTACGATGCGCCTTGGACAGCGAGGGCGGGGGCTCCACGACGTGCACCGAAAGTGCCTGTTCACCCTTGCGGCCCTCCACGACGCCGAACTCGACTCGTTGGCCGGCCTTCAATGTCGTGACGCCAGGTGGCAGAGCGTTGGCGCGGACATAGACGTCGCCGCCGTCATCCTTGGTCAGGAAGCCGAAGCCCTTTTCGGCGTCGTAAAACCTCACCTTGCCAACAGGCACGTCAAACCTCGCTTGCTCTGCGCCGGTTTCACCGGCATCTCGTTTGCCCCCACTACAGCGCGCTAAGCGTAGCCGTTTCGTTCCACGGCCCCAACAGCTAAACCACCGACATTTAGTTGGGCCGACCAAACTGAGCTGCTGGACTTTCCCGGCGGCACCGTGCGGGCCTCCGCCGCGTCTACGATGAATTGCATGGCGACGTGGGAGGACGGGCCGGAGTACGCGCCGATCGAGCGCCCTTCGGACTTCCAGAGCCCCGATGCGCCGCCCTTGAATACTGCTCCGCCGTACACCCAGTTGGCTGCCTGGGCACCCAAGAATCGGCCGGTATTCGATTCCCCGGAGGAGTCAGTTGCGCCATTGTCCATGTTGACTCCTGCGCGTGAGGAGCCCCGCGACCCGCAGCAGCCGTTCGCTGTGGTGTCCAGCACGATGACGTCCGACTCGGCCTGGGGAGCCGTCCACTGGGCTTCACCGGCAGGCGCGTCGACTGCTCCTGCCACGACCGCTGGCTGGATGCCACCGCCAGGTGCTCCTCAGCCACAGCCCGACCAGCCCTTGGCCGTACGCGCCGGGATCAGCCCCGCGCCAGGCAACTTTCCGACGCCCGGGACACCTGGCTGGTTCGGCCCGGGGCCATACGGGCAACAGCCGCCACCGACAGCGGCTGTTACCGCGAGGACCGTCTTCGACGCCGCGACTCCAGGCCTTTGCACCTGCTTGATCATCGGCGGCCTGGTCCCCCTTCTCTCGCCGATCATTGTGTGCATCAGCGTTGGCCTGGCCGGACGAGTCAAGGTCGCTCAGGCGGAGATCCGGCGTACCTACATGCTCGGGCTAGGCGTGCTGGCTGTCATCGGCATCCTCGGCATGCTCATCGTTGACACCGACTTTGGCGAATGGTGGCGATTCCTCGGCAGCTGGGGACTGCTGATCTGTTGGGCGTTGCTGGTCAGCACGCTGCTCATGGTCTATCGCCGCCTCAAGTCGGACACTCCCCCTCCGCCCACATATCGCTCCCCTTGGAGGTAGGCAGGGTGACCGTGCCCAGCGATCCGCCGCGGCCACGCACCTTGCCCGAGGCCCTGCGTGTTATGTCGGCCGAGGAACTGGCCGCACTGCTCACCGCGCGTCCAGATCTCCTCAACCCGGTTCCAGAAGACGTTGCCGAGCTGGCGAGCCGGTCCACGACCCCGGCCTCGATCACCCGAGCCATCGAGGAACTCAATAGCTGGCTGCTAACTGTCGCCGAAGCCTTGTCCGCGCTACCAGATCCAGCCTCAGTTGACGATCTTGAAGCCATGCTCGGGCAATCACCGGCGAAGGTCGCCGCCGCGGTGCAGCAGCTTCGGGGACGCGGTTTGCTCTGGGGCAGGGACGACCTATTGCACATAGTGCGGCCGGTTCGCGAGGCGTTCGAGCCCTATCCCGGCGGCCTGGCTCCCCCGTCGGTCCGCCCGATGTCGGGCGAACAGATCGATACGGCACTGGAGGCGTGTGGCTCCGAGGCCCGCGCCGTACTGGAGCGACTCCTCTGGTCGCCGACCGGCGCCGTCCGCCACGCTGACCGGACCGTGACCGTCACGTCGGCCAGCTCACCGATCGAGCGCCTCCTCAGTTGCCAGCTGCTGCGGCCGCTGGATTCCGAGATGGTGATCATTCCGCGGGAGGTGGCGTGGCGGCTGCGGGGTGCCAGGTTCACAACGGAGCCAGTTGCGACTGAGCCAGCGGTGATCACCGGACGATTTCGCAATCCAGATCTTGTCGACCGGGCCGCGGCTGGCGCCGCATTCGCGTTGCTGCACGACATCGAACTGGTGGCTCAACACATTGAGTCCGTCCCGCACAAACTGCTTCGCGGCGGCGGGCTCGCCACCCGCGACGTCACGGCCCTGGCTCAGCATCTTGGCGCTGATCCGGCGCACGCCGCCTTCGTCATCGAGTGCGCAGCTGCAGCTCGACTGGTGGCACCCGCCACCACAGCGGCGCTGCTTCCAACGGCTGACTACGACCAATGGCTCGGCTGCGATGCCCCGATCCGCTGGCAACACGTCGTCGACGCATGGCTCGCCGCCGATCGTTTCTTCGCCCGATCCGCCGAGACAGGCGGTCACCCGCTCGGCCAGGAGGCGTACGCGCCTTCCGCGGCAGGCCTTCGCACGACAGTTCTGCGGCTTGTCGCAGAGGCAGAACCAGGCACCATGCCCGACCTGGATCAGCTTGCCGATGTCGCCGCCTGGCACCGGCCGCACCTGGGGCAGGGGCCGCTGACGGCCCAACAGCTGGTGCAGTGGACGTGGCGTGAGGCGTCGTGGCTCGGGCTGGCGGCTCTCGACGCCGTGTCGTCGTTCGCGACAGTTCCCCTACGCCCCGGCCAGCCGATGCCAACTGTATTGAGTGAGCTGTTCCCGGCATCCGTAACGCGCTTCGTCATTCAGACCGATCTCACGGCCGTCGCCGCAGGCCCGCTCGAGCACAACGTTGCCGCTGAGCTGCGGATGCTGGCTGATCAGGAGTCCCGCGGCGGTGGCGGTGTTTATCGGTTCAGCGCCACCTCGCTGCGTCGCGCCTTCGATGTCGGCTGGTCGGCAGCGGATGTGCAGCTTTGGCTGGAAAGGCACTCCACAACCGACGTACCCCAACCCCTCCAGTACCTGGTCGGCGACGTGGCCAGGCGTCACGGCAGCATTCGAGTTGGCCCGGCCGGTTGCTACGTCCGGCTGGCCGACCAGGCGCAGGCAGCAGCGCTGCTCGCGCATCCCGCTGCCTCGGACCTGGGGCTCCGCGCCGTCGCACCCGGCGTCCTGGTCGCTGCCGTCGATGAGGATGAGCTGGTTCCGCTGCTCCGGGAGCTGGGCCATACACCGGTGCTGGAGAATAGTGCCGGCGAGGTGATTGTGAAGCAGCCTTCCCGGCGCGCAACACGCCAGCTGGCAGAGCCGGACAAGGCCGTCGCTTCCGCTGCCGAGGTGGCCGCCGCACTGCTTGCGCGCGAACGCCGCCGTCGGGTCAACGGACAGCCCGCGACCACCACGACAACCGAGGGCGCGGTCGAGCAGCTCCGGTCGGCGACGCGCGCAGCTATGCCGGTACGAGTGGTTTACGTCAATGCCGACGGCAGCCGGGCCGAGCGCGAATTGGCGCCTTTGGATCTCACTGCCGGTGTCGTACGCGCCGTCGACCGTGGCAGCGCGCAGATCGTGACCATCCCCTTGGCTCGCATTGCCTCGGTCATTCCTTCCTCTTTGAGGCCCTAGTGCCGTGCGCCGAAGAGGCCGCGTCAGATGACCTCGCGCTAGCTAGAGCATCACTAGACTGAGCGGGTGCATGCCGTGACCATTAGGCGAATGATCGTCTTCGGCGTGTGCGCTCTCGGGGTCGGATCGCTTTACCTCGTGCCCAGCATCGCGCGCTCGCCTGAGCAGATCGGGGTTCCGAAAACCAACGACGAACCGACGAGCCGGCCGGTCGGAGCCCAAGCCGACGAGTCGCCGCCATCAGCCTCCCCGAGCGCGGATCGCGATTCGCCTGCCGGACGTGACGGAGACCGCTCGGCGACGGCCTCGACGACTCAACCGTCCACCGCCATGCGGAGCCCCGATGACGACAAGGGCCGCTCGACCCGAAAGGCTGCGGACGAACCGAAAGACACCAAGGACTCTGAACCGCCGGCGCCGGTGGTTGACATTGAACCGTCGGCAGTGACAACGGACCGGCTCATCCTCAAGTGGCCAGCGGCCGCTGACAACGTCGGGGTGATCGGCTACCGCATCTGGCTCAACGGCTTTGAAGTGGCAACCACCGCAGAGACGCAGGCGAAGCTGCACTGGTTCAACGACGACTCCGGCCAGCACGTCGTACAGATTCGGGCCCTTGACGCAGCCGGAAACCAGAGCCGCAGTTCGCCGACATTGGTCGTCACGAGGCCTTCGCCTGACCCGACGGACACGCCAACGCCCTCCGAGTCGCCGACGCCAACCGCCGAACCGACCGATTCGGGCCGGCCCGATGCCGAATCGGACTCGCCCAGCGCGGCACCGAGGGACGACAACTCCGAGTCCCAACGTGAAGACCGCTGATGCCGACGCCCTACGACGACCCGGGGCCGCTCGTCGTGCAGTCCGACCGTACACTGCTGCTCGAAGTTGATCATCCTGACGCCGACCCCTGCCGCATCGCGATCGCGCCGTTTGCTGAGCTGGAGCGTGCGCCCGAGCACATTCACACGTACCGATTGACACCGCTCGGGCTGTGGAACGCCCGTGCGGCGGGCCACGACGCCGAGCAGGTGGTCGACACCCTGCTGACCTACAGCCGGTACCCGGTGCCGAACTCGCTGCTGGTGGATGTCGCCGAGACGATGGATCGCTATGGCCGACTGCGGATCGAGAAGCACCCAACGCATGGGTTGATCTTGGTCAGCAGCGATCGTGCGGTGCTCACCGAGGTGCAGCGGAGCAGCAAGGTCAAGGGACTGCTCGGCAATCGCGTCGACGAAGACACCGTCATCGTGCACCCGTCGGAGCGCGGACACCTGAAGCAGGTGCTACTCAAGCTTGGCTGGCCCGCCGAGGACTTGGCCGGTTATGTCGACGGTGAGGCGCATAAGATCGACCTCGACCAGCGCGGGTGGTCACTGCGGCCATACCAGGGGCAGGCCGCCGACTCCTTCTGGCACGGCGGATCGGGGGTCGTGGTGCTGCCGTGCGGTGCCGGCAAGACGATCGTCGGCGCGGCCGCGATGGCCCGGGCCAGTGCGACTACGCTGATCTTGGTCACCAACACTGTCGCGGCGCGGCAATGGCGTGACGAGTTGATCAAGAGGACCACACTGACGGCCGACGAGATCGGTGAGTACTCCGGCATAAAGAAGCAGATCCGCCCGGTCACGGTCGCCACCTATCAGGTGATCACCACTAAGCGCGGCGGTGTCCATCCACATCTCGAGCTGCTCGATGCGCGAGACTGGGGATTGATCATCTACGACGAGGTTCACCTATTGCCGGCGCCGGTCTTCCGGATGACAGCAGGACTCCAGGCGCGTCGCCGGCTGGGTCTAACAGCCACTCTGGTGCGGGAGGATGGCCGGGAAGGCGATGTTTTCTCCCTGATCGGCCCGAAGCGCTATGACGCGCCCTGGAAGGACATCGAAGCGCAGGGCTACATCGCACCAGCCGACTGCATAGAGGTCAGGGTCACGCTCAGCGAAGCCGAGCGGATGGCGTACGCGGTCGCCGAGCCGGACCAGAAGTATCGGCTGGCATCCACCGCGGAGTCCAAGACTGGTGTCGTCGTCGATCTGGTGTCTAAGCATCGCGGCACGCCGACGCTGGTGATCGGACAATACGTTGATCAACTTGAAGACCTTGCCGCGCGGCTGGATGCGCCATTGATCACGGGCGAGACGACCGTACGGCGCCGCGAGCAGCTCTACGAGGCGTTCCGCTCCGGCGAGATCGACCTGCTCGTCGTGAGCAAGGTGGCGAACTTCTCCATCGACCTACCATCGGCTCAGATTGCCGTCCAGGTCTCAGGTGCCTTCGGCTCCCGGCAAGAGGAGGCGCAGCGGCTCGGCCGTCTGCTGCGACCCAAGTCGGAGGGAATTACCGCGCGCCTCTACGCCGTCGTCGCTCGTGACACGGTCGACGCCGACTTCGCAGCTCATCGGCAGCGGTTCCTCGCCGAGCAGGGTTACGGCTACCGCATCATGGACGCTGAAGACGCCCTCGCTGCTGAGTGAGGGCCGACAGCAACCTAGGTTTACGTAGGTTGCCGACTGCGGCGAATCGAGCCTCGAATACCAGAGTGCGTACGCTCGGTGAGCGAGGAGGCACCATGGCCGACGATCCTGTCAGGAAACGGACCCGCCGAGCCGGGAAGCGCGTCGAGCGGCAGCGTCGTAAGGCCCTCGCCACTCGAACAGGCAAGGCTCCGCGACCTCCGGCGCAGAGTCCACGCGAACAGCGTGGACCAGGCTTCCCAGACCTGCCGCCGCCCACTTGGCCCGATGATCTTGATGGCGGTGCTGGCGTACGCGAGCCGCGACGGCCTTATCCATCGATGCCGGCCGGAGCCCTCGAACTGGACGTCCCCGAGTCGCGGTACCTGGAGATGGCCGCCGAGCCGGCATGAGTGTCTTCTCCGAGGCCGAGATCGCCTATCTGCACAGCAAGACGATGGGTCGGCTGGCGACCATCGGCTCTGACGGCAGACCACATCTGGTTCCACTCACCTACCGGTTCAATGCCGATGAAGACGCCATCGATATCGGGGGAGTTGACTTCGGCAGTTCCAAGAAGTGGCGCGACGTCCTGCAGAATCCCCATGTCGCGTTTCTGGTGGATGACGCCTCACCCGCCGGCGCTCATGCGATCGAGATCCGAGGCGATGCCGAGCCTCACTTCAGCGGCGGGGAGTCCATCAATCCGCGGTTTCCGAACTTCCAGCCCGAGTTCGTCCGGGTCCGACCGCACCGCATCATCAGCTGGGGACTCGAGTCTGAGGGGTTCAGGCCGTACGCCCGAACCGTCGATTAGCTCTTCGCCCCGCTGTCGCAAACCTACGCAAACCTAGATTGTTTACGGTCTGCACAGGTTGCAACCTGTGCAGACCGACAGCAAGCTACGTGGACGTAGGTTTCCGACTCGGCCGCATTGGGGCCGTTAGGTCACGTCTAAGACCGTGGACTCCTCCTGGGTACCAAGGTCAATCGGCCACGCGTCGGGCTGACCAGCTAACGACCAGAGCTCGACCAGCTCGTGCGGCCAAATCCAGTCATCGGTCTGCCGCAGATCGTCATGCGACCACCAGCGGTGTCCGAGCAGGGTGAGCCGTTCGTCGGGCGTATGGGCGGAGATGTCCACCTCGAAAGGCGACACCATGGCCAAGAAAAATGACTCGTCCTGCTCGATCACGAGGTCGGAGTATCCGTGGACAACGTGCCGTATGGCGATCGGACCCAGCAGGTCACTCTCGGTCAGCCGGTAGCCGGTCTCCTCGGCCACCTCACGGATAGCCGCATTAGCCTCGCTCTCTCCAGCGTCCACACCACCTCCCGGTGTGGTCCACCAGCTGGTACCGGGAACCCCAGGGTCGCTGTCCTCGAACAACAGCGTGCGGTCGTTGTTGATCATGATCACGCGCACCGTCGCCCGGGACTTACGCGGGCGGTCCGCCGGATCCGCGAACGGCACGTAGCTGCGCTCGGTATCAGAGGAGGGCACGGCCTACACCTTACGAGTAGCCGGATCCTACGCTGATGCACCCCGACGGTCAGGCCAAAACCCATGGACTTCCCACTCGGCTGCGAGTAGCGTGACGCTTCGCTCCCTACGCCCACCGATCCAGCATCGGAGCTGTTCGCATGCCTGAAACCGCGGTCGACATTCTGGCCCGCGAACGCATCCATCTGAGCGAGTCCCGGGCCGCCCTGCAGCGGATGCGGCAACGCACGGCAAGTCTTGAAGCCTTCGGCGGAGACCACGTATCGACAGAGCACCTGAAGCAGGCGCTTTACCGCCGGATGAAGGCCCTCGAGGACGATCCGAGCGTGCCCCTCTTCTTCGGCCGGCTGGACTACGACGCCAACCTCGGTGCCGAGCAGGACGAGACGCTCTACATCGGGCGGCGGCACGTCACCGGCGAGGCGGGCGGCGAGCCACTGGTGATCGATTGGCGCGCCAGCATGTCGCGGCCCTTCTATCAGGCGCGACCCGGCACGCCGATGGGTGTGCGGCTGCGGCGGCGCTTTGGCTTCTCACACGGTCAGCTGACCGCATATGAGGATGAGGAGCTGACCACAGCTGGGGGGACGGCCCACTCCGACATCATGGAGTCAGATATCGAGCGGCCGCGGACCGGCCCGATGCGCGACATCGTTGCCACCATCCAGCCCGAACAGGACAGCATCGTGCGAGCCGCCCTGAACCAGTCGCTGTGCATCCAAGGTGCACCCGGTACGGGCAAGACCGCCATCGGCCTGCACCGCGCCGCGTATCTTCTCTACGCGTTTCGTGACCAGCTCACCCGCTCCGGCGTACTGGTCGTCGGGCCGAACGACAGCTTCTTGTCCTACATCGCCGACGTACTGCCCGCTCTCGGCGAGATCGATGCCGCGCAGACCACCGTGACAGCGCTGGTCTGTCAGTCGAACGGCGTCATGGTCCGCGGGTTCGACAGCGTTCCTGCGGCATTGGTCAAGGGAGATGCACGTATGGCCGAGGTGCTGCATCGGGCGGTCTGGAGCCATCTCGGCACTACCACCGCGCCGTTGGTCGTGCCGAGAGGGGCATACCAGTGGCGGGTCGGTGCGCATCTGGCCGCCGAGGTCGTCGAGGAACTACGTCAGCGCGGTGTGCGCTACGAGGCTGGACGAGCGATGCTGCTGCAACGGCTGGCTCATCGGGTGCTGCTGCGCATGGAGGCCAGCGGTGATTCCCCTGACGATCGGGTCCAGGACGCGGTTGCCCGAAGCAAGCCGGTCCGGGCGTACGCGGATGGGCTCTGGCCCGCCCTGGAGCCAGTCAAGTTGATCATGAAACTGCTCACCGATGCGGAATTTCTGGCGGCCGCCGCGGAGGGCATTCTCAGCCCCGACGAGCAACAGCTGATCATGATGAAGAAACCACCTCGATCAGCGGCCGCCGCTCGCTGGTCACTGGCCGACGTGATCTTGATCGATGAGGTCGCGGATCTGCTGAAGCGTACGCCGAGCCGTGGTCACGTAATCGTCGACGAAGCGCAAGATCTGTCGCCGATGATGCTGCGAGCCGTGGGACGGCGAGCCAGCACCGGTTCGGTGACAGTCCTCGGTGATCTTGCCCAGGCGACGACGCCGTGGGCAACCCGTTCATGGCGTGAGTCTTTGGCACATCTGGGCCAGCCCAACGCCGCGATCGAGGAGCTGGTCGCCGGCTTCCGGGTGCCTGGCGCAGTGATCGACTTTGCAGCTCGGCTACTGCCCCAGATCGCACCAGCGCTCAAGCCTCCCCACTCGGTACGACGGCACCGCGGCGAGCTCGACATACGCCCGACCACGCTGATCGGTGATGAGCTGATCGAAGCAATCACACAGACCATGCGCAATGAAGGCACGGTGGGAGTGATTGTCGCCGACTCCGCGATTCCAGGCATCCGGAGGGTGCTGGAGCATCAGAAGATCGACTACGACTTACTCGGCGAGGACCCAGAGATCTTCGACGCCCGCTCAGACGTTCCAAGCTCGGATCCGGACGTTGCCCCGCACCTGAAGCCGATCCTGGTTCCAGCCGCGCTCGCCAAGGGCCTGGAGTTTGATCACGTGGTGTTGCTGGAGCCCACCGAAATCGTCACTGGTGAGCCCGATCAGGTAACCGGGTTGCGCCGGCTGTACGTCTGCCTCACCCGGGCGGTCACATCGCTGATCGTGGTGCATGCGGCAGAGCTGCCTTCAGCTCTGGCGGCGTAAGCCGCATCGCGTACGCAACCGCCGCTTAGCCCGATCTCCCTTCCCCGGAAGGTGGTCATCAACAACATGAGTCCGGCCGAATGTGATGTGATTTCCGACCGGTTGCCCAACCACTTTCGGGAAAGGCGCGGCCTCAGCCGAACGAGGGAGGTTCCGTCAGCGGGAGTCTCACCTGGAAACGGGTATCGCCAGGGCGTGACTTGACCCGCAGATCGCCGCCATGCCGCTGGGCGATTACGCGATAGGAAATGTCAAGACCGAGACCAGTGCCCTCGCCAACCGGCTTGGTGGTGAAGAACGGTTCGAAGATCTTCTGCTGCATCTCTTCGGGTATCCCAGCGCCGGTGTCGCAGATCTCGACGAGGACCCAGCCGTCCTCCCGCGAAGCGCGGATGGTCAACGTTCCACCGTCGGGCATCGCGTAGATGGCGTTGTCGATCAGGTTGGTCCACACCTGGTTCAGCTCCGCGGGATGGGCCGGAATCATCGGCAGCGAGTCGTCGAAGTCCTTGACGACGGTGATGTTCCCTCGTTCGTTGATCTTGTGGCTGAGCATGGTCAGGGTGCTCTTCAGCCCGTCGCGGACGTCGATCTCCTGATGTGCCGCCCGGTCCATCTGGGAATACTGCTTGGCCGCTCCCACCAACGCAGAGATCCGTCCCGTCGAGTCCTCGATCTCCACCATGAGCTGCTCGGTCTCCAGCGCGTAGGTGACCCAATGGAGGCCATCGGCGAGCAGTGTGGCGGGTACGGTCTCAGCCACTTCGTCGAGCCAGTCAGTGTTCACGCCAGCGGCGACCAGCGGGGGCGCGAGGTCCCACCCATCGTCAATGCCATGATCATCAAGCCAGCCGGAAAGCTCGTCTTCGGCCTCACCGACCTGAATGGGCGACAGCTTCTCGGCCTTGGCCATCTTCTCCACGGCCACCTCCTGAAGCTCAGTGAGCGCCACCAGCGCCTTGGGGTCGACGTCGGAAGTCGCCAGGTGTCCCAGCTTGCGCCGCATTTTGCTGACCAGTTCCCGCAGCGACGCGGTGGCGCGTACGGCAGCTGCTGCCGGATTGTTCAGCTCATGGGTAAGTCCGGCGGACAACCGGCCCAGCGACAGCAGACGTTCCCGCTGCCCGATAATCGCCTGGCTCGAACGGAAGCCCTGGGTTATGCCCTCGATCAGGTGAACCGCCATCGGGAACCACTCGCGGAACTTCTCGCCGAACTCCGCCGCACCGATCACCCAAAAATCACAGTCCGTCACCGCCCGCGCCGAGCCCCAGTACGGCAGCTCAGCCATGCCTTTGACGAAGGACTGGGTCGCACCGCAGTAGACGCCCCGTTGGTTGGTGCGTCCGGTCTCTACCTCGGTGTTCTCCACGCGACGGTGCATGGACAGCGTGCCGGAGAGCAAGATGAAGAAGCAGGTCGCCGGATCACCCTCGATGTAGATCGGCTCGCCGGCAGACCAGGTCTGGCAGTACCCGTTTTCACTGAGCCAGGTCAGCTCATCATCAGTGAGCGTCTCGAACAGGAACAGGGTGCGCAGCTCAGATGGGCTCAATCGCACAGGCTCGACGGTCTGTTCACTCATGATCAACTCCTACTGCTCCGCCAGATAGCGATGGACCAGGGTGACGGCGAGCGCCCCTTCGCCAACCGCGGAGGCCACCCGCTTGACTGACTGGGCGCGAACATCGCCGGCCACGAAGACACCCGGAATGCTGGACTCCAGCAGGTAGGGGTCCCGCTCCAGGTCCCAGGACGCAGGTCGCTTGCCACTGCCAGTCAGATCCGGGCCAGTGACCACGAAGCCGCTGGAATCCCGAACGAGCGATTCGGGAAGCCAGTCAGTGAGTGGCGCTGCACCGATGAACACGAAGAGATGCCCGGCATCGACCACCTCGTGACCGCCGGAATGATCAACAAAGGTGACGCACTGCAACCGATCCTCCCCCGAGCAGCTCTTCACCGATGTGTTCAGCCGGACCTCGATGTTGGGGATCGAAGCGATCTGTTCGATCAGGTACGACGACATGGACTTCTGCAGTGAGTCGCCGCGTACCGCCATGGTCACCTTGGTCGCATATCGGGAGAAGTAGACAGCCGCCTGTCCGGCTGAGTTTGCGCCGCCGACGATGATCACGTGATCGCCAGCGCAGGACTCCCGCTGGGTGGCCGACGAGCCGTAGTAGACCCCCCGCCCGACCAGCTCCTCGACGCCCCTTGCCTCCAGCTGGCGATAGCTGACTCCAGTCGCCAGTACGACTGCGTGAGTCAGCACCGAGGATCCATCGTCGAACCAGACCTGCCTCGCTGGACCTCTGGCCTCCAAGCTGACCACCGTCCGCGCAGCCAGCAGCTCAGCCCCGAAGTGCTGGGCTTGCAGCCGTGCGCGATCGGTGAGCTGGCCCCCGGTCACACCGTCGGGGAAACCAAGGTAGTTGTCGATCCGGGAGCTCTGCCCCGCCTGGCCCCCGGCTGCGGCGCGCTCCACGACGACCGTCTTGAGGCCCTCTGACGCCGCATACACTGCCGCGCCCAAGCCCGCCGGGCCGCCGCCGATGATCACCACGTCGTAGAACTCACCCTGCGGAGTGGTGCTCAGGCCGACCGCATTCGCCACCTCGAGCAGGCTGGGGTGCACCAGCGGCTGGCCCTCCGCCGTGATCACTATTGGGGCTTGGCTCTCCTCAGCGCCGACGGCCGCCAGCAGCCGCGCACCCTCGGGGTCACTGACGTTGTACCAGCGGTAGGACACCATGTTGCGAGCCAGGAAGTCGCGTACTTCGTACGATGCCGCCGACCACGGGTGGCCCAGGATCTTGATCTTGTGCTCGGGTTCCTTGCCTTCCCGCTGCCACGCCGCCAGCAGCTCATCGACGACGGGATAGAACTTCTCCTCCGGCGGCTCCCAGGGCTTCAACAGGTAGTGATCAACATCGACCACATTGATCGCCTGGATCGCCGCGTTGGTGTCGGCGTACGCGGTGACCAGCGCCCGGCGCGCCTGCGGCACCAGATCCATCGCCTGCTCAAGGAAGTCCACCCCATTCATCCGTGGCATCCGATAGTCGGCCAGGATGGCGGCCACCTGGTCGCCGCGCAACACCACGTCCCGGATGGCCTGCAACGCCTCCTCACCGGAGTCGGCGCGCATGATGCGATAGTCCGCCCCGTAGCGGCGTCGCAGATCACGAGCCACTGCACGCGACACGCTGGGGTCGTCGTCGACGGTTAGCAGCACTGGGCGCGCAGTCCGCTCGGATCGCGCTTCTACAACCACCGCTGTCATGTGCCCACCTTGTCGATGTAGCACCAGCGCCAATGCTCGCCAGGCTCGACCGACGCAACGACCGGGTGGCCGCTGGCGAGTGCGTGCGCGGTGGCATGACGCGCCGGCGAGGAGTCACAGCAACTGACGCGGCCACACGTGAGGCAGCGACGGAGATGGAGCCAGCGCCCGCCGACCGCGACACAGTCACTGCAGGACGCTTCGAATTTGCTGGGGATTGAGGTCATCGGAATGGCGTCGAGATGGACACAGCTAGCCACAGACCGGCTCCTTTCTTCGCGTCAATCTAGTGTGCGCGCAACGCAAGCCTTGCTGTTCAAGCGGGGTGCTCGTCCGCTTGCCCGGCGGGTGGTGCCGCCGCCAAGCGTGACCGGTGGCGGCGACGCAATCCAGCGGCGGTCAGCAGTGCCACGATCTCACGCGACGACACTGGCTGCGCGCCCGCGGACAGCGCCACGGTATAGCTTTCGGCGATCACGTCGTAGTGATCACGCTCGAACCCACGTCTCGGGATGCCAATCCGCACGGCGAAGTGGTGCAGCTCCTCATACGAGTGGTCGCTGATCAGGTGCGACCACAGGTAGCCATGGCCGGGCCAGATCGGCGGATCAATGTAGACGGTCACCAGTTGTTCTGCATCTCTGCTGTGCAGCGCCCTTCGGCGTCATGGCGTCACGATATTCCTACGATCCGGACACGGCGGTCGACCGTAGAATTGCGGGATGGCGGCGATGAAGCGGCTGGTTGCCGTCGTCGCGGCGGCGTGCGTGCTCTCGGGCGGCTGCACCTATGCCAAAGAGGAGCCCGGTCTCTTTCGCAATCAGGCGACATCATCGCCGACCGCGGAGACGCAGCGGCCGCCGGCGCCGACCAACCCGGAACTGCCGGTAGCCGCAGAAGCCGAATGGACCACTGCTGAAGGGCTGCACATCAGCACTCGGTTCGCCATCCATGCCGTACGGCGGCTCGAGGTTGCGACAATCGTCGACTGGTCAGTTACGCCCCTGAGCGCGCCCGGCTACGGACCTGGCGACAATCTGCCGTCGTGGGTCGATCTCGGTCTGAGCCGCACCTCCGAAGGTGACGTCAACATGTTCCTGATCGACCCAAGCGGAGACAAGATCTATCGCACACTTAGCCACCAATCCCGACGACTGTTCAACCGATGCCTGTGTACGCCCCTCTGGTTGGCGCAGCAGGGCATGCGAATGGGTGAGACCCGCATGCTGCAGGCGACGTTTCCGCCGTTGCCAGATGCGCTCAGCTTCATCGACGTGGACCTGATCAACTCGGCGCCCTTTGTGCACATACCGGTGACACCAATCGGTCAGGTGCCGACAGCGCTGCATCCGACGGATCTGGTTCGGCCACCGGACACCGCCCGCTCCCCTCTTGGGCAGCGAGTTTTCCGCTACGGCCAGGAGCCGCACCGGGTCCAGAGCATCACGATCAACCGCGTGGTTGTAGCGCCCGGCCGGACGTCACTGGAATGGACGATCAAGTCGATCACCGATCAATCCACGTTCATTCTGGAGCCCGCGCTGTCGCCGATCGGGGGCGAGTTGCCCGACGGGGTGGACGTGCTGAATCGAGACGTGGTGAGCGGCCCGCAGATCAGGCCCCAAGCTTTGCCGCCGGCAAAAGTCTTACGCGTATCCTGGCTCACCACCGCCGTCGCCGGACGCAAGGCGTACGAATGCTTGTGCAGCTCGTTGGGGCTATGGGCTGGCTCGCTGCGGCGAGCCGGGGGCGAAGCCACCGTGACGAGTAATTTTCCACCGCTGCCGAGCGGCACCCGAACCGTCGATGTGATCTTGCCTGAGGTCGCAACTATTTCAGGCGTTCCAGTAGTCGACGCCGAGGACCTGGCGTCGCGGCTGGGCCCTGCAGAGCCGTACGCCGGTGAGACGTGGATCTACGACAGCAACAATCCTCCGCGCGGCTGGACGACTGCCGAGTGGCCAACTCCGCTGCCAGACCAGGACCAGTTGAAGAACTATCGATTCTTCGTGGAGATCCTCACGCGGCTACCAGGCTGGTGAGTCGGCTACTCGTGATTGCTCGCGCAATCGCCGCTGAGATTCGCCTGATCAACACCTCTGAGCAGCAGAATGGGCGGCTCCTGCCGGAACCGCCTATTCTGCTTGCTTCTGTCGATCAGAAGTCCATGCCACCCATGCCGCCGTCGCCACCGGGCGGCATAGCAGGAGCCTTTTCCGGCTTATCAGCGATGACTGCCTCAGTGGTCAAGAACAGACCTGCGATCGAGGCCGCATTCTGCAGCGCCGAGCGAGTCACCTTGGTCGGGTCGGGAACGCCCGCGTCGAGCAGGTTCTCGTACTCGCCGGTGGCTGCGTTCAGACCGTGATCGGCCGGCAGGCCCTTGACCTTCTCGGCGACGACGCCACCCTCGAGGCCGGCGTTGATCGCGATCTGCTTCAGCGGCGCGTCGAGGGCAACCTTTACGATCTGGGCGCCTACCGCCTCGTCGCCCTCCAGTCGGAGGTCCTTGAAGGCCTTGGCCCCAGCCTGAATGAGCGCCACGCCACCGCCAGCGACGATGCCCTCCTCGACAGCCGCCTTAGCGTTGCGGACGGCGTCCTCAATGCGGTGCTTGCGCTCCTTGAGCTCAACCTCGGTGGCAGCACCGACCTTGATCACGGCCACACCGCCGGCGAGCTTTGCGAGCCGCTCCTGCAGCTTCTCGCGGTCGTAATCGGAGTCAGAGTTCTCGATCTCGGTGCGAATCTGATTCACCCGGCCGGCGATCTGATCCGGGCTGCCGGCACCCTCGATGATTGTCGTCTCATCCTTGGTGATGATCACCTGACGAGCCTGCCCGAGCAGCTCCATGGTCACGCTGTCGAGCTTGAGCCCGACCTCCTCGCTGATCACCTGACCACCGGTGAGGATAGCGATGTCGGTGAGCATGGCCTTGCGACGGTCACCGAATCCAGGGGCCTTGACGGCAGCAGACTTGAAGGTGCCGCGAATCTTGTTCACAATCAGCGCTGCCAGCGCCTCGCCGTCTACGTCCTCGGCGATGACCAGGAGCGGCTTGCCAGCCTGGATGACCTTCTCCAGAACCGGCAGCAGATCCTTCAGGTTGGAGACCTTGGAGTTGACGATGAGGATGTATGGATTCTCGAGCACGGTCTCCATGCGCTCGGTGTCGGTCACGAAATAGGGCGAGATGTAGCCCTTGTCGAACCGCATGCCCTCGGTGAGCTCGAGCTCCAGTCCGAAGGTGTTCGACTCGTCGACCGTGATGACACCTTCCTTGCCGACCTTGTCCATGGCCTCGGCGATGATCTCGCCGACCTGGGGGTCACCGGCGGAGATGGAGGCGGTGGCAGCAATCTGCTCCTTGGTCTCCACATCCTTGGAAATGGCGGCAAGCTGCTCGACGACAGCAGCAACGGCCTTCTCGATGCCCCTTTTA
Source organism: Propionibacteriaceae bacterium (assembly GCA_035535875.1). Taxonomy (GTDB): domain Bacteria; phylum Actinomycetota; class Actinomycetes; order Propionibacteriales; family Propionibacteriaceae; genus Microlunatus. The sequence goes on from DATLPF010000160.1 coordinate 41,657, forward strand.
AGGCTCATCGGGTTGGCGCCGGCGGTCACGTTGCGCAGGCCCTCTCGGACCATTGCCTGTGCCAGCACCGTCGCAGTGGTGGTGCCGTCACCAGCCACGTCGTCCGTCTTCTTGGCGACTTCCTTGACGAGCTCGGCACCGATCTTCTCGTACGGGTCCTCGAGCTCGATCTCTTTGGCAATGCTCACACCATCGTTGGTGATGGTCGGAGCACCCCACTTCTTCTCCAGCACGACGTTGCGGCCCTTGGGTCCAAGGGTCACCTTGACGGCGTCGGCGAGGATGTTCATCCCACGCTCGAGGCCACGCCGTGCCTCCGTGTTGAACAGAATCAGTTTGGGCATGTTCTCCGCTTGTCCTGTCAGTGATTTGATGGCTCTTCGAGCGGTGCCCGCGACGGATGGCCCTTGGGAGCCTCACCGGCCAGAAGAGGTGGCACTCTCTAAGGCAGAGTGCTAATGCAATTTTTAGCACTCTCCCTATGCGAGTGCAAACGGCCCCCCTCGTCGATGGACCGCCGACGTCCATCTCAGTGGGTCGTTTGCGATCACATGCATAGCCGGGGAATGCGCAACGCGGATCGGAGGTTGCCCTGAACATGGCCCAGCCGACCGAGCAGCGCACGATCTCTCGTGCAGCTGTCGGCCTCCGGTCGGAACGCGGCCCAATCCTTCTCTCGGTCATGCTAAGCGTTGGGCTAATCGCGATCGACGCGACCATCCTGGCCACCGCGGTGCCGTCGATCGTGAACGATCTCGGCGGTTTCGCCCAATTTCCTTGGCTTTTCTCGATCTACCTGCTCGCCCAGGCGGTATCGGTACCGATTTTCGCCAAGTTCACCGACCTCATGGGCCGCAAGCCGATCATGCTCGTCGGCATCGGACTCTTTGTCCTTGGCTCGATCCTGTGCGGTGTTGCCTGGAGCATGCCGGCCCTGATCGCATTCCGCGCGCTCCAAGGCCTTGGTGCGGGCGCCGTGATGCCAACTTCAATGACCATCATCGGCGACATCTACTCGGTGGCCGAACGCGCTCGGGTTCAGGGCTACGTTGCCAGCGTCTGGGCGCTCTCTTCTGTCGTAGGACCAACGCTGGGCGGAATCTTCGTCGATTTCCTCAATTGGCGATGGATCTTCTACGTCAATGTCCCGCTTGGTGCGCTCGCGGCCTGGTGGCTGTACCGCAGATTCGACGAGAAGGTGGTCCGTAAGCAACATCGCATCGACGTCGGCGGTGCCACGCTGCTCGGTGTTGGCTCCTCACTGATCATCCTGGGACTCCTCGAGGGCGGCATCTTGTGGCCTTGGGCCTCGGCGCCAAGTATCACCATCCTTAGCGTGGGCGCGGCACTCATGATTGTCTTCGCCCTGGTCGAGCGGCGGGCCGCTGAGCCAATCCTTCCTGGCTGGATCTTTGGCAGCCGATTGCTCAATTCGACCAATCTTGCGGCTCTCTCGGTGGGGGTGATGCTGATCGGCCTCACCTCTTTTATCCCGCTGTACGCCCAGGGGGTGCTGCATACCAGTGCGCTGGTGGCAGGCTTCGCGCTCGCCGCCCTGACGCTCGGTTGGCCGCTTGCGGCCTCAATGGCTGGTCGGATCTATCTGCGAATCGGCTTCCGCCGTACGGCGTTGATCGGCGCCGTCGTGATCATGATCGGTGCGGGGCTGCTGGACTTGCTGTCATCGCGCAGCTCGGTGTGGCAGGTGGGGGCGACCTGTTTCGTAATCGGGTTCGGCTTGGGACTGGTATCCAGCCCGACGCTGATCTCGGCGCAGTCGTCGGTCGAGTGGGACCGCCGAGGCGTGGTTACCGGCACCAATGTATTTGCACGTTCGATGGGCAGCGCGTTGGGCATCGCAGTCTTCGGTGCGATTGCCAACTCCTCGCTGAGCCACGGGGTGGGTGGGCAGATTTCCTCCACTGCCAGCGCAATTCCGGTGGCTGTCCTCGAACACGCTTTGCATAGGGTCTTCTTGGCCGCTGGAGTTGTCGCGGTGCTGCTCACAATCGCGGTGTTGATCATGCCGAGCCGGTTGGCGATCAGCCAGACCGCGCCGCCGACGTAGCATCGTGGAATGAGGCGCCGGCTCGTCGCTACGGTCCTCGTCCTTGGATGCCTCGTCGCTGGCTGCTCCTACGATCGTGTGGAACCAGGCCTCTTCGGCCGGTCCATGACAGAGCAGACGACCGCCCCGCCTATCCATCCCGTCACACCCGACGAAACCCTGCCATCCCCGAACCCTGACTTGCCAGTCGTCGGCGAGGCCATCTGGACCTCCGCCGATGGCCTCGACGTCACCATGCGGCTTGCCGTGCACGCCGTGCGGAGAGTCGCAGGTGGCACCGTTCTTGACTGGTCAGTCACCCCGCTTCACGGATCCGGGCTTAGGCCGAAGGATCCGCTGCCAACGACTCTTGACCTGGGACTCACCAGGCAGGGCGAAGGCTATCCGGACATACTCCTGGTCGACGCCGCGCGAGAGCGGGTCTATCGGCCGCTGACCCGCAAAGGATGGGGTTCCCTCTGCCTCTGCACACCGGTCACGCTGGCGCAACGGAGCCTGCGGATGGACTACACCACCCTGCTCCAGGTCGCATTCCCAGCCCTGCCAAACGATCTTGAAAACGTGGATGTGCAGCTGGCGACCGTGCTGCCCTTCTCGCGGGTACCGGTGACGCCGCTTGGCATGCTGCCGCTTGCCAGCTATCCCACCGACCTGACCCGCCCTGCGGAGCCAACGCCCGTTATTGCCAGTACAAAGCCGTTCAGCTACCGCTCAACAGGACAGCGCTATCTCGTGATGGTCAATGCCGTCTACACCAGCAGCAGCTTCACATCGATTGCCTGGACCATCCTGGCGGTCGAGCCTGGGCGCGGTTTGCAGGCGGCGTCGACACCGCCGTTTGCCGACGCAGCGCCTCCCCGTCGTGCCTACAACCAGATCTCAGCGGCGGGACCACAAATCAAGTTCGGCGTTGGCCGACCGGTGTGGCGAGCGCGGCTGGTAACGACGAAACTTGCGGGCCTCGGTGCCTTGGAATGCCTCTGTACAGACCTGCGGTTCGGGGCAGCGCTGCGTCAGACCGGCCAGCAGATGCGTGTGATGACCAATCTGCGGCCTGTGCCGGCAGGCACCTCAAGAGTTGACATCGTGTTTCCCGGCTTGGCGACCTTCACCGACCTTGCCGTTACATCCGCGCCAGACTCAACGTTCCGGTCGGCTGGGCCCGCCGTACGCGAGGCAGGTTTCTGGACCTATCGGACAGATCAGCCACATCCAGGCTGGCAACCGCGGGACTGGCCGACGCCGTTGCCGCGGTCCTACCAGTTCCGAACCTTCCGGGCAACGGTAGACACGATTGTCCGCTAGGCGACAGCCTCCGCAGGCGCCAGCTTGCCGACGAGCTCGACCACTTCGGCGATGGACTTGGCGACCCTCGTAGGACGGTAGGGGAACCGGTCCACGTCCTCCTCTTTGGTTGAGCCGGTCAGCACCAAGATGGTGCGCATCCCTGCCTCGATGCCGGAAACCATGTCAGTGTCCATCCGATCGCCGATCATCATGGCGGTCTCAGAGTGTGCATCGATGGCGTTCAGCGCAGACCGCATCATGAGTGGATTGGGCTTGCCCACGAAGTACGGTCGAATGCCGGTCGCCTGGGTGATCAAGGCAGCGAAGGACCCGCACGCTGGTACGGACCCTTCCGCTGATGGGCCCGTCGGATCCGGGTTGGTTGCGATGAACCGTGCTCCGCGCTCAATAAGCCTGATGGCTCGGGTGATGTTCTCGAAGGAGTGTGTCTTGGTCTCGCCCAGCACCACGTAATCCGGCTGACGCTCGGTCAAGACGAACCCGACATCATGTAGGGCTGACGTCAGCCCTACGTCCCCGAGCACGTAGGCACTGCCGCCAGCCCTCTGATCGGCTAGAAACTGCGCGGTGGCCAGCGCCGATGTCCATATGCACTCCTCAGGCACGTCGATACCACTCAGCAGCAGCCGAGCCCTGAGATCACGAGGGGTGTAGATCGAATTGTTGGTCAACACCAGGAACCGGCGTCCATGCTCTTGCAGAGCGGCGATGAAATCAGATGCCCCGGGCAGCGCCACCTCCTCATGCACCAGGACACCATCCATGTCAGTCAGCCACGATGAGACAGGCTTGGGATCGCTCATGGGAGTCATTCTTCCTCCCAGCCCGCTCGACGGCGACGACCGGCTCGCAGACAATGCGGGCGCAACCTGCTGCGAGACTTCGGCGTATGACCGACGCCCGGCTGCCGGATCCCGCCATGGTGGTGCTGGCCGGGGCGGCGGGTTCGGGAAAGTCCAGCTGGGCCGGGGAGCGATTCCGTACGGCAGAGGTCGTGAGTTCGGATGCGCTGCGGGCAGCGGTTGGTAGCGGTCCGGCAGATTTGGATGCGTCTGCAGAGGCGTTCGCGCTGCTGGACCAGATCGTTGCCGCGCGCAGCAAGCGCTCATTGACCACGGTGATCGACACTCTCGGGCTGGATCAGGAGCGGCGGGCATCCTACCGGCGTCTCGCCCGCGAGGCCGGGCTTCCTGCAGTGCTCGTGATCATGAACACAGCGGCCGCAGTGTGCCGGGAGCGGAACAGAGAGCGCGACCGACCGGTTCCGGCGCCAGTCCTCACCGATCAGCTCCGCAAGATCAAAAGATTGCTCGACGCTGCTCATGACGAGGGCTGGGACCAGATACTGATCGCCGAGGAGCACAGTGCGGCCGACGCACCAATCGACGTGCAGCCGACTCCCGATCATGATCATGGTCCAAGCACAAGACCGCGAGTAGTACTCCAGGTATCGCGGTTTCCTTGGCCAGAAGAGGATCCTGCCGGCTGGCTGCGAGACCTCGCACTGACAGCTGATGAGATCGGCTTCGACGGCCTCGCGCTGATGGATCATCTGATCCAGATTCCGCAGGTGGACCGTGCCTGGGAGCCGATCCCCGAGCCGTGGATCACCCTGGGCATGCTCGCCGGTCTTGACACCAACCTTCGGCTGGGCACTCTGGTCTCCCCCGTCACCTTTCGCGAACCGGGCATCATCGCCAAGACCGTCGCGACCCTTGATGTGCTCAGCAATGGCCGCGCCTTCTGCGGCCTCGGTGCCGGCTGGTGGTTGCGGGAGCATCAGGCGTACGGCTTGGATTTCCCCAACGACCGGCAACGACTTGATCAACTTCAGGTCTGTATCGAGACGCTCCGAGCGCTATGGGCTCCCGGCACCAAGGCCTACCACGGCCGGTACGTGCAACTGCCCGAAACCACCTGCTATCCCCGCCCAGTCAGCAACGTGCCGATCATTGTCGGCGGTTCGGGCGAGCGCCGTACGCTGCGCATCGTCGCCGAGCAGGCCGATGGCTGCAACTTGCCGTCGGACGAGACGGTGCTGCGATCCAAGATCGACATCCTGCACCGGCACTGCAAGGCTCTGGATCGCGACCCGGAGAACGTCGAGATCACTGTCCTCGATCTGCCTGTGATCGGTACAGACCGCGAAGACGTAGCAGTACGGGTGGAGCGACTACGAGGACGATTGCCGGCCGCCAGCTACGCTGCACGCCACCACGCGGCGCCTGCCGTTGATCATGCGCACCGCTATCGTGAACTTGTCGATCTTGGAGTTCGGACCATCTTCATTGCGCTGCCCGATCTGGCGGGTGCAGATGATCTTGCTCGGTGTGCGCCATTGTTGGCAGCGCTGCACGGCTAACGTGCGCCTGACTCAGCAGCCGTTCCGCGTCAGCGGCGTAGGCGTGTATGCCGAACGTGCGGTATGCGGACAAAGCCTCCTCCAACATCTCGGCGGCGGGAGCGTAGTCGCCATTGCTTCCGCGATCCAACAGCATCCGGGCGTGCAAGCGGCGCAGGTCGGCCAGCTCTAGCCGGTTGGACATCTGCTCGGCGATATCGCTGGCGATGGCGAATTCGCGTTCGGCTTCCTCCCAGCGACGGGTCGCTGCAGCAACGAGACCGGCACGGGTCTCCAGTAGCCGGCCGTCGTACGTGATCCACCTTCCGCCAAGCTCACGCAGCCCTTCCACCAGCGGCGCCAGTGATGCAGCCTGCTCGTACAGGCCACACAGGTAGAACGCCTCAACGAAGCCGAGCATGCAGCTCCACGAGCCGATGCCGTTGACCCGGTCGAGCCTGGGCAGCTTCGACTGCGACTGGGCAGACTCGAAGAGTCCCATAACCTCGTCGGCGCGGCCTTGGTACGCCAGGTGGCGCGCCAGCAGCGAACCGCTCTGCCCGGCGAACGCACCCGGTGGCTCTAGCTCGACGGCGTTGCGCAGTTGGGCCTCGGCGCGTTCGGCGTTACCTCGCCAGTGCGCAGCCAGGCCCAGGTAGACGTGGCCGATGTAGCGATACGGCAGCCCGCCCCGCTCACCGATATCCAAAATCTGCGGACCGAGTACCTCCACCTGGGGCAGGTCGCAGAGCATTGCCGCCTGGCGGATCCGGTCCATGAGCACCAGGAACGCCGCGCCGTGGTGACCCAACCGCTCGGCGATGCCGAGTGTCTTGTCGGCGAGACTGGACGACTGTTCGCGACTGCCAAGTGAGCCATCCTCATAGATCACAAAGGCCTGCACGCTGCAGAGATCCCACAGCGCTCGCTCCTGCTCGAACACCTTCCCGGCGCGTAGGCCGACACTGACTCCCTTGGCGAACTCGGCGTAGCCGAAATGGTGGGCGGTCTGCATGTGCAACACGTCGGCCAGGGCCCGCTCGTTGCCTACCTGTTCCGCAAGCGCGCGCGCCTGATCGAACATGGCCACCGCCGCGGCATAGTCGCCGCTGGCGCTGAGCGCCCGTCCCAGCGCAGAGAGCAGGCGGGCTTTGTCAGCGCTAGCCGTGTCGCCGAGTGGTGCCATCGCTCGTCGGCAAACCGCCACGGCCTCGATCAGCTGGCCGTTCCAGGTGAGCTGGTATACCATCGCCCAGCCCAACCTGCCAATGTCCTCCGCCCGCCCGAGCGCCTCGTAGCGGTCCAGCGCATCGTTCATCGTGCTCAGCGCGTCCTCCCAGCGGCCCACGCTGCGCAGCGCCATTGCCAGCCGCTCCAGGAGCTGGGCTCGACCTAGCTGATCACTGACAGGGATGAGCGAAAGTGCGTGCTCGAAGTGCCCGACGGCGTCGTCGAACGCGGCTGCGTCGAAGGCCCGATCGCCCGCGATCGTCAGGTAACGCACCAGGCTCGCCCTGTCAGCGGACCGTCCCGCACGGGACAGGTGATAGGCCAGATCCCCAGCGTGCGCATCCAAATCCTCGGAATAGCGCCGTGAGACTGCCTGGGCTGTCCGTAAGTGCAGCCGCTCACGCTTGACCGCCGAGACGCCAGACAGCAGCGTCTGGCGGATCAGCTCGTGACCGAATATCAGCTCACCAGCAGCTTTGCCGGGCGAGATAAGCCGGGATCGCTCCGCTTCGTCGAAGGCTTCGACCAGCGTGTCTTTGCTGGCGCCGGCAATCTCGCCGACGATCTCGGAGGCGAAAACCCTGCCCGATACCGCGGCCGCGACCAGCACCTCGCGGGTAGACTCGGCCAGGCGGTCCAGCCGCTGCCCCAGGACCAGCCGGATACTCTCGGGCACCGACACCTCGTCCAGCTGCAGGTCAGCACGCACCCTGCCGTGCTCATCGAGCAGCACGCCGGACTCGACAAGGTGCAGATAGACCTCCTCTATGAAAAACGGGTTACCCTCAGTCTCGCGGTCGATCAGCCGCACCAACTGCTCAGGCGCCACCTGTCCGGCCAGGGCCTGCAGTATCGCGCGAACACCGTCGTAGGACAGCCTGCGCAGGCTTACCCGCTCTACCAGGTACCGGCGTGCCAGCTGGCCGATGACCCGCGCCAGCGGATGGTCTAGATCGACCTCGATGTCCCGGTAGGTGCCGAGCACCAGCAAAGACATCTCAGGCAGCAGCGGCGCCAGGTACTCGGTAAGCAGCACGGTTGACTCATCGGCCCAGTGCAGGTCCTCAAGGACCAGGAGCAACGGCTGGCCCTCCGCGGCACGGCCCATGAACTCGCCGAGGCTGTTCCACACATAGCGGCGCGCCAGCTCGGGCGGCAGCTCGACGGGCGGCGGGATGTCCGGGAATACACGCCGCAGCGCCGGTGCGATACGCGCGATCTCCGCGGCGACGTCGCCGAGTGACTGCCGCAGCGCGAGTGGGCTGCGCGGATTGCTGATCGCCTGCTCGATGATCTCGACATACGGCAAGTACGGCGGCGCGCCGCTCATCTCCACGCAGTGCCCGGTAAGCACCCGCATCCCGCGCGCCTGAGCCTCGTTTCCGATCTCGGCGACCAGCCGCGACTTGCCGACGCCCGGCTCCCCAGCGACCAACGCCAGCTTGCCATGGCCGACGAGCGCGTCGTCGAGGAGTTGACGCAAGGTGGCCCGCTCTGCCTCCCGCTCCACCAACGGCGTGAGAAGCGCGGGCACAGTAATGCTGCGGGCGCCCGCTGAGGTGTCGCTCCAGGACACCTCGTACAGCCGCCAGCGCTCGGGAAACCCTCGCAGCCAGAACAACCCCGAGTCGAGAAATGAGTAGTCCCGATGCGGTTCGGCGCGCTTGCGCACCTCGCCGGTAGTCAGGATCTGCCCGCTGGCCGCCTCGGCCATAACCCGCGCGGCGACGTGCACGGCCTGCCCGAGCAGATCGCCGTCGGACTCGGCGACCCGGCCGAGGTGGATGCCGATGCGGATCTCGACAGCGCGGTCCGGGTTGGCGCTGTTGTAGTCGTGCAACGTGCGTTGGATAGCCACGGCGGCGCTGACCGCTGCATCGGTGGACGGGAAGGAGATAAGAAACCCATCGCCCAGAGACTTGTGTACCCGACCACCGAAGGTTATGACCTTGTCGTGCACGATCTCTGCCTGCGACCCAAAAATGTCGTCGGGATTCGGGTCGCCGCGCGCTCGCCACAGCGCGGTCGAGCCGACGATGTCGGTCATCATGATCGTGAGCACCTTGGCTGCGGAGCTGCGATCCGACAAGGCCTGCCTCCGTGTTAGCTGATTAGCAGCGGATCTGCCCGTTCAGACTACGGCGCCAGGGCGACGGAACGTTTAGAGACCAGCCCACGCAACACAGTCAGGCCCTGGCCTGACGTTGGAGGCGTTCCGCCTCTGCGGCGTAGGCAGGCATGCCAAACGTGCGGTAAGCGGACAAGGCCTCTTGGAGCATCTCGGCGGCGCGCTCGTGGTCGCCTTTTCCGCCGCGGTCTAGCAGCATTCGGGCCTGCAGCCGGCCCAAGTCGGCAAGCTCGAGCCGATTACGCATTTGCTCGGCGACCTCGCGAGCGATCCCGAACTGGCGTTCGGCTTCATCCCACCGACGAGCCGCTGCGGCGACGAGACCGGCGCGAGTCTCCAGCAGCCGGCCATCCAAGGTGAGCCATTTCTTGTCAAGTGCAAGCACCCGTTCCACAAATGGGGTCAGTGCCGCCGCTTCCTCGTACAGCCCACACAGGTAGAACGCCTCAACGAAGCCCATCATGCAGTTCCAGGAGCCGATGCCGTTGACCCGCTCGACGCTAGGCAGCATGGACTGTACGTCTGCCGATTTGAAAAGCTCCATGACCTCGTCAGCGCGCCCGTGGTGGGCAAGGTGCCAGGCCAGCAGGGCGACGCTCTGCGCGAACACGCCTGGCGGCTCCAGCTTGACGGCGTTTCGCAGCTCGGCCTCAGCGCGTTCGGCATTGCCTCGCCAGTGGGCGGCCAGGCCCAGGTAGACGTGGCCGACGTAGCGCCATGGCAGGCCGCCTCGCTCGCCGATGTCCACGATCTGCGGGCCCAGCGCCTCTACGCGCGGCAGGTCGCCGAGCATCGCCGCCTTGAGAATCCGGTCGATGAGCACCATGAATGCCGCGCCGAGGTGGCCCAGCCGCTCGGCGATGCCGAGTGTCGTGTCACCGAGCCTGGTCGCCTGCTCGCGACCACCACGGAGGCCATCCTCATAGATTAAGAAAGCCTGCACACTGCAGAGATCCCACAGCGCTCGCTCCTGCTCGAACACCTTGGCGGCGCCTAGGCCGACCCGGACTCCCTCGGCGAGCTCGGCGTAGCCAAGATGGTGGATGGTCTGCATGTGCAACACGTCAGCCAGCGCCCGGTCGTTGCCTACCTGCTCAGCAAGCGCACGCGCCTGGCCAAATGTGGCCGTCGCCGTGACGTAGTCGCCGCTGATGCTGATCGCCCATGCCAGCGCGGAGAGTAGGCGGGCCTTGTCGTCGCTGAGTGCGCTGCCGAGTGCCTCTAGCGTCCGGTGGCCGACCTGCACTCCTTCGACCAGCCGGCCGCTCCATACCAGCTGGTACACCATGGCCCAGCCCAAACGACCGATTGCCTCAACGTGTCCGAGCGCCTCGTAGCGGTCCAACGCATCGTTCATCGTGCCCAGCGCGTCCTCCCAGCGGCCCACGCTGCGGAGCGCCATCGCCAGCCGCTCCAGCAGCTGCGCACGGCCGAGCTGGCCATCGTCCGGCATCAGCGACAGCGCCTTCTCGAAGTAGCCGCCGGCGTCGTCGAATGCCGCGGCGTCGAACGCCCGTTCACCGGCGATCGTCAGGTAGTGAACCAGGCTGGCCCGATCCCCGGAGCGTCCGGCGTGCGATAGGTGGTAGGCGAGCTCTCCGGCGTGTGCCTCGATGTCGTCGGAGTAGAGGCGCGAGATTGCCTCTGCAATCCGTAGGTGCAGCCGCTCACGCTCCACGGCAGAGACATCGGACAGCAGCGTCTGGCGGATCAGCTCGTGGCCGAACATCAGCTCACCAGGGACCCTGCC
>DATLPF010000161.1:0-2782 GCA_035535875.1 Propionibacteriaceae bacterium
GGAGCTGCAGCAGACGGTGGTCTCCTCGGGGCGACTCGGCATCCCGGCCATCGTCCACGAGGAGTGCCTCACCGGATTCACCACTTTCGGGGCAACGGTCTATCCGACGGCCCTGGCGTGGGCCGCCACGTTCGACCCCGAACTGGTCAACGAGATGGCCTCCGCCATCGGCCGCGACATGGCTGCAGTGGGCGTACATCACGCCTTGTCGCCGGTGCTGGATGTGGTTCGGGACTACCGGTGGGGACGGGTCGAGGAAACCATGGGCGAGGATCCGTACCTGGTCTCACAACTCGGCACCGCGTACGTCCGCGGGCTGGAAGACAACGGCATCATCGCCACGCTCAAACACTTTGCCGGTTACTCGGCGTCGAAGGCTGCCCGCAACCACGCGCCGGTCAGCATCGGTCCGCGGGAGTTCGCCGACTACATCCTGCCGCCGTTCGAGTACGCGGTCCGAGTGGGCCGGGTGCGCAGCGTCATGAACTCCTACACCGACGTCGACAGCATTCCCGTCGCCTCGGATCCGGCATTGCTGACCGACCTACTCCGAGACGCCTGGGGCTTCACCGGAACGGTCGTCTCGGATTACGGCGCTGTGGCTTTCCTGCAGCTGATGCACCGGGTCGCCGCAACCGAGGGCGAGGCCGCAGCATACGCGCTGACCGCCGGCGTAGACATCGAGCTACCCAGCACCTTGTGCTACGGCCAGCCGCTGCTGGAGGAGATCGAGGCTGGTCGGGTCGATGAGTCGCTGGTGGACCGGTCGCTGCGGCGAGTCCTGGAGCAGAAGCTGGAGCTCGGCCTGCTCGACGCCAGCTGGTCCCCTGAGCCACTGGACGACAGCATCGACCTCGATTCCGCGGCCAACCGTGATATCGCCCGGCGGATGGCGGAGTCCAGCATTGTGCTGCTGGACAATCCCGAAGACCTGTTGCCTCTCGGGGCGCCGCAGCGGGTTGCGGTGATCGGGCCCTGCGCTGACGATCCACAGACCTTCTTCGGCTGTTACGCCTTCCCCAATCACGTGATGCCTATGTATCCAGACTTCGACGGCGGTACAGGCATTGCGGCCGACTCGCTGCTGACGGCGTTGCAGGCGGAGTTCCCAGCGACCGAGGTCCATTACGAGTTGGGTTGCCCCGTCAGCGGAGGCGACCTGTCCGGGGTGGCGGCTGCGGTGGCCCAGGCGGAAGCAGCCGATGTGGTGGTCCTCGCCGTCGGCGACCGCGCCGGCATCTTCGGGGGCGGCACATCCGGGGAGGGCTGCGACGTCGAGGACCTCAACCTTCCAGGTCATCAGTCGGCGCTGGTCGAGGCCGTCCTCGGGGCCGGCCGGCCGGCCGTGCTACTGGCGGTGTCGGGCCGGCCGTACGCATTGGGCCAGTATCAGGGCAGAGCGGCAGCGATCGTGCAAGCCTTCTTCCCCGGCGAGGAGGGTGGCAGCGCCCTGGCCGGAGTGCTTTCTGGGCGGGTCAATCCCTCCGGCAAGCTGCCGGTGGAGATACCTCGCCGTGCCGGCGGGCAGCCGCGCACGTACTTGGGTCCGCCTCTCGGGCAGAAGAGCCAGCGGGTGAGCAACCTGGATCCCACGCCCGCATTCCCCTTCGGGCACGGCCTGTCGTATACCGCGTACGGCTATGAGAATCTGAGTGCCAGCACGGCCGAGGCCGACACCGCGGGCACTGTCGAGCTGACGGTCACCGTTCGCAACACCGGAGCTCGTGCCGGGGACGAGGTCGTCCAGCTGTACGCCGCCGATCCGGTCGCCAGCGTGACCCGCCCGGTGACCCAGCTGATGGGGTTCGCCCGGGTGCGCTTGGATGCCGGCGAGTCGGCTGAGGTGACCTTTACTGTGCACTCCGATCGGTTGTCCTTCACTGGGCGAACCCTGGAGCGGATCGTGGAGCCGGGCGAGGTGACGTTCCGGGTGGGCACCGCCGGCGAGACCTTTGCTGGGCCGGTGACGGTCCAGCTGGTCGGTTCCACCAGAATCATCAGAGGCGAACGGGTGATGGACACCCCGACCAGCACAACTGCGGCCTGAGCCTGTCGAAGGGCTCGGGGCGCACACAGGTTCCACAAATTCGCAGCAGACCCAGATCAGGAGGACTCTCATGGCACCGCAGCCCACCAAAGAAGACAAGTTCAGCTTCGGTTTGTGGACGATCGGCTGGCAGGCGCGTGACATGTTCGGGGACGCGACCCGGCCGGTACTTACCGGCGTCGAGGCGGTCCACAAGCTCGCCGAGCTGGGCGCGTACGGCATCACCTTTCACGACGACGACCTGATCCCACCGGGAAGCAGCAGCACCGAGCGGCAGCGGATCATTGACGAGTTCAAGGCGGCACTCGACCAAACGGGAATCGTGGTGCCGATGGTGACCACGAATCTGTTCTATGACCCGGTCTTCAAGGACGGCGGCTTGACCAGCAACGATCGGAGCGTACGGCGGTACGCGATCCGCAAGGTGATGCGCAACATGGACCTTGCCGCCGAGCTCGGCGCGCAGATCTATGTCTTCTGGGGCGGCCGGGAAGGCTCGGAGGTTGACTTCGCCAAGGACGTACGGGCCGCTCTTGATCGGTATCGGGAGGCGCTGGACCTGCTCGCCAAGTATTCGATCGATCGCGGTTATGGGTTGCGGTTTGCGATCGAGCCGAAGCCCAATGAGCCGCGAGGCGACATCTTGCTGCCGTCTATCGGCCACGCGTTGGCGTTCATCAATGAGCTGGAGCATGCCGACATGGTCGGCATCAACCCCGAGGTCGGCCATGAGCA
>DATLPF010000162.1:0-5589 GCA_035535875.1 Propionibacteriaceae bacterium
CTCGATGTCGTCGGAGTAGAGGCGCGAGATTGCCTCTGCAATCCGTAGGTGCAGCCGCTCACGCTCCACGGCAGAGACATCGGACAGCAGCGTCTGGCGGATCAGCTCGTGGCCGAACATCAGCTCACCAGGGACCCTGCCTGGCGCTAGGAGTCGGGCTCGCTCCGCTTCGTCGAAGGCATCGACCAGCTGGTCCGCGCCGGCCTCGGCCACCTCGCCGACCAGCTCGGAGCTGAACATTCTGCCTGACACGGCCGCCGCGACCAGCACCTCGCGAGTAGACATGGCTAGGCGGTCGAGGCGTTGCCCCAGCACTAGCCGGAGGCTCTCCGGCGCCCACACGTCGTCTAGCTGCAGGTCGGGGCGCACCCGGCCATGTTCGTCGAGCAGCACGCCGGACTCCGCAAGATGCAGATAAACCTCCTCCACGAAGAACGGGTTGCCTTCAGTCTCGCGGTCGATCACCCGCACCAACTGCTCCGGCGCGGACTGCCCGGCCAGCGCCTCCACCATCGCGCGTACGCCATCGAACGACAGCCGGCGCAGGTTCACACGTTCCACCAGGCGCTGGCGCCGCAGTTGGCCGATGACGCGAGCCAGTGGATGATCGAGATCCACGTCGATGTCCCGGTAGGTGCCGAGCACCAGCACCGGCATCTCGGGCAGCAGCGGCGCCAGATACTCCGTGAGCAGGAGGCTTGACTCGTCGGTCCAGTGCAAATCCTCCAAGGTCAGCAGCAACGGCTGGCCCTGCGCGGCCCGACCGATGAACTCGCCGAAGCTGTTCCACACATAGCGGCGCGACAGCTCCGCCGGCAGCTCAACAGGCGGCGGGATGTCCGGAAAGACGCGCCGCAACGCCGGCGCGATACGGGCGATCTCTGCAGCCACATCGCCAAGTGCCTTCCATAGCTCCAGGGAGCTCCGCGGGCTAGTGATCGCCTGTTCGATGATCTCGACGTACGGCAAGTAGGGCGGAGTGCCGCCCATCTCCACGCAGTGCCCGGTGAGCACCCGCATGCCGCGTGCCTGGGCTTCGTCGCCGATTTCGGCCACCAGCCGCGACTTGCCGACGCCTGCCTCTCCTGCGACCAGCGCCAGCCTGCCGCGACCTGCCAGCGTGTCGTCCACTAGCCTCCGCAGGCGGGCTCTCTCCGCATCACGCTCCACGAACGCGGTGAGCGGCGCCAGCACAGTACCGTCCCGTGGCTCCGCTGACACATCGTTCCAGGACACCTCGTACAGCCGCCACAGCTCCGAGAATCCCCGCAGCCAGAAGAGCCCGGAGTCGAGAAATGTGTAATCCAGCTGGGGCTCGGCGTCCTTGCGCACCTCGTCAGTGATCAAAATTTCCCCGCCGACCGCCTCGGCCATGATGCGGGCCGTGGCGTGCACCGCCTGCCCGAGCAGATCGCCGTCCCGCTCGGCGACTTGGCCGATGTGGATGCCGATGCGAACTTCAACAGCGCGTTGCGGGTCGGCGGTGTTGTGGTCCTCCAAAGCACCCTGAATGGCCGCGGCGGCACGCACCGCTGCCACCGTGGACGGGAAGGAGATGAGGAATCCGTCGCCCATGGACCTGCGCACGCGGCCACCAAACGCCGTGACCTGGTTCTGGACGATCTCTGCCTGCAACCCGAGAATCTCATCGGCTTCCCGGTCGCCGCGCGCTCGCCGTAGTTCGGTTGAGCCCACCACATCGGTCATCATGATCGTGAGCACCTTCGCTTCGCGACTGCGATCCGACAAGCACTACCTCCCCATTAGCCGCGCAGCAGCAAACCTGCCCGTTCAGGGTACGGGAGCACTGCAGCAACCTGATTGGTCATGAGCCTCAGATGCGACGTTCAGTCTCCGAATCCGGGCCCGCGAAATACTGGTCAATGACCTGGCTAAAGATCACTTGATCGGGATCGGCGCGCGCAAAAAGTGTCATCGAGGAGCGCAGCTTGATCGCGTCAATACCCCCGAAGATATGCTCAGCACTGAGTCCTCGGTGTGAAGCGACGATCTCGGCACATTCGACGAGGCGTGGTCCGAGCACCGGATGCGCGAGATAGGCCTGCGCCTCCGCCAAATTGCTGATCGCGTACGCCTGGGCCATGGCGCTCCGGCCCAGCCCAGCGATCTGCGGAAAGATGAACCACATCCAATGACTGGTCTTGCGTCCCTGACGCAGCTCCGCGACCGCGCGCCGGTACGTGCCACCGTTGTCCTGAGCCGTGACGAAACGCTCGAGGTCCATGCGCCGACGTTAGCGCCCGGCGCGGGGCACACTAACCCTCGGCCCCGCCCGCAACGGCTGGAATGATCGAGATCTTGGTGCCCTCAGCCACTTGGGCGTCGAGGCCGCCTACAAAACGCACATCGTCGTCACCGACGTAGACATTGACGAAACGGCGAAGAGCGCCGGAATCGTCCAGGATCCGCGCCCGAATCCCCGGATGATTGCCTTCCAAGGAATCCAGAACCTCGGCCAGGGTGCTACCGTCAGCGGTCACCTCTCCCGCACCTCCGGTGTAGGTCCGCAAGATGGTGGGGATGCGGACGGTGGCACTCATGAATTCGTATCCTTCCAGAAGTCGGTGAACGCCTCGTAGCGCGGCGGAATCGTGATCTTCGGCCCGACGCGATCGGCAATCGCATCCAGGGTTTTCAGCCCGTCACCGGAGTTGATCACCACGGTTTCGGCCTCAGGGTCGAGCACGCCGTCGGCCAGCAGCTTGGCTGTAACCCCGATCGTGACGCCGCCGGCGGTCTCGGCGAAGATGCCCTCGGTACGCGCCAGGCGCTGAATGTTCGCCGCTAAGGTCTCGTCGTCGACGTCCGCCACCACACCGCCCGTACGCCGCACCACATCCAGCACATAGGGCCCATCCGCGGGGTTACCTATGGCCAAAGACTTGGCGATGGTGTTTGGTTTTACCGGTGCCACAAAGTCCTGGCCGGCGCGATAGGCCTGGGCTACCGGCGAGCAGCCAGTTGCCTGCGCGCCGAAGATCACGAATGGCTTGTCCTCGACCAGTCCCAGCTTGATCAACTCCCGAAGGCCTTTGTCGATCTTGGTCAGCTGGGAGCCGGAAGCCACCGGCACGACAATCTGGTCGGGAATCCGCCAGCCGAGCTGCTCGGCAATCTCATACCCCAGAGTCTTCGAGCCCTCCGCGTAGTAGGGCCTGACGTTGACGTTGACGAAGGCCCACCCTTCCTCCTCAGCAGCGATCTCGCTGGCGAGCTTGTTGACGTCGTCGTAGGTGCCTTCGATGGCGATCAGAGTCGTGTCATAGACGGCGGAGGCCAAGATCTTCTGTCGTTCGAGATTGGCGGGCACGAGAACAACCGATTTGATGCCAGCGCGTGCGGCGGCTGCCGCTACGGCATTGGCCAGGTTGCCGGTCGAGGGGCAGGCCAGAACCTGGAGCCCTAGCTCGCGGGCGGCTGACAGGGCGACTGCGACGACTCGATCCTTGAACGAGTGAGTGGGATTGCCGGAGTCGTCCTTAACCCAGAGCTGTTTCAGACCAAGATCATCCGCAAGATTGCGGGCATCGACCAGCCGAGTGAAACCGGGATCGGTGGAGCGGAAGGTGGCGATGTCGGCTGGGACCGGCAACAGCGGGGCATATCGCCAGATGCTCCGCGGGCCCGCCTCGATCCGTTCGCGGGTGAGGGTCGGAAAGGTATAGCCGACCTCGAGCGGACCGAAGCACTCGGTACAGGCGTAGAACGGGCCGAGTGCTGTGCTCGCCCCGCATTCGCGGCAAACCAGATGGGTGGCATTTCCGAAGGCGCCGGCCCGGACGCCTGGAGCGGGAGCTGGATCGGTGTCGACCACTGCGGTCATCGTCAGTCCTTCTTCATCTTTCTCAGCCGGCTTTCGGCCGAGTCGGAGTTGGCACCGTTTCTGATCGGTCAGTCGGTTGCCGGGGAGTCGTCGGGCCGGTCCCTCGTCCCCTCTGGATGAACACGGCTCAGCCTAGGGGCGCATGCGGATCTGACGAATCACAAGTCCGCATCCTGGGAACCCCGTCCAGATCTTGGTCAGCACTCCGCTTCGGAGTCCAAAGTCCGCTCAGCGGGCCAGGTCGCTCACATCGTTTCGCGGCCCGTGCGTCGTAGCTCCCGAGGCCGCAGCAGCGCCTATCAAATTGGGACATGAGCAGCGACTGCGCGAGCCACCGGTTTCACGACGTTGTCGTACCAGAGCAGCACCTCGTAGCTGTCAGAGGTCGCGCCGGCAATCTCGGTCTTTGCCCCGACTGCGCCGCGTACGTCGAAGGCTAGAGGTCCTTGGAAACAGCGCACGGTCGGCGTCAACAAACCGTTCGCACCGCCCAACTCGGCACACTGCTGCGGACCGAGGCTGCTGCCCAGATCCTTGTTGGACGAGCTGTCTGTGATGCGAACCCGGACCCGGACTGCGTTCGGCGCCCCCCAGGCCATGACATCTATCCACACCACGTCGGAATAGTTCGATCGACCGCCAGGCTGGTGCGACTCCACCTGGCACTGACCGCCCGGAACGGTGTAATCGACGCCTCTCCCCTTCAAAACCTCAACCCTTTTGCCGACCAAGCTGACCTTTGAGTTCGGAAGCAAGGATCTGACTTTCACTCTTCGCGATCAGCGAGCACGCCTGCGGCCAGTCCTTCGGCGGCGCCACCCCACTGCTGGGAGCACTGTCCTCGATCGTCTTGCCCGACAGCTCGAGGTTTCCGAACTGTACGGGCTCTTTGCCGCCGCAGGAGCAAAGAAGCAGCACAAGCGCGACGACCACAGTGGATGTGACAACGCTAGGGACGTTGGCGGCTTTTGACATCTTTCTCCGCGGGGCAGACGGACGGAAGTCGTCATGCTAGCGGCGCACGGGCTCAACCCGTAGGCAGCCGGTCTCGGCAATGCCAGGATTGAGACCATGAAACCTGGCTGGCCGGCGACCGGGTGGCAATGGGTACGCTTCGCCGGCAACTTCGTCAACCTGAGTACGCCCGTCGGTTTGGCCGTGGCCCGGATCGGCCGGGCGACCATTAGACGCGGACCGCGCGGCCTGTTTCTCGGGGAGGGCTACCGCCTCAATTTTCCCATCGCAGGCGCATTCACGATCGGCAATGTGGTGACCACGAGCAGCACGTGGAACAGCATGTTGGCTGAGTACCCGTACTTGATCAAGCATGAGGAGGGTCACACGTGGCAGTACCTCTACTGCCTCGGACTGCCCTACTACATCCCGTACGTGATCTTCATGGGCTGGTCTGTACTGCGCACTGGGGACCGTGCCGCGCGGAACTTCTTTGAGCGGCAAGCTGGGCTAGCCATGGGCGGCTACGTCGACTACCCGGTGAGGCCGATCGGGGTGGGCATTCGCGCAGTGCTGGGGAAGCTGAAACTTACTCGATCGTGAGATCGATGCCCAGCCGCTTGGCTGAGCGGTTGCGCTGCCGGGTCGCGCGCAAGCGACGCAGCCGCTTGACGAGAAGCGGATCCTGAGCGAGCGCCTCCGGCTTGTCGATCAAGGCGTTCAAAACCTGGTAGTAGCGGGTCGCCGACATCTGGAACTTGTCACGGATCGCCTGCTCCTTGGCTCCGGCG
>DATLPF010000163.1:0-10498 GCA_035535875.1 Propionibacteriaceae bacterium
GGCCCGTCCAGCAAGTCGGCCTGTCGGGTAGGCGAGGAAGACGTGCAACCAGACCGCTGCGACCAGCAGATCGCTCAGCTGTCCAACCGTATTGAGCAGCGGCTGGCTCGTCCACTGCAAGATGCTGAGCTGGGTGACGAACCCCGCCAGGATCAGCAGCGGCCCAAAGGAGCTGTCAGGCCGCCTTTGCCAGGCCAGGATTCCGGCGAAGATGAACGGAAGTGTGACCCAGCTCACCAGGAGGACGCGGAGGGCTGGCTGGTACAGCTCCTCGTTGAGTGACCCGAGGACGGCGATACCTGCACACGCTGCCACGGCCGCGACTCCGAGTGTCCACAACAGGGCTGGCTTAGGAGCCGCTCTGTGCCGTTCGGGCAACAGCGGGAGGACTGCAGCCATCCGAACCTCTCCCCGCCTGCGGGTGGGGATATGACCGCAGGACATCGAGGGAATTTGCTCAGACCGCGGAAGTGCGTCGACCACCTGCTCCAGCGGGCGAGCCTGCCTCAAACCATAGTGCTGCAAGCCGGCCGGATTACAGCTCACGTGCGCCGATTCACCAGAAAACCGGCTCTCCGGTCACTGGTCTGCTGTCTGTCATGCCGTCGTGCCGAGTGGAAGGTTGGAACATAACGAGCATCGAGGAGCTGGCATGAAGACCCGCATTGAACAAAACGAGCCGAATGACCCCACACTGGCGGAACAATCCATAGCTCAGACGAGGCCCGCCGTAGACCCGGAAGCGAGCCGGCCGAGCACGGGGTGGAACACGTTTCGAGGCTTCGTCCGCCGCTATGAGCTGGTGGTCTTCTTCGCCCTCTCGTACCTGATCGCCTGGTCAACCCTGCCATTCGGGTCTTTTCTGGCCTTTGCGCCAATCGTGTCGGCGATCGTCGTCGTTTTGATCGCCGAGGGCTTGCCGGGACTGGCTCGGCTGGGTCGGCGACTCATTCGGTGGCGGGTGAACTGGATCTGGTACGCGGCAGCCATCGGCTTGCCGCTGCTGGTCCATGCAGTGGCGATCAGTCTGAACATGGCGGCCGGCGCACCAGCCCCGTCGCTGACCCAATTCCAGCCGTGGTACGCCGTGCTGTTGCTGTTCGGCCTCCGGATGGTGAACTTCACCGACGGTCCGCTGGGGGAGGAGCCCGCGTGGCGCGGCTTCGCTCAGCCGCGGCTGCAATCGAGGTGGTCACCCTTGGCGTCGGCCGCCCTCCTTGGTGTGCTGATCACGGGCTGGCATCTGCCACTGGTCTTCATGCGCCAGTTCGACCTCGGCTTGCCCGACATTCTGACCACCGTGGTGGTCACCTTCTGGTACGCCTGGCTGTTCAACCGGACCGGTGGCAGCGTGCTGCTGCCGCTGATCGCGCATGTGACCGAGGGCTGCATCAATACTCAGGCTCTGTGGCCAGCGGGACCCGATGCAGACCGCGAGACCTGGATGTGGTTGATTTCCTGGACCCTGCTCGCCGTGGCCCTGTTGATCTTCGATCGGAAGTCCTGGCGGACGGCACCAGAGTCGGCAATTGATCGGGTGCCTGATCGGATAAGTTGATCAAAGCGCCCACTCAGGTAGGCGATCAGTCACCGAGAGGTTGTTCCTCCCACGTACTGCTTGAGCCAGTCGGTGAGATCTGCACACATCTCAAACGTCTCGACGACAAAGGTGCGGAGTCGGGCGCCGTTCTGCAGCTCGGAAGGACCGCGAGTCCGCATGGCGATCAGGCCCTTCTGGCGCAGCAGGTCGGCTCGCGGATGGTCCCGCGGGAAGCCTCGCGGCGCCGTTTTCAGCGGCTCGGCTCCGCCCGGGCTCAGCTTGAGCGAGCGGCGGCGTCGCAGCGCGGCAAGGATGCCAGACAGCTCCTCGCCACTGGCGTCTGCAGCGACCGCCTGCCGGTAGCGCTCGAGTTCATCCGGCTGCATCATGTAGCTCCCGCAGGCCACCATGAGGCCTGAGGCGTCGAGGTGGAGATAGTAGACAGCGCCGGGCACACCGTGGGCCGCGCCATGCATGGTTTTGTACGGCGACTTGTCAGCGGAGAATCGCACGTCCCGGTTCATCCGGAAGACCTTGAACGGCTGGTACTCCTCAGGCAGAGCGTCCAGCAGCGCAGCCATCGGCTCACGAACCTCGCGGTCGAACACATCTTTGTGCGCCAGCCAGAACTCTCTGGTGTTCTGATCCTCGAGGTCTTCGAAGAATTGAGTAGCCGCCGGGCCGAAGCCGCTAGTGCTTGTCGGTGTTGTCATGATCACTCCCACTACCTTGTGCCGCCCCTAGCTCTGTGAAGATCGTCAGTTGCACGTCGCCCTGGCCCTGCAGTCGTGCGTTGAGCGAGCGCCACGGCGTCGCCGTGGGTGGCGCGATCAGCTCAGCGCCCGCAGCGGTCAGCCGATTGGTGACGCTCGCCGAGTCGTCCACCTCAAAGGCCAGCCGATACTGTCCGCTTACTCCTGTCCGACCGACCTCTACAGTGTCGATCAGGTCGATCTGCGGTCTATTGGAAAGCTCGAGCGTCGCACGACCGGCGCCCAAGATCATCACTTTCGCCTCATTCTCACCCTCGTAGGTTTCCTCGACGATGAGGCCCAGCTCATCACGATAGAAGTGCACCGCGCTGTCGTAATCGTCCACCGCCACGACTAACCGCATCTGACGCACCGGGGTCCCACCGCTCGGCGGCGCCGCCGCGTACCCCGGCTCCCGTTTCTTGATCGCCCTGATGACGGCGTAGGTCACCGGCAGCATCACCACCTCCACCATGACCTTGTAGACGTAGCCCGCAACGGCGTAGCTGATCAGTCCGCCCCAGGTCGGGAAAACTCCAACGAAGGCGATGAAGCAGAACAGGGCGGTGTCGGCGAATTCACCTACCACGGTTGAGCCAATGAGGCGCGCCCAGAGGTGGCGTTCCTTGGTTCGCTCCTTGATCTTGACCACGACGTAGGCGTTGAGGAACTGGCCGGCGAGGTAGCCGGTGAGACTGGCCAGCACGATCCGTGGCACGAACCCCAGCACTGCCAGGAACGCTTCCTGGTTCTCATATCCGGGTCCAGGCGGGGCCGCACCCACCGCCAGGAAGGTGAGGGAGGCGAGGGCGCCGAGCGCGAAGCCGACCCAGATAGCCCGCTTCGCCTGGCGAAGTCCGTAGACCTCGGCCAGCACGTCGCCGACGATGTAGGTCAGCGGAAAGAGAAAGGCGCCGCCGTCGGTGAAGATGCCGCCACCGACGAATTCGGGCAGCCCATCAACGACAGTGATCGTCTTGGTTGCAGCGATGTTGGAGATCAGCAGCAGGCCGCAGAAGACTGCCACGATGACGGCGTAGGTGCCGCTCGGCGCTGTTGCGAACGACACCGTGGAGGAAGCCTCCCGGTGCTGAGTGTCGTGCAGGGTGGTCACGCCGAGCGATCCTAGGGGCGGTCATGGCAGGCTGGCCACATGACCGACTACCCGAACGAGATCCCCGACGAGTCCGAGCAGCTGGACCAGATCCAGCCGGCGGATTCTCTTGACGATCGTGGCGTTGAAGATGTGCTCGACGAGGGCTACTCGCCACCGGAGCGTTATTCCCAGCTAATCCGCGAGGGAGAGCACGAGACGCTGGACGAGCGGCTTGCGGACGAGATTCCTGAGCCCGATCCGTACACTCCCCAAGACGAGGAAATCGTCGACGACGGGGAGGTGGGACGCGAGCGGGCAGGCCGGTTGGTCGACCCCAACGAAGGCATCGGGCCCGACGTCGAGAAGGACCTCGTCGCGACTGACGTCGGAATCGACGGCGCCGCCGCCAGCGCCGAGGAGGCTGCGGTCCACATCGTCCCCGACGACGACCGTCCCCTCTAGTCAGCCGACGATCACATCACCGTCAAGAAAGTGGTCACGAACGACATCGATTTCGTCGAAAGCGGTGTTGTTCGTCACCACTTTCTGAGGGAGGAGCGCAAGGGAAACGCTGTGCCGGAGGACCGAAGTAGCGATCCGCTGTATCCACCGATCGAGCCGTACGCCAGCGGGATGCTGGATGTCGGCGATGGCCAGCAGGTCTATTGGGAGGAGTGCGGGAACCCGTCAGGCAAGCCTGCAGTCTTCCTGCACGGCGGGCCCGGCGGAGGCGTCCAGCCCAAGGTTCGGCGACTGTTCGACCCGGCCCGCTATCGCGTCGTGCTCTTCGATCAACGCGGATGTGGCCGGAGCCGGCCGCACGCCAGTGAGCCAGGAGCCGATCTCAGCGCCAACACGACCTGGCATCTTGTGGCCGACATTGAGCGGCTCCGCGAGCACCGCGGCATCGAGCGGTGGCAGGTATTTGGTGGGTCCTGGGGCAGCGCGCTCTCATTGGCGTACGCCGAAGAGCACCCTGACCGGGTCACGGAGCTCGTGCTGCGTGGAATCTTCACACTCCGCAGCAGTGAGCTCGACTTCTACTACAACGGCGGTGCGGGGCAGTTGTTTCCCGAGCGCTACGACATGTTCCTCACTCCGCTGGGTGGTCGCTCCTTTGTCGGCGACACCATCTCCGCTTACCACGACCTGCTGTTTGACCCCGATCCGGCCGTACATGGGCCCGCCGGTGTGGCCTGGAGCACGTGGGAGGCTGCAACGATCACCCTCGAGCCGGACGAGGACGTGATTGCTGACTTCAGCGATCCGACGTTTGCGCTGGCCTTCGCTCGGATCGAGAACCACTATTTCTTCCATCGCGGCTGGTTCACCGAAGGTCAGCTGATCGCGAACGCCGGCCGCCTGGCTGGCATTCCAGGGGTCATCATCCAAGGTCGTTACGATGTCGCGACTCCCGCGGTCACGGCGTACGAGTTGCATCACGCCTGGCCAGAGGCCGAATTCACAATCGTGCCCGTTGCCGGCCACGCATTCTCCGAACCCGGCATCCTCGAGGCGCTGGTCGCGGCCACCAGTGGGTTTTCGCTCCAGGCCGATATCACAAGCCCGAGGTTAAGTGTTGGGGGTGTCGCGGACTCTTGACCTAGGATGAGGTGTTGACATTCTCCATCGTCTGCGAGGAACCAACTGAGTAGGTCAGAGATCACGGCCAGCGCCCCCGATGCGTCCAGCGCCCGCTCTAGAGAATCGTCTGCTTCGAATTCGTTGAGAAAGGCATCGGGCCCGAGAGCCGATGACGGCACCCTGGAGGAGTTACGCCGGGTGACCGTTCCAGTCTCGGTCGAGATGGTGAACATCCTTGGCCCGCGTGACGAGTTCTTGCGCATCCTCGAACGGGAGCTTGAGGCCGGGATTCACGTCCGAGGCAACGAGATCAACCTGACTGGATCTCCGGCGGCGGTCGACCTCGCTGTCGACGTGATCACGGAGCTCGTCACTGTGCTGCGAACCGGCCAGGGCCTCACCGCAGACGCGGTCGAGCGCATCTGCACGATGATCATTGCGCGCGAGGAAGCCCGCCCTGCGGACGTGCTCACGCACAACATCTTGTCTTCACGCGGAAAGACGATCCGGCCGAAGACGCTCAATCAGAAGCGGTACGTCGATGCCATCGACAAGCACACCGTGGTCTTCAGTATCGGGCCTGCTGGCACCGGCAAGACCTACCTAGCTGTCGCGAAAGCCGTTCAGGCCCTGCAGAACAAGCAGGTCAACCGCATCATCTTGACCCGTCCCGCAGTCGAGGCGGGGGAGCATCTCGGCTTTCTTCCCGGCACCCTGAGCGACAAGATCGACCCCTACTTGCGCCCGCTCTACGACGCGTTGCACGACATGCTCGATCCAGATTCGATTCCGCGGCTGCTCACCGCCGGCACGATCGAGGTTGCGCCGCTGGCGTACATGCGGGGTCGCACCCTGAACGACGCTTTCATCATTTTGGACGAGGCACAGAACACTTCGATGGAACAGATGAAGATGTTCCTGACTCGCCTAGGCTTCGGCTCCAGGATGGTAGTCACCGGCGACATCACCCAGGTCGACCTGCCCGGCGGCACGCGCAGTGGACTGCGGGTGGTGCGGGGCATTCTCGACACGGTTGACGACATCGCGTTCTGCAACCTCACCAATCATGACGTGGTGCGGCACAAGTTGGTCGGCAGAATCGTTGCGGCCTACGACAAGTTCGAGGCCAATCATGCTGAGGCCTCGCGGGCGGAGTCGGCCTCGCCGGCACCGCCGCAGCGTCCGGGCCGCTAACCGATGGCCCGAGTGCTCCGGGCCCGGTGGGGAGCTCGGATATGAGCATCGACATCAGCAACGAGTCCGGCATTGAGGTTGACAATGCCGCCCTGGTCCGACTCGCAGCGTTTGCCCTCGACCAGCTCAGAATCCATCCACTGGCCGAACTGTCCATTCTGCTTGTGGACGAAGCCACGATGAGCGCCTACCACGAGAAGTATCTTGGCGAGCCAGGTCCCACCGACGTTCTGAGCTTTCCGATGGATGAGCTGCGCCCGCCGACCGACGGTGAGGAGCCTCCGGTAGGTCTGCTCGGCGACATCGTGCTGTGCCCCGAAGTGGCCGACCGGCAGGCGAGCGAACATCGACGCTCCACCAGCGAGGAGACAGAGTATCTGCTGGTGCACGGACTGTTGCACCTACTTGGATACGACCACGCAGAGTCGGAGGAGCAGGCGGAGATGTTCGGTCTCACCGACAAGATCATCTCGTCGTGGGCCGAGGAGCGTCCGGACCGTGCGAGAGGCTCACGATGACCTCAGCTCAATGGCTCCAGCTCGGGATCGCCTTCGTACTGATGATCTTCGCCGGGTTGACCGCGGCGGCAGAGGCGGCTCTGTCTTCATTCTCGAAGGCCCGCGCCAACCGGCTGGTGGAAGAGGAAATGCCTGGGGCGCAACGAGTCCGCAAGATCGTTGACGACCCACCGCGATACCTGAATACCGCACTCTTTGTGCGCAGCATGATCGAGATCTCGGCGATTATTCTGGTCGCCAATGTGATCTTCTCTCACATCTCAAAGACGTGGCAGGCCGGTGCCGTTACCGCCGGCATCATGATCATCGTCTCATTCATCGCGTGGGGCGTGGCCCCCCGCACACTGGGCCGCCAGCACGCGGACCGAGTCGCCTGCGCGGCGGCCGGACCGATCGTGGCGATCACCACTGTGCTTGGGCCATTTCCGCGACTGCTAATCATGATCGGGAACGCACTGACCCCGGGCAAGGGTTTCACCGAGGGCCCGTTCGCGACGGAGGCTGAGCTGCGGGAGCTGGTCGACCTGGCTGAGGCCAGCGCGTTGATCGAGTCCGGGGAGCGCAGGATGATTCACTCGGTCTTTGACCTGGGCGACACGATCGTCCGCGAGGTCATGGTGCCGCGTACCGACATGGTCTTCATCGAGGAGTACAAGACCCTCCGCCAGGCGGTCTCCTTGGCGCTCCGATCGGGCTTCAGCCGGATCCCGGTCATCCGCGATGGGATCGACGACGTAGTCGGAGTGCTGTACCTCAAGGACGTGATCAGACGGATTTACGACAAGCCGGACGCCCAATCCACAGAGCGAGTCGGCTCGCTGATGCGCAAGCCGGTCTTCTGCCCAGACTCCAAGCCCGTAGATGAACTGCTGCAGGAGATGCAGGCCAAGCGGGTGCACCTGGCGATCGTGGTGGACGAGTTCGGCGGCACGGCCGGGATGGTGACCATCGAGGACATCCTCGAGGAGATCGTCGGTGAGATCGCCGACGAGTATGACGAGGAGAACACCGACATCACCCAGCTGGGCGAAGGCCGTTACCGCGTGTCATCACGGCTGCCGGTTGACGAGCTCGGCGAGCTCTTCGGTCTCAAACTCG
This sequence comes from Propionibacteriaceae bacterium, assembly GCA_035535875.1. Taxonomy (GTDB): domain Bacteria; phylum Actinomycetota; class Actinomycetes; order Propionibacteriales; family Propionibacteriaceae; genus Microlunatus. The sequence goes on from DATLPF010000163.1 coordinate 7,783, forward strand.
ACGACGAGGATGTGGAAACGGTCGGCGGCCTGATGGCCAAGCAGCTCAACAAGGTGCCGATTGCTGGTTCGGTTGTCAAGTACGACGGTCTAGAGCTGGTGGCTGAGCGCGCGGCCGGCCGCCGGAACAGAATCGGCACCGTGATCGTCACCAAGATCTCCTCGGCAGAATCAGAGGCGGACGCGCGAGCCGACGCGGCCACCCGGATTGTCTCCGAGCAGGCGCGCGCCTCGTGAGCGGTGCCGCTGTCGAGCAGTCCTTGATGCCGGAGGATCCAGAGGACCTCAAGCTGATCACTCTGGCGCGCGCAACGCTGGCGCGTACTGGCGCGGCTCAGGGCGCATGTGTGAGGGACACTGAGGGGCGCGCGTACGCGGCTGCGAGCGTGCACCTGGAGCATTTGGTGTTGTCCGCCATCGGGGTTGCAGTGGCGATGGCGGTTTCGTCGGGTTCCGGCGGCCTCGAGGCCGTGGCGCTTGTGAGCGAGGAAAGTCCAACCTCCGACGACCTCGAGATCGTGCGCGATCTGTCCGGTGACGGCTTGACCCTCTGGTGGGCCGATCCTCGCGGCACGGTTCAGTTAGTGGTCGAGATCTGATGCGGCAGCTCCCAGCGCGATGTTGCGCGAGCGGAGCCTCAATAAGATGAGGTCCGGTTTCGCTTCCATCGTGGGCCGGCCCAATGCCGGCAAGTCGACGCTGACCAATGCACTGGTCGGCCAGAAGATCGTCATCGCTTCCTCGAAGCCGCAGACCACGCGGCACGCCGTACGCGGCATCGTGCATCGGCCGGATGCGCAGCTCGTATTGATCGACACCCCGGGTCTGCACAAGCCACGAACGCTGCTGGGTGAGCGTCTCAACGATGTGGTCCGGGCGACGTGGTCAGAGGTCGATGTTGTGGGTGTGTGTCTCCCAGCGAATCAGCGGATCGGTCCCGGCGACCGATACCTGGTCGGGGCGCTTGCGGCACTGCCGCGGAAACCAAGCCTGGTAGCGATCGCGACGAAGTCCGACCTCGTCTCCCCGGAGCGGATGGCAGAGCATCTGGCAAGCATTGGTGCGCTGGAAGGCTCGCTCAACATCAATTGGGCTGCGATCATTCCGGTGTCGGCGCCGCAAGGCTTCCAGCTAGATGTGCTGAGCGACGCCCTCGTCAGCCTGCTGCCCGAGGGGCCGCCGCTCTATCCGGACGGTGAGATCACAGACGAACCGGAGGAGACCTTGGTCGCTGAGCTGATCCGTGAAGCCGCCTTGGAGGATGTGCGCGACGAGCTGCCACACTCGATCACCGTCACGGTGGAGGAAATGGGTCTCCGCGAGGGCCGTCCGGCAGACAGGCCGCTGCTCGACATCTACGCCTCATTGATCGTTGAGCGCGACTCGCAGAAGGGCATCTTGATCGGCCATCGTGGTGGCCGGCTACAACAGATCGGGGCTGCTGCTCGTCAGCAGATCGAGGCGTTGCTCGGAACTCCGGTCTACCTCGACCTGCGGGTCAAGGTGCTCAAGGAGTGGCAACGCAATGCCAAGCACCTGAACCGTCTTGGCTTCTAGTGTGCTGTTAGGAGCGCTGGCGACGTGCCAGGATGCCAGGTAAGAATTCGCCGGTTCAGCTCGACGGTGAGCATGGCGGTTGACCGCGGGCACGCCGGGGAGAGGAACCGCGCATGGCCGCTCATCCCCTTGACCCACTGTCGCCGATCGAGTTCCAGAGCACGGCGGCCATCTTGCGCCGAGACCAGGGCCTGACGGACTCATGGCGCTTTGCGTCGATCGAGCTCAAGGAGCCGGCCAAGGCTGACGTTAAGGCCTGGAGACCGGGCGACGCGGTGCCCAGGCGATCCCTTTCGGTCCTCTGGGACCGAGAGACGAACCAAACCTACGAGGCAGTCGTCGATCTGGACGCTGACAGCGTGGAGTCCTGGACCCACATCCCGGACGCCTGTCCCAACTTCACGATCGACGGGTACCACGAAGTCGATCACGCCTTGCACGAGCACGAGGGTGTACTGGCCGCGTTGCGGGAACGTGGCATTACCGATGCCTCGCTGGTGCTGTTCGATGTCTGGACGTATGGCAAGGCGATGATGCCGGAGCAGTGGCGTGATCGGCGGCTCGGCTGGTGTGACTTGTGGATGCGGGAGACTCCCAAGGGTAATCCGTACGCGCATCCGATCTCGGGGCTCAAGATCATCGTCGATATGAACACTCTCGAGGTGCTCCAGATCGAAGATCACCACGACTACGGCCTGCCAAAGGTCGACGGCGAATACGCTCCGCAGGTACGCGGCACGCAACAGCGCACCGACCTCAAGCCGCTGGAGATCAGCCAGCCGGAGGGTGTGTCCTTCACCGTCGACGGCAACGAGTTGCGCTGGCAGAACTGGTCAATGCGGCTGGGTTTCAACTTCCGCGAGGGCCCGGTGATTTATCAGGTCGCCTTCGGCGACCAGGGCACCAGCCGAGACATCGCGTACCGGATGTCGTTCGCTGAGATGGTGGTGCCATACCGGGACCCGGGCTTCGACCACTACCGCCGAACTGCGTTCGACATCGGCGAGTGGGGACTCGGTTACATGACCACGTCGCTGGAGCTGGGTTGTGACTGCCTCGGGGAGATCATGTACGTCGATGCTGTGGTGCCGGACTCGCGCGGCGAGCCGATCGTGATCGAGCGTGCTGTCTGCCTCCATGAGGAGGACAACGCGGTGCTG
>DATLPF010000164.1:0-2184 GCA_035535875.1 Propionibacteriaceae bacterium
TTCGGATGGCGCCCCCGGCGAGATTCGAACTCGCGCTCCCGCCTCCGGAGGGCGGTGCTCTATCCCCTGAGCTACGGGGGCCTGTCACCCGGCAAGCTGCGGCCCAGAAGAGGGCCGAAAGGCAATGTACCAGCGTGGACATCGGCTTGGCGCTTGCGCTGGCACGGCGTGACATCGTCGTCGTTCTATTCTCGTCCCGTGCGGGCCGGTTGGTGGAGCGCGCCCGCTGCGCGGGCGGCGTTGATCATCGTTCTGCTCGTGCTCACTAGCTGCGTCCGGCAGGCTACGCCGTCTCCAGCCGAGCAGCGGAGTACGCCGCCCCCATGGAGCGCCCCTCGGGACGCCATCTCCTACATCACAGCCGCTGGACTGGAAGCGCAACCTCTCAGCAGCAATGAGAACTCCCGCGTCGTCGATCTCCGCATTACCGTCGATGGCACATCGGTGGAAGTGCCCGCTCACGTGGGAATCGACCGGGTTCGAGCGCTCCAGGCACCGGTACACACCCATGACACATCTGGTCAGGTGTGGCTGGAGGGTCGGGAAACCGACGCCGTGACGCTTGGACAGTTCTTCACCGTCTGGGGTGTGCGGTTCGATGATCATTGTCTCGGCTCGGCATGCGGAGCGCTGAAGGTCACTGTCGACGGCAAAGCGAGCTCAGCTCCACGCGAGGTGCGGCTGGCAGCGAGTCGCACGATCAACATCACGGCATCGTCGTAGTGCCGCGTCGCATGTCCGCGGGCTGATAAGTCCGCGCCCGTCAGGCCTGGTCTGGCACAGTTCCGCGATGTGACCCATACCCACGTGGCCGGCTCGATCCACGCCGATTCCACCGCGCGGGCTCCCAGCTGGCTGAGCACGCCCAGCGACGTCAACAGCCTGCTGCCAAGCCTGTGGAGCACCGGCGTGCGCAAAGACGAGTCCGGCGCGCTCACCGTGGCTGGCCTCACGGTTGTCGAGATTGCCGACCAGGTCGGCACACCCGTCTACGTAGTGGATGAAGCCGACTTGCGGGCACGCGCCCGCGCCTTCGCGGCTGCCTTCCAGGGCTGGGATGTCTACTACGCCGCCAAGTCCTTCCTCTGTACGACCGTGGCCCGCTGGGTCAGGGAAGAGGGTCTCGGCGTCGACGTCTGTACCGGTGGTGAGCTGGCTGTGGTGCAGCGTGCCGGTCTCGATCCGCAGCGGGTGGGGCTGCACGGCAATAACAAGAGTGTCGAAGAGCTACGGGAGGCCCTGACAGTCGGAGTCGGAAGGATCATCGTTGATTCATTCGACGAGATCGCCCGGCTCGGCGCGCTAGCCGAGGAGCTGCAGAGCCGGCCGCGGGTCATGGTCAGGGCAACCACAGGTGTCGAAGCGCACACCCATGAATACATTGCTACCGCACACGAGGACCAGAAGTTCGGCTTCTCAATCGCCGGTGGCACAGCGGCCTCGGCTCTGCTCGCCTGCCACCAGCATCCCTGGCTCGATCTGATCGGTATTCACTCTCACATCGGCTCGCAAATCTTCGACGCTGAGGCTTTTGAGGTCGCAGCACGCCGTACCCTCCGGCTGCATGCCGACTTCGCAGCTCAGACCGGTGTTCAACTGGGTGAGCTGGACCTGGGGGGCGGCTTCGGCATCGCCTACACCAGCGCCGACACGCCTTCGACGCCCGGTGCTCTGGCGCAGGCACTTCGAGAGATCATCGCCCACGAATGTTCAGCCCTGGACATAGCCGTCCCACATCTGTCCATCGAGCCGGGTCGTGCGATCAGCGGTCCCAGTACCTTCGCCCTCTACCGCGTTGGCACAGTCAAGTCCGTCGCGCTGGACGGCGGTGTCAGCCGCCTCTATGTCGCGGTCGATGGCGGGATGAGCGACAACATCCGGACTGCTCTCTATGCAGCCGAGTACTCGGCAACTTTGGCCTCACGCCGTTCATCGGCTCCTCCGGTGCTGGCGCGGGTGGTCGGCAAGCACTGCGAGGGCGGCGACATCCTGGTGCGGGATGAGTTCCTTCCGGCGGACATAGCCGCCGGCGACCTGCTCGCAGTACCGGGCTCGGGCGCGTACAGCCGCTCCATGGCGAGCAATTACAACTACGTCCCCCGACCGCCTGTCATCGCCGTTCGTGCTGGCCAGATCACGACACTGATCAGGCGGGAAACGATCGAAGACTTGTTGGCATTGGAT
>DATLPF010000165.1:0-2587 GCA_035535875.1 Propionibacteriaceae bacterium
GCCAGCGCGGCAAGCAAGCTGTCTTGGAAGTGCGTGTCGCGGACGGCCGGGTGCGGAGTGCGGAGCCGCTGGTGGAACCAGTAGCCGCCGCTGCTGCGCGCCTCGGGTTCGTCACTGGTGGCCAGCCATTCCTGGGTCAAGTGCCCGAGCCGGAGGTCGTCGGGTGCACCGGGCCCGCCCATTTTGGTGGGCACCCAGCCGGGGTCGTCGGCGTTGCTGTACACATCGGGCCAGATCCGGGCGACAGCGACGGCAACGGCGGTGATGAACAGTTTGCTGTCCGAGTACGAGCCGGTTCGGCGTTGTCCGCTCCAGTCCAGGCCGGCCAGGTCGGCTCGTCCGCCATAGTGCATGCCGCTGCTGAGATACACCAGCCGCTGTGGGCGATGGATGAGTGCGGTGAGTAGGTACGGGGCGACAACATTGACCGGCAGAATCTGTGGGCCGCTGTAGATGCCGGCATTGTGGATCACCGCGTCGACTTGGCCGAGCTGGTTGACCTGGTCGGCCACAGCCCGTGTCTGGTTCAGGTCGGCCAGGTTCCCGACGACGGCTGACGCGCCCCGGTCGATGAGGTCGTTGACTTCGGCCAGTCGCGCTGCGGTGCGGGCGTGGACGATGATCTCGTGCCCGCCGCTGAGCAGGGTTTGTGCGGCTGCCCGACCTAGCCCGCCGGCGGAACCGGTGATGAAGATGCGTGCCATGTGCCTCCTTGCGCCTCACTAGCTTCATCGGCGTACGGTGCGTCTCGTGCGCCGTTCGGCGTCGTTGGCATCGGCCGTGGCGAGGTCCCTGCCAGGGTCGAGGGCTCAGTTCGAGGCGAGTTGTGACCGGCTCAGCCGCAGCGCAGCTAGCGACCCCCACTAGCAGTACTGCATCGTACGGGGAGTGGGGTCGCACCATCACATTCATGTCTTCCCAGGAGATCGCGGGGAGAGCGTCTGTCGGGTGTACTGAGAGGGCATCCCAACCAGGCAGGAACTGTCGTAACGTCATCGACGTGGACGAGACGCCGATCAAGATCACCATCGCCGACACGGTGGTCACCGCACGACTGGCCGACAACGCAACCGCACGCGACCTCGCCGCCCAACTGCCGCTTACCTTGATCTTCAAAGACTTCAACCACGTCGAGAAGGTTGCGACACTTCCTCGGCGGCTGTCTACGGACGGCGTACCGGCAGGAGCCGACCCAGACATCGGCGATATCGGCTACTAAGCACCCTCGGGCGACCTGGTGTTCTACTACGGTGATGTCGGCTACTGGAATGGCATCGCGCGCATCGGCCGATTCGACACCACGATGGAGCTGATCGAGCACCAAGACGACAACTTCCAGGTCACGATCGAACGCAGCTGATCGCCCCGAGGTGGCCGCCACGATCGGAGAATTGTCCAGCGCGACGCGGCCGCGATCTGCAGCTAGCCGCCGGTCCGACTTGCTGGGAACGGCCATTCACGAACGCAGACAACATCGACAGAAGGAGAGTCAAGGCCCGTGAACCCGAGGTACGACTTCGCGGGACAGGTAGCACTCGTGACGGGTGGGAGCTCCGGCATGGGGCTTGCCACCGCACGCGCGTTCGCCGAGGCGGGGGCCGCGGTCGTCATGGCCGACATCAACCAGACCACGCTTGGGATGGCCACAGATGAGTTGACAGCCGCTGGCCACCAGGTCCTTGGGGTTCCTTGTGACGTCTCCGAAGAGAACAGTGTGGCGGCCATGGTGAAGGCGGCCCGCAGCCACGGCGGTGACATCATCGTCCACCGCGCCTGCCCCCGACGCGGCAGCGACCGCGCCCACCTCGCCTCACCTGGCTCGCGAGACGGCCAGCCCCCTCGTTTGAGCCCTCCCATGCCCTCATCACCCCTGCCGTGATGGCACCGCCGTGGCATCACCATGCCCAAACCGACACCGAGAAAGGACAAGACGAATGAGCACCGCTCAGGATTACCAGGCCGCGGAGCAACTCCTCCGGCGACCCGCCCGCCCTGGCGAGCTCGTTATCGGCGACAAGGTCAGGCCGCAGTGGATCGACGGAGGCGCCCGTTTCTGGTACGCGGTGAGCAATGGCGTCGGCAAGCGGTTCGTGCTGGTCGACCCGGCGGTGGGCACCCGCGAGCCGGCCTTCGACCACGCCCGGCTCGCCGCCGCGCTTGCCTCCACTTCCGGGCAACAGGTCGATCCTGAGGCCTTGCCGTTCATGGCCATCGAGCTGGCCGGGAACGCCGTGGAGTTCGACGCGTTCGGCGAGCATTGGCGCTGCCGCCTAGACGGCTACGCCTGCGAGCGGGCCGAGTTCACGCCGCCGGGCAACCCGCTGGAGGTGCCGTCACCCGACAAGAAGGTCGCGGTGTCCCGCCGGGGGCACGACCTGTGGGCGCGCTCGCTGTCCGGCGGCCGCGAGTGGGCACTGACCACCGACGGCGAGCCCGACTATCAGTACGGCTCCGGCCCGGACTGCACGAGCAACGGCACGCTGCTGCGCAAGTTCGGCCTGCCACACCTGCCGCCTGCCGTGGCCTGGTCGCCCGACTCGACGAAGGTGCTGACGCATCGGACCGATGAGCGCGGCGTCCGGCAGAC
>DATLPF010000166.1:0-4232 GCA_035535875.1 Propionibacteriaceae bacterium
CTCAGTCAGCCGTCGCGAAGGTCACCGATACCCCCGAGAGCGGCAACAGATCAGGTGTCGCAGACAGCCTCTCCTCGGCACCCGACGTCGCCGCGTTGGAGGCCGCGGATCCTGTAGATGAGGATCGGCCGGCGGCACGCGCCGCCAACGGTCTCAGCCGGGTACCGCGCAGTCGATCGTCTCCCAAGGATTCGGGCTAGAAGTATCTTTGCAGCTGCGTTACTGACTGCTCGCGCATCGCGCTCTGAATCCGCCGCCGTTGTCGTCGCTCGCAGAGGAAGAGCGCCCCCGCTCGCTTCTCCTCCGTGCGGCGGCGCGCGATTTCCGACGCTCGCAGCTGTTACCAGCGATCATGGATCTGCGCTCGCAGCTCCCGGTCGTAGAGCTCTTCTACCCCAGCCATGAAATCCGTGCCCAGCGGCGGCAACTCACCGGCCGCTGCGTTGGCTTTGGCCTGTGCCACCGTGCGCGCACCCGGAATCACCGTGGTCACACCTGGCTGCTGCGCCACCCACGCCAGCGCCGCCTGCGCCGGCGTAGCCTCGAACGGCAGCTTGGCAACAAGATCAGCGAACTCTTGCGCCGCTCGTACGCCGGTCTCGTAGTCCACACCGGAGAAGGTCTCGCCCACATTGAATGCTTGTCCGGCGCGGTTGAAGTTCCGATGATCATTTTCAGTGAAGGTGGTCGAGGTGGTGTACGCCCCGCTGAGTAGGCCGCTTGCCAGCGGAACGCGGGCAATGATCCCTACCCCATTGTTGATCGCCGAGGGCAGCACGGCCTCCAGCGGCTTGCGGCGGAACGCGTTGAAAATGATCTGCACGGTTGCTGTGCCGCGACGAGACATCGCCGTCAGCGCCTCATCACAGGTCTCGACACTAACGCCGTAGTTGGCGATCACTCCCTCAGTGACGAGCGCGTCGAGCGCATCGTAGAGCTGATCACTCGAGTAGACGGCGGTGGGCGGGCAGTGCAGCTGGACAAGATCGAGTTGGTCCATGCCTAGATTGCGACGCGATCGGTCGGTCCAGGTGCGGAAGTTCTGCAACGTGTAGTTCTCTGGAACTTGATCAACACGCCGCCCCATCTTGGTGCCAACCATGATCGGCAGCTCGAGATTCTCGGCCCGGAAGCGGCCGATCAGCCGCTCGCTCCGGCCGTCACCATAGACATCGGCAGTGTCGACGAACGTCACCCCAGACTCGACGGCGGCGCCGAGTACCTCCAGCGCCGCCGTCTCGCTCACCTCGCCCCAGTCCGCGCCGAGCTGCCAGGTGCCGAGCCCGATGACGGAGACGGGACGCTCAGTACGGCCGAGTACACGTTCCTCCATACCGCTACCCTACGGACACCTCCTGGCGGGACTGGCGTAGCACCATAGCTGCTACGCCAGCAAATCCGATCGCCTGCAGCACTGCGCCAATGACCTCGAGCACCTCACCGCCGAGGAACAGCCCGGCGATGTGCAACGGCGGCCAGAGCATGATCAAGATTGCCGCCCAGATGGGCACCGAATGGCTACGCAGCATGCCGATAGCGAACAGCAGCGTGCCCAACAGGTTGCCCACGATAAAGATGGGGAACACCCAGGCGGTCGCTGCATCGCTTTGACTCGCGTCGATGACTGCCGCGTAGTCGGCCAGCGGCCCCCCACGCTCTGCCATCGTAATGATGATCATGTTGCTGAGCAGTACGCCGAAGTAGCAGACGTATCCGGCGATCATCAAGGACCCGCCGACGAAGGCCAGACGCGACCGCCGGGCGAGGCTTAACGCTGTCATCACGGCCGGGATGATCAGCAGGCAGCCGATCATTCCGGCGACGAGACAGAGCCGAAGTACCCCAGGACCGGTCGCCGACAGTGAGAGGGCCTCGGCTCCAGTCTCATCGCTTCCGCCATTGCGGATCACCCAGGCATAGCAAGCGTTCGTGATCACAAAGCCCCAGGGCGCAAGTATCAGCGCGAGTGCGCCGCCCAGCCGGCGTACCTGTCCAGGCGTATCCGGCTGAGCGACACCCTGCGCAGGGGCAGCTTGGTCGACCGCGGTCATCGCGCACTTGCCAGAGCCGGACGCCGCAGACCGGCCAGCACCAGGGCAGCGCCAACCACGGTGAGCCCAATGCCAAGGCCCGCAGCGATCATCGGACCGGTCGGCACACCAGGCACGAGAAATGCCGGCACCGCCGTGAGAGCTGACAGCAACCGCACAAGAACGAGGGTGATGGCGGCCGCCACCCGGCCACGCCATGCCAAGATCACCAAGATGATGCTGATCAAGCCAAGACCGGCACCGATCAGCGCGATCGCCATCGGTGGATGCTGCCCATCAGTGAACAGCGGCCCAGCTAGATCCACCAGCGACAACAGGCCGAGCACGATCAACCCAGCACGAGAGACACGAGTCATCTCCAGATACCTCCTCGAGATCTTTCCGACCTCTCTGGCCGGACGTCTCCACTCTCGAGGCGAAGGCCGGCTCAGCGGATGAGCCGATCGTCCGCGCCAGGCAGGAGGTTCCCCGGCCCGATCGGGAATCCTTCCCGGGACACCGGGAGGCTCTTCGGCGCAAACTTGACCTATGACAGTGCGCGCGCATTCGGGTCGCTGGGCTCCTTGGCTCGGGGCCGTCTTGGCCGGACTCGCCATTGCCGAGGTGGTGACCGCTTGCGTGCTGTCGATCATCATCGGCTGGTCATGGCGGGATGCCCTCGAGGCGTTCGTCGTCACCAACAGCCTCATGGGGGTGGCATTCGCGGGCTGCGGCGGGATCCTGACCTGGCACCGCCCCCGTAACCCGATCGGGTGGCTGTTCGTGGCCGCTGGCCTGGCTCACGCGACGACAGCGGTTTGCGCGCCTGCATTGCAGCTGCTCATCGATGCGGGGGCTCCGCTGACGGCGCAACGACTCATGCTGACCGTGTTCGCATGGTCATGGCCGTGGTCGATCGGGCTCTGCCTGCCGCTGGCGCTGCTGCTGTTCCCCGACGGCCGCCCCCCTTCGCCGCGGTGGCGGTGGGTGGTCGTGGCCGTGATCGTGACCGCGCCGTTGTTCGCGCTGGAGATGGGCGCCAGCCCGGAGCCGATGGATGCCGGCCTGCTGGTCGGCTATCTCACCGTGGCTGGCTACAACGCCCTGCAACCGCTCTGGACCGCTACAGAGATACGCGGCCTCCTCGCACTGTGCGCCGGCCTCGCCGCTCTCACGGTGCGCTACCGCCGCGGATCAGACGTCGAGCGCCGCCAGCTCCTCTGGCTGATGTTGCCGGTGCTGGTCGCGCTGATCGTGATCTTGCCATGGGGCTTGGTCGCCGGCACGCCTGTCGAGGTGCTCTTCGCGATCCCGCTCATTCCCATTGCCGTAACGGTGGCCATCGTGCGCCATCAGCTCCTGGACATCCGCCTGGTCGTCTCTCGCCTCCTGGCCTGGCTGATGCTCCTGCTGGCGGTCGTCGTCGCGTACGCGGGCCTGGTTGCGCTGCTTGACCGCTTCACTGCCCCACGGCTTGGCTGGTCAGCTTTGATCACGGTGCTGCTTGTCTTGCTGGCCGCACCCTTGCTACCACGGCTGCAACGGCTCGTGGATGGTGCGCTCTACGGGGCCCGCGGCGACCCAGCGCGCGTGGTGTCCAGGCTTGGCGAGCAGCTGGCGACCCCGGACGCCGGGCTGCAGGGCGTGGTCACGACCATCCGAACGGCCCTGCGGCTGCCCTACCTCGCGATCGAACGCGACGGCAGAGTCTTGGCTAGTGACGGTGAACCGCCAGAGCGGGTGCACCCCTGGCCGCTCACCCGTGGTGGCAGGTCGGAGGGACGGCTGATGGTCGGGCTGCGCCCAGGTGAGCGGGACGTGGCTGCCGCGGATCGCCGCGTGCTGGCGATGCTGGCCGATCCGGTCGCAGTTGCCGTGCACTTGACGGTCGTTTCCGAGGAACTGCAGACATCTCGGGAGCAGCTGGTCGCAGCCCGGGAAGAGGAGCGCCGGCGGTTGCGCCGTGAATTGCACGACGGGCTCGGCCCGACCCTGACCGGCATCGCCTTCGCTGCCGACGCAGCTGCGAACACCATTGACGTTGACCCCGAACAGTCGCAGCGCCTGCTGACTACATTGCGGCGTGATACCCGGGCCGCGCTGGCCGACGTACGCCGCCTGGTTGACAACCTGCGGCCGCCGGCGCTGGATGAGCTCGGGCTGGTTGGAGCCCTGCAGCAGCGATCTGATCAGCTTGCTTGG
>DATLPF010000167.1:0-36266 GCA_035535875.1 Propionibacteriaceae bacterium
TTTAGTCGGGCTGGCGAGATTTGAACTCGCGACCCCTTGACCCCCAGTCAAGTGCGCTACCAAGCTGCGCCACAGCCCGTTGACGGTGCTCCAAGGAGCACCAGCCACGAGCGGGAACTCTACTACGGCGGACGCTCTGAGCAGTAGCGGTGGTTTCTGCGGCACAATCGGCCGCGTGGCGCGTTGGGTATGCCCGAACTGTGAGCGGGAGTTTGCGTCTGCTAACCAAGCGCACGTCTGTGTTCCTGGCATCACGGTGAGCGAGCTCCTCCGCCGGCATCCCAGCTGGGTGAGTGAGATCTACAACGCTGTCATCGAGCATCTGACCACCCTCGGCCCGGTCCATGAGGACGCCGTCAACGTTGGCATCTTCCTCAAGAGCGACCGCAAGATCGCCTCGTTCCGGCCGCGAGTGCGGTCGGTACTGCTGAGCTTCTTTCTGCCGTACGAACTGACCGATCCTCGGATCACCCGCGCGCTGCCGGTTGCAGCGGGGCGGATCGCACACATGATCAACTTAATGAGCGCTGATCAAGTCGATGATCAACTTCGGCAGTGGCTGAGTGAGGCCTACGACTTCAATACCGACTAGCATCGAACGGCTCGTAGCAGTCGTACGCCTCCTGCCGGATGATCTTGTCGTCGTGGAAGGTGAAGATCAGCACGCTGTACGTGTGAAGCCGCTGACCTCGGCGTAACGGACCGGCGTCCTTCGCCAGGTAAGCATGCCACTCGGCCTGGCAGACGACAGTGCCTTCGCTCTCGATCCAGCGGCTTACGTCGTAGCGCTGGAATGCCAGCATCCCCGCACCCAACTCGCTGGCGGCGATCATGCCGTCCAGGCGGCGACGCCCAACCCGAGGGTCCACCAGGCTCGGATACTCGACCTGCTCGGCGTCCTCGTGGATGAAGCGGCGCAGCTCCTCACCGTGCACGCCGGACTCGAGCGCCTGCATCAGCTCAATCACGAGCGCCTGCCGCTCACTCACGTGTATGTCGTCGCTCGTCACTTCCGCCTTCTCTTCTCCCGCGCTCGTACCTCAAGATGGATCGGCGTGCCATGGAAGCCGAACTCCTCACGGAGCCGACGCTTCAAGAAGCGCAGGTAACCAGGTTCGAGCTGCCCCGAGGTGAACAGCACGAAGGTAGGCGGGCCGGCGTGAGCCTGAGTCCCAAACAGGATGCGAGGCTGCTTGCCGCCTCGCACCGGATGTGGGTGTGCCGCAACGATCCGGCCCAGGAATGCGTTCAACCTCCCAGTCGAAATGCGGGTCTCCCAACCAGCCAATGCTTCCTGGATCGCCACACCAAGGCGGTCAACATGACGGCCGGTGAGTGCGGAGATGTTGATCTTGGTTGCCCACTCGAACTGGACCAGATCGCGCTCGATCTCTCGCCCCAGGTAACGGCGTCGTTCATCATCGGTCAGGTCCCACTTGTTGAACGCGATCACTAGTGCACGCCCTGCCTCCTCCACAGATGTCAGGATGCGGAGGTCCTGTTCGGTGAGTGGCTCGCTCGCATCCACCACCACTACGCACACCTCGGCGCGCTCGATGGCGCCGTGCGTACGCAGGCTCGCGTAGTACTCGTGTCCGGAAACCTCTTTCACCCGGCGCCGGATCCCGGCGGTGTCGATGAACCGATAGACCTCGCCACCGACCTCAACGAGCTCATCGACCGGATCCACCGTAGTCCCCGCGACCTCATCGACGATCGCCCGCTGTTGTCCGGCGATCTTGTTGAGGAGGCTCGACTTCCCGACGTTGGGCTTTCCCACGATGGCAACCCGACGCGGACCCCGCACCAGGTCATCCAGTGTTCGCGGCGCCTCGGGAATCGCCGCCAGAATCGCATCCAGCAGGTCACCACTCCCCCGGCCGTGCAGGGCGGACACGGCGAAGGGCTCGCCGAGGCCGAGCCGCCACATGGCGGCCGCCTCGCCCTCGGTGCGCTGATCGTCGACCTTGTTGGCAGCCAGGATCACCGGCTTCCCGCTGCGACGCAGCACTTTCACGACGGCCTCGTCGACGTCCTGCATCCCAACGGTCGCATCGACGACAAAGACGACGGCATCGGCCGCCGCGACGGCCAGCTCGGCCTGCTCTGTCACCTGGGCAGCCATTCCCTTGGCATCCGGAGCCCAGCCCCCGGTGTCCACCAGCACAAACTGGCGTCCGTTCCAGATGGCGTCATAGGAGACCCGATCACGAGTCACTCCTGGCACGTCTTGGACCACAGCCTCGCGGCGACCGATCATGCGGTTCACCAAAGTCGACTTACCGACATTGGGCCGGCCAACAACCGCCACCACAGGTAAGACCTGCGACTCCTCAGCAGTCGCGATGTCACTCATGTTTGCTTCGCTTAGGACTCTGGAGCCTGCTGGCTGCTCGTGATTAGGCGCTGGAGAGGGCGGATTTGATCTTCGGTGGCCCCGGCAAGGGTAGCCCGGTCAGACCCTGCGCTGCGACCACATGATCGGCCAGCCGTTCGCGGACGACCTGGGTCCACTTCGTGACTGCGGTCTTGCGGCGGGGCCACGAAGATCGGGGTACGGTGAATGGCTCGCCGTAGACCAGGTGGATTGGTCTTCGTAGGCGGGGTATCTGATTCTTCCGCTGCCCGGGCTCGCGAGTACCCAGAATGGCCACCGGAACAACGGGCGCTCCCGAGACCATCGCCAGGTAGGCGGCGCCTCCCTTCGCCCACGCGACCTCGCCGCCACCCCGTACTCCTTCGGGGAAGACCGCCAACACCTTGCCGGCACGCAGCACCTGGACTGCCTTACGGATGGCTTGGGGATCAATCTCGCGACGGTTGAGGGAGATCTGGCCTATGTGAATGAGGAACTGGCCGACCGCGCCAGTAAAGGCCTCGTGCTTCACCATGGCAAACGTGAGCCGCCTGGTTAGTGCCACGACGGCCGGCCCATCCAAGAGGCCGATGTGGTTCGCCGCCAAGATCACCGGCCCGGAGCGGGGAACCTGCTGAGCACCATGCACCTTGACCCGCCAACCCAACCGCAGCCCAAGCCGTACCAGCGGCCTGGTGAGCCGCAAGACCCACTCGTTCGACGCCGGCAGTGGATCGGTGTGCGGAAGATCGGGGCTAACCCCTTCGATCACGCCTGTCTCCGAGTGCCCGGACCGGAACGAATGCGCAAATCGTTTCGATCACCTCCTCCAGGCTAAGCAAAGTGGAGTCGACTACGTGCACTCCGGGAGCCGCCGATTCAAACTCGGCGACCAAGGAGTCGTCACGGTCGCGTCGGATCACCTGGTCTGTCACCTCGTCTACGTCCATTTGATGCTCTGCGAGTTCGGCATGCCGCCGCGCCACTCGCGCGGCGGGGTCGGCAACCAAAAGCACACGTACCTCGGCGTCAGGCGCCACCACAGTCGTAATGTCTCGTCCCTCAGCGACGATGCCGTCCAGTGCCTCGGCGATCAGCTTCTTCTGCCGCGCGACCAAATCAGTGCGAATGTCGAGATTGGTGGCGACGGCACTCACAGCCACCGATACCTCAGGCACTCGGATCGCCTCGGTGACATCGACCCCATTGATCGCAATCGCGGGGCTTCGGGGGTCTTGGTTAATGTCCATTGAGGCATGGGCTAGCAACTCCGCGACCGCCGACTGGTCGTCCAGGTCGACGCCTTCTTGCAGCGCCAGCCAGGTGATGGCCCGGTACATCGCACCAGTGTCCAGAAAGGCCAACCCGAGCCGCTCTGCGACTCCTCTAGCCGTACTCGACTTGCCTGAACCACTGGGCCCGTCGATGGCAATAACGAGCGGCCGACTCGACCCCGCGGCCCGACTGGGCTTCACCGGGGTCTGATACTGGTCGGTCATCGCTGCCTCAGACACGCGCCTCAGCGTACCGGCCGCACGTCAGGAAACGGTCCAGCCGCGCGACAGCATGGTCTCGACCAGCGCGTCCGCGTGCTCAGGTGCAACCGACAAGGCAAGATAGCCGAGCTCCCTGACCGGATCGTGTTCGATCGAGATGTCTTCCACGTTCACGCCTGCAGCGCTGACGTCACCGAACAGTCGGGCCAGCGCTCCCGGCTCATCCGGAATCGCAACGACAACCTCGCTGTAGCGGATCGCCGCCGCCCCATGTTTGCCCGCGATCTTGCGTGTCCCGGCGACTGCGCGCTCCAGCTGGCTCCGCAAGTCGTTGGTAGCCGGCGTCGCCTCGACAGCCTTGATCAACAAGCCGAGCTGGTCCTGCACGCCGCGCAGCTCCTCGAGCACGGCGTCGGAGTTGGCGCCGACAATCTGCTCCCAGAGCGCTGGATCGCTGCTGGCGATGCGCGTCACGTCACGCAGACCTTGGCCAGCCAGGGTGAGGTCGCGCTCTGGAATCGCGATGAGGCGACTCGCGATCAACACCGACATCAGGTGCGGCAAGTGGGACACCCGAGCGACCGCGGCATCATGATCGTCAACGTCCATGATCATCTCGCGGGCGCGGCAGGCTCGGACTGCGGCGCGGACCCGTTCCACCGATTCGGTTGCCGACCTGCGGTGTGGGGTGACGACCCAGGCACGGTCAACGAATAGGTCAGGATGGGCGGTCATCGGTCCTGAATGATGCGAGCCAGCCATGGGGTGCGAGCCGACGTAGCGACTGAGATCCACACCGCGCCGCCACAAGGTGTCGAGCACCCCTGCCTTCACCGAGCCGACGTCAGTGACCGTCGCGTTCGGATAGACCTGGAGACTGTGAACAACAAGATCAGGAATGGCGCCCGGCGGCACGGCTACTACAACGAGGGCCACGTCGGCGGACACGGCAGGGTCGACTGTGCCGGCGCCCAGGCCAGCGGCGACCCTAGCGTGGCTGATCTTGTGGTCACGCAGGTGCACCGCGTAACCGGCCGCTGACAATGCGCACCCGATCGAGGCTCCGATGAGCCCCGTGCCGATGATCACGACGCGGCTGACCTGGCGCTGCTGAGCGTCGGTGGGTGCCGTGGTCTCGTTCACGTAGCGGGCTTCTGCGGGCGCGCCTCCGCGCCGTCATCGGCCGTCGCCTCGGGTCCATCAGCGAGCAAGACTGCAAGCCGATCACCCTTGATACGCCGGAACTTACGGGGCATCGCCCTGTTCCGATCCAGAACGGCGACCTCCAAAGCCTCCACGCCAAGCACCCGTGGTGCCGCATTCGGCCCTCCGTCGGACCCGAGCCCGCGGACCGCGAGCTCGGCCGCCTCGGCGAGGTTGAGGCCGGAGCTGAATCCGCGACTGACCACTTCAGCTATCACATCGGCTGACCCGCCCATGACGGCGAAGTTCGCCTCGTCGGCCACCGAACCGTCATAGGTCAGACGGTAGATCTGGTCCTGCGCCGGTGTTGCGCCCAATTCGGCCACCACGATCTCCACCTCGTACGGCTTTTCAGCGCCCGAAGAAAAGATGGTGCCAAGCAGCTGGGCGTATGCGTTAGCCAGTCCGCGAACAGTCACATCGGTCCGGTCGTAGGTGTAGCCGCGTACGTCGGCGTAGCGGATCCCGGCCTGGCGCAGGTTCTCGAACTCGTTGTATCGGCCGACGGCCGCGAACGCGATGCGATCGTAGATCTCGCTGACCTTGTGCAGCGCCTGTGACCGGTTCTCGGCCACAAACAAAATGCCGTCGGTGTAGTGCAGGACGATCACTGAACGGCCGCGAGCGATGCCTTTGCGTGCGTAGTCCGCCCGATCCTTCATCTGCTGCTCGGGGGCGACGTAGAACGGCATGCTCATCGGTGCGTCCTAAGCAAGTGGAGCCCCGGGTCCGTCGGGTCGTTCGGCGCGGCTTTCCATGAGCTGGCCGATCAGGTCGGTGATCTGCTCATCGCTCAAACGCTGAACGCCGTCCTCGGTCGCGGCCAGAACCATCGGAAAGATCTTTCGCGCCATATCCGGTCCCCCGGTCGCCGAGTCGTCGTCGGCAGCGTCATACAACGCCTGGATCACTGCCATGGCTGCCTCGCTCGCGTCGAAATCAGGCCGATAGAGCTTCTTCAGCGATCCTCGGGCGAAAACTGAGCCGGATCCAACCGAGAAGTAAGCGTGCTCCTCGTAGCGGCCGCCGGTCGCGTCATAGGAAAAGATTCGACCTTCCCCCGTTGTCTCATCCCAGCCGGCGAATAGGGGCACGACCACCAGGCCTTGCATGGCAAGGCCGAGATTCAAACGGATCATGGTGGCCAGCCGGTTCGCCTTGCCGACCAGGGAGAGCGGGGCGCCCTCGATCTTCTCGTAGTGCTCCAGCTCGACCTGAAACAGGCCAACCAGCTCAACCGCTAGGCCAGCAGCCCCGGCAATTCCGATGATCGAAAACTCATCGGCGGGAAACACTTTCTCGATATCACGTTGGGCGATGATGTTTCCCATGGTGGCTCTGCGGTCACCGGCCATCACAACTCCGCCAGGGAAGGTCGCGGCCACGATGGTTGTGCCGTGGGGCGAGAGGTCACCGAGCCCGCCAGTGGCCGTACGCGACGACGGCAGGACGTCCGGAGCCACGCGTGAGGCGAAGTCGGTAAAGGAAGAAGACCCGATACGAAAGAACTCTGAGGTCAGTTCAACGACTCGTCCGTCGGTCACTGGCCGCCCTTCTGAACGAACGAGCGCACGAACTCCTCGGCATTGACCTCGAGCACGTCGTCGATTTCGTCCAGCAGCGAGTCCACCTCTGAGTCCAGTTCCGCCTTGTGCGCCGCATCAGCAGGCGCCAGCTCCTCGACCTCGCGATCGTCGGCTCGCCGTGCCTTACGTTGGCTCTGCTCTGACTCAGCCATACCTGCTCCTCGTCTGTGCTGGCCTCAAGCGTAACCAACGCCACCCACAAGGCCATGACATTCCAGCGTGTAGCAGCGGGTGGCCGTTAACGACCCAGGGCTGCGAACAGCTCCGTGACGGAATTGCATTCGTCGATCATCTGGCCAACCTGTTCCCGGGTGCCTCGCAGCGGGTCCAGCAGAGGCAGCCGCTGCAGCGCAGGACGTTCGGGGACGTCGAAGATCACCGAGTCCCAGGAAGCAGCGACAATCGAGGACCCAAACTTTTCCATCACCCGGCCCCTGAAGTAGGCCCGAGTGTCATCCGGCGGGGAGGTGCGAGCCCGCTCGATCTCGTCATCGGTAACCAGTCGCCGCATCTTCCCATTGGCCAGCAGCGCCCGATAGAGGCTGCGCCTTGGGTCGACGTCGGCGTACTGCAGATCGATCAGAGCCAGCTTCGGGGCGGACCAGCTCAATCCGTCGCGCTGGCGATAGGACTCCAACAGCTTGAGCTTCGCGACCCAGTCGAGCTGGTCGGCCAGGCTGAAAATGTCGGTGCGAAGCGCATCAAGACAATCCTGCCAACGGCTGAATATGTCCTTCGCCTCAATCCGAGCCGTTTCGGTGAGATCGCCGGCAATCCGTTCGTAGTGGTTGCGGCATGCGTCCAGATACACCTCTTGGAGGTCCACGGCGGTCATGCTGGGCCCATCGAGCAAGTACAGGGGTTCCCTAACCAGCAGATCGTGGCTGACCGTACGCATGGCGGCCACTGGTCCGTCAAGTCGAACGTCAGCGCCCAGCTCGCCTGCCTCGATCACCCGCAGTACCCAAGACGCGGTACCGAGTTTGAGATAGGTCGAGATCTCCGACAGGTTGGCATCCCCGGTGATCACGTGCAGTCTGCGATGCCGGCTCGCGTCGGCGTGCGGCTCGTCGCGGGTGTTGATGATCGGCCTGTTGAGCGTGGTCTCCAGACCTACCTCAGCCTCGAAGAAATCCGCGCGTTGGCTGATTTGGAAGCCCGGAGTCTGGCTGGATTGACCCACGCCAACTCGGCCCGCTCCGGTGATCACCTGCCGCGAGACGAGAAAAGCGGTGAACTGCGTCACAATCCGGTCGAAGGGTGTGCTGCGTTGCAACAGGTAGTTCTCGTGGGTGCCGTACGAGGCACCCTTGCCGTCGGTGTTGTTCTTGTAGAGCCGGACCGAGCGCCCCAATGACTGCGTGGCGCGCTGCGCGGCGATCGCCATCACGGCCTCGCCAGCCTTGTCGTAGCGCACCGCATCGAGGGCGCACGTCACCTCGGGACTGGAATACTCCGGATGCGCATGATCGACATACAGCCGCGCACCGTTGGTCAAGATGACGTTGGCCATGCCGAGATCGGTGTCGGTCAGCTGGTCCGGGTGGGCAGCGGCACGGGAGATCTCATACCCGCGGATGTCCCGCAGCGGAGTCTCGGTCTCGTAGTCCCAACCGGCCGGCTGGCCGGGGGCTGAGGCGCCGTAGGCCTTGACGACATGGTTGGACAGCTGCATGGGATGCAGATCGTCCTCGACGAACGCATTGCCGAATCCAGTGGGGACTGGCGACGCCGGTGCGAGCGCGCTGATGCCGTACTCGGTCTCGATGCCCATGACCCGCGTGGTCAAGCGGGCAGCCAGCTCCGAGCCCGCGGCAGCGGACTCATCACGATCGGCTGTGGAAGCCATGGCCTCAGCGTAGTGTGAGGTTCATGCAGATCCTTCCAGCGATTGCGGTGGACGTGATCTGCATCACGATATTTGCGATCATCGGACGCAGCAGCCACCAGGAAGCGACCGACCTGCTCGGCGTGGTGCACACGGCTTGGCCATTTCTCGCCGGGTGCCTAGTTGGGACCGTCATTGGACGCACCTGGCGGCATCCACTTTCGCTAACCTCCGGGGTTGCGGTTTGGCTGGGCGCCGTGGTGGGCGGGATGACCCTTCGGCTGGTCACTGGCGCTGGCGTACAGCTGTCATTCGTCCTCGTTGCCAGCTTCGTACTCGCCCTCCTTCTCATCGGCTGGCGCGCCGGGCTTCGGCTCATCCAGCACGCCAGGGCGAGGAGTTCAACGGAGCCACCCGCTAGGCATCTCATCTCACGCAGTTAGTCGCGCTGAGGCTCACGCAAGCACCAGGCGAGCGCAGCGAGCCGCTGAATTCCATGAGCGTCGGAATCGCGTGCCGAGCAAGGCCCGTAAACCCTTCCTGAGCGTCGGAGATCGCGCGACGAGGAGTGCAGGAGGCTTGACGAAACACGCTTTTCGTTGCGCTCAAGGCGACGAACGACTCGGCACTGAGCGCGATCGTGCGCGAAGGAAGGCCTATAAATATTGACCTGTATTAGAAACGGTGTCGATGGACCGGCCTGGTTGGGTGCCCTGCTTGGAGGAGATGAGCGTCCGGATGAAGACGATCCGCTCACCCTTCTTCCCAGAGATCTTTGCCCAGTCGTCCGGGTTGGTGGTGTTGGGTAGATCCTCGTTCTCGGCGAACTCATCCAGGCAGGCCTGCAGCAGGTGGCCGATCCGCAAGCCCCGTACGGCGGTTTCCAGGAAGTCCTTGATCGCCATCTTCTTGGCCCGATCCACGATGTTTTGGATCATCGCTCCGGAGTTGAAGTCCTTGAAGTAGAGGACCTCCTTGTCTCCGCCGGCATAGGTGACTTCCAGGAACTGGTTCTCCTCCGACTCCTCATACATCCGGCCAACCGTGCGGTCGATCATCGCCTGCACGCACATCTGCGGATCATGATCGAATTCGGCGAGATCCTCCCGATGCAGCGGCAACGTCGGAGTGAGGTACTTGCTGAAGATCTCCCGCGCGGCCTCTGCATCCGGCCGCTCGATCTTGATCTTCACGTCCAGGCGCCCGGGCCTCAGGATTGCCGGATCGATCATGTCCTCCCGGTTCGAGGCGCCGATGATGATCACGTTGTCCAAACCCTCGACGCCGTCTATCTCACTCAACAGCTGCGGCACGATGGTGTTCTCGACGTCGGAGGAGACGCCAGACCCACGAGTCCGGAACAGCGAATCCATCTCGTCGAAGAAAACGATCACCGGCATGCCATCGGTCGCCTTGTCGCGGGCCCGCTGGAAGACCAACCGGATGTGCCGCTCAGTCTCACCGACGTACTTGTTCAGCAGCTCAGGGCCCTTGATATTAAGGAAGAAACTGCGCCCTTCCTCCCCAGTTCGCTCGCTGACCTTCTTCGCCAACGAGTTGGCGACGGCCTTGGCGATCAAGGTCTTGCCACAGCCGGGCGGTCCATAAAGCAGGATGCCCTTGGGGGCCTTGAGCTCGTGCTCGGCGAAGAGTTCCTTGTGCAGGAAAGGCAGCTCGACCGCATCCCGGATCGCCTCGATCTGGTTGCCCAGACCGCCGATCACCGAGTAGTCGATGTCAGGCACCTCCTCCAGCACCAGCTCCTCGACGTCCAGCTTGGGGATCCGCTCGTACGCGAAATGCACCCGACGGTCGATCAGCAGGGAATCGCCGGAGCGCAGGTGTTGATCACGAAGCCGATAGGCGAGGCGGACGACGCTTTCCTCATCGCCATGGCCGATCACCAGCGCCCGGTCGCCGTCCTCGAGCATCTCCTTGAGCAGTACAACCTCACCGACCTCGTCGAACTCCAGGACCTTCACCACGTTCATCGCCTCGTTGACCATCACCTCCTTGCCAGGCGTCAGTGCTTCAAGATCAACATCAGGACTCACGCTGACTCGCATCTTGCGCCCAGCTGTAAAGATGTCCGCGGTGTGCTCCTCACGCGCGGCGAGGAAGACTGCGAAGCTGGCCGGAGGCTGCGCCAGGCGATCAACTTCATTTTTCAAGGACACGATTTGGTCCCGCGCCTCGCGCAGCGTGGCTGCAAGGCGCTCGTTGTTGGCGGCGGTGGTCCGGGCATCAGAACGGGCGTCGGCTAGGCGTCGCTCGAGCATTGCGATGTCGTGCGGGTGCGACGAAGCCCGATCTCGTAGTCGATCAAGCTCGTCTCTGAGCACACCAATTTGGGCTATCAAAGCTTCGCGGTCCTCATACGGAGCGCGATCGTGGATAGGTCCGGTCAAGACACACCTCCTGTCGAGACCCTACCCGGGCTGGCTGCGCGGTCCTTTGTAATCTTCTCCGTACGCGCCGCGTGCTGGGCGACGTTTGCGTAACGGTGCTGTGAACCCTGGCGCCAGTCGCCGTGCTGTGATCACAAATCCAGTGTGGCCCACCATATCGTGCCGCGGTCGTACCGCCAGCCCCTCAACGTGCCAGGCCCGGACTAGTGACTCGGTGGCCTCCGGCTCGGTGAAACCGCTGTGGACACGCAACGTCTCCACCGTTTCGGCAAGCTGAGTCGTGGTCGAAACGTAGGCGCACAACACCCCGCCCGGAACGAGCACCTCGGCCAACGCCGCAACACACTGCCACGGCGCGAGCATGTCGAGGATCACGCGGTC
This sequence comes from Propionibacteriaceae bacterium, assembly GCA_035535875.1. Lineage (GTDB taxonomy): Bacteria > Actinomycetota > Actinomycetes > Propionibacteriales > Propionibacteriaceae > Microlunatus. The sequence continues at coordinate 11,259 of DATLPF010000167.1, forward strand.
GAGGGGTTCCTCGATGCGCGACTCGAGTAGATCAGCCACACGCAGGTCCCAGCTGGGTGGGCTCTCGCCGAAGAAGTTCTCCACGTTGCGTCGGGCGATGGTTGCGAAGTCTGCGCGCCGCTCGTAGGAGATCAATCGCCCGCTTGGACCGATCGCGCGCAGCAGGCTGCAGGTCAGGGCACCGGATCCAGCGCCCGCCTCGAGTACCCGGGCGCCGGGAAAGATGTCGGCTGCCATCAGGATCTGGGCAGCGTCCTTCGGGTAGATCACCGCAGCGCCGCGCGGCATGCTCACGGTGAACTCCTTCAGCAGGGGTCTCGTGGCCAAGAATTGTGTGCCGCCCGTCGAACTCACGACAATCCCCTCTGGGTGCGAGATGAGCTCGTCGTGACTGACAGCACCCTTGGCGGTGTGGAACTGTCCACCCTCCGTGAGCACGATTGAGTGTCGGCGCCCTTTCGGATCGGTGAGGGTAATCCGCTCCCCCGCCTGGAATAGCCCCTGCCGGACGCCGGAGAGTTGGAGCGGCTCAGCCATTGCTGATACCGAAGAATCCCAGCTGCATGCCGGGGCCGTAGGACCCGCCGCTCATCTCCACGCCCCGCCGCACGTAGACATGCTCGTCAGACTGGCTGATCGGCAGCACGATCAGGTCCACAGCCGCTTGCTTCTGTAGCGCGGCCAGGTGACTGTCTGCGGTGTCAGCATCCGTGGTAGCCCGAAACTCGGTTTCGACGGTCCTTACCGTCGACGCGACGGCTGGCAGCGGCGCATCGAGATAGGGCTGCATCCATGCCAGGGCTGTCGCGGTCCAAGCCTTCCGATCGATGAGATTCAGGTCCGCGTTCAGCACTCCGGGCTTGAGTTGCACGCTCAGCCCGCCGGTGTTCTCCAGACGCCCGCGGATCTGAGTTGCGAGGTCTTGGCCATTGGGCATGGAGGCGTCGTAACCCAATGTGAGGTTGATACGGCTCTTCCAGGTCACCTTGGGCTTGGCCTTTCCCCCGAGCGGAAAAGCAGCGGTATGTCCGACCACACCGTTCGGAACGATGGAATCGGACGTGCGGTCCCGTTGCAGGGCAACCGCTATCGCCTGTCGCAACGCCTTGTTCGACCGCATCGGCGAGTTCGGCGACCATTCAAGCTGCAGCACCCGCGCGCCGCCCAGCACGTGCTGGGTAAAGCCGTTGGTGGTCTCATGATTGGGGTTCTGGCCTACTTGCTGGCTGAATCGGGTGACCGCTGGCGTATCGAGACCTCTCCAGACGACGTCGACGACACCTTTAGTCATCGCGTCCTCGATCGTCGGCGAGTCGGCGACACTGCGGTAAACCAGATCCGAAAGCTGGGCGCGGTTACGGCCGACGTAGTCCTCGTAGCGGCTGAGCTGCAGCTGGTTTCCGGTGTACTTGTTCACCACGAAGGGACCCGACCCGACGATGGGATCATTCAGGTCCCGCACCCGATCCGCGTCGTAGATCTCCTCATCGACTATCGATGCCGCTGGTGAAGCCAACGCCCAGCCGAACTGGGTGTCCACCCGGCTCAGTACAAACCGTACGGTCTTCTGGTCCGGCGTCTGGACCCTGCGTAGGGAGGATAAAGCCGCCGCTGACGAGCCGGGAACCTTGAGGCGGTAAGCCCGCTCGATGCTGAACTTCACGTCGCTGGAGGTCAACGGATGGCCGTTGTGGAACGCCAGTTTTTCATTAAGGGTGCAGGTGTAGGTGGTTGAGGAGGTGAACAGGCAGTCCCGTGCCGCATCCGGCTTCAGGACGGAGCCTCCGGGATCGGCCGTCATCAGCCGCTGAAACACGTTGAGCGCGAGCACGGTTGATGCGGCATCAGTGATGGCTGCCGGATCAGTGACACGGATGAGGTCGGTCGACATCACCGTGAACGGTCTCGGCGTCGAGCTTGCGGTGGGGGTTGGGGCCGGCGGCTCCCCAGGAGTACGACATGCGCCGAGAAGCAACAAGACGGCAGCTCCGGCAAGCACGCGGCGCGCGAGACCCTTTCTCACAGAGGGATCAGCCGTCATTGAACTGCTCTAGCATTCTCGCCACGGCTGCCGCATCCAGCTCAGCGAGGGAATCGACGTGGAGTCGTCGCGGAGCCTCGGGGATCACGACGCGGTTGGGCACGGCGACCACCAATGCTCCGGCGGCGTTCCCGGCACGACAGCCTGTCTCGGAGTCTTCGAGGACCACGCAATGCCGCGGGGACACCCCCAGGGCCGTACAGGCCTTCTCGTACGGTTCCGGATGTGGCTTGCCACGCCTGACCTCGTCCCCAGCCACCGATAGCTGGAATGTTCCCTCGGGCAGTTGGCCGAGGGCCGCGTCCAGTAGCACCCGGTACGACGCTGATACCAATGCGCACGGAATACCCGCCGCGGCGAAGGAGTCGAGTAGCTCGATCGCCCCGGGGCGCCAGACGATCGGGTGCTGCCGAATGTGGTCGACGACGTCGGTAAGCAGCTGTTCGACGACCCACGCCGGGCTGAGATCGACTCGGCCAATCGCGTTCAGGATGTAGGAACCCGAGTCCAGCAGCGAGTTGCCCACCAGCTGCTCTGCATGCTCTTCCGACCAGGTGCCTCCCAGATGAGAGATCAGGTCGTACTCCGCGGCGATCCAGAGCGGCTCGGTGTCGGCCAACGTGCCGTCGAAATCCCAGAGGGCAGCCGCCAGCGTTGAGGTTGTCGTGTCGCTCATGGCGCGGCCATTCTTCCAGCCGCTGACGCTGTGGCAAATCCATCGCACTCTGACGTTGGCGAAGCGGGCCGCCCGTCATAGTGCGGTATTAGCGTGCGTTGAAGTACTTCGCCTCGGGATGATGCACGATCAGAGCATCGGTGGACTGCTCGGGATGCAGCTGGAGCTCCTCAGATAGCTCAACGCCGATCCGTTCTGGGCGGAGCAGCGACACCAGCTTGCGCCGGTCGCCCAACTCGGGGCAGGCCGGATAACCGAAGGAATATCGCGAGCCCCGGTAGGCCTGGTCACGGATCATGTCCTCCATCTGGCCGTCCTCGGGAGCGAAGCCCAGGTCCGCGCGCACCCTGGCGTGCCACATCTCAGCAAGTGCCTCAGTCAGTTGCACGCTGAGCCCGTGCAACTCGAGATAGTCCCGGTAGGCGTTCTGCTCGAACAGGCTGGCCGTCACCTTCGCGACCTGCGACCCCATCGTCACTAGATGGAACGCCACCACGTCCGGACCCTTGAGTTCAGCCAACTGCCGATCACGGAAGAAGTCGGCGAGGCAGAGGAACCGACCACGGGTTTGCCGTGGGAAGGCGTAGCGGTGAAGTTCTGCGGCGGGGTCGGCAGCAGCCCCTCCAGGGCGGAGCACGACCAGCTCGTTGCCGTCGCTGTAGCAGGGCCAGTAGCCATAGACCACGGCGAACTCCGCGATCGCGTCGGTCTGGATGCGGTCCAGCCAAGCGCGCAGCCGGGGTCGGCCTTCGGTCTCGACGAGCTCCTCGTACGACACCCCACCACCGCGCGAGCGGGCGGGGGGTTCAAGGGGGGTCGCCCCCCCTTGCTCATATGCGCGGGAGCCCTTGAGACCCCATTGACCCATGAAGGTCGCCCGCTCGTCGAGGTAGGCCGCGACATCGGCCAGCGAAATGCCCTTGACGATCCGGTCGCCCCAAAACGGCGGAGTCGGCACATCAATGTCGACCGCGACGTCGGAACGCTTAGCGACTTCGGACTCGATCCGCTCCTCAACTATGGTCGCCCCGCGAGCTTTGACCCGCCGCTCCCTGGGCGCCGGCAGCGCAGCCCCTTCCTCACCGCGCTTGACCGCCATCAGCGCGTCCATCAGGCGAAGCCCTTCGAAGGCGTCTCGGGCGTAGCGGACCTCGCCAGCGAAAATCTCACGGAGATCTTGCTCGACGTAGGCGCGGGTGAGGGCCGCTCCGCCCAGGAACACTGGATACGCCGTTGCAATCCCCCGCCGGTTGAGCTCCTCTAGGTTCTCCTTCATCACGACGGTGGACTTCACCAGCAGCCCCGACATGCCGATGGCGTCAGCGTGGTGCTCCTCTGCTGCATCGATGATCGCGCCGACAGGCTGCTTGATCCCAAGATTCACCACGGTGTAGCCGTTGTTGGTGAGGATGATGTCGACCAGGTTCTTGCCGATGTCGTGCACATCACCCTTCACCGTGGCCAGCACGATGGTGCCCTTCCCGCGAGCGTCGGTCTTCTCCAGGTGCGGCTCGAGGTAGGCGACCGCCGTCTTCATCACCTCGGCCGACTGCAGCACGAACGGCAGCTGCATCTGGCCGGACCCGAAGAGCTCACCGACCACCCGCATACCGGCCAACAGGTCGGAGTTGATGATCTCCAGGGCCGGTTTGCCCTCAGCGAGGGCGGCATCAAGATCATCCGATAGGCCCTTGGCCTCGCCGTCGATGATGCGACGCTGCAGTCGTTCGCTGACAGGCAGCTTGAGCAGCTCCGCGGCCCGCTCGGCCTTGGTATCGGCTGTCGTCACTCCTTCAAAGAGCTCGAGGAAGCGTTGCAGCGGGTCGTAGGCGGACTCAGTGGCGGTGGCGGGCCGGCGCCGGTCGTAGACCATGTCGAGCGCCACTTCTCGTTGCTCATCAGGGATCCGGGCAATGGGGATGATCTTGGCTGCGTGAACGATGGCGGAGTCCAGGCCGGCCTCGATACATTCGTTGAGGAAGACGGAGTTGAGCACGACTCGAGCAGCCGGATTGAGACCGAAGGAGATGTTGGACAGCCCGAGCGTGGTCTGCACGTCCGGGAAGAGCCGCTTGACCTCGCGGATGGCATCGATGGTCTCGATGCCGTCCCGGCGGGTCTCCTCCTGGCCGGTAGCAATGGGGAAGGTGAGGCAGTCGATGATGATGTCGCTTTGGCGCAGTCCCCAGTTCTGTGTGATGTCGGTGATCGCTCGTGCAGCGACGCGTACCTTCCATTCCGCCGTACGCGCCTGCCCTTCCTCGTCGATGGTCAACACGATCACTGCCGCACCATGCTCGGCGACCAGTTCCATGACCCGGCTGAATCGGGAGTCGGGCCCGTCGCCGTCCTCGTAGTTCGCGGAGTTGATCACCGCGCGTCCACCCAGACATTCCAGACCTGCTTGCAGCACGGCCGGTTCGGTGGAGTCCAGCACGATGGGCAATGTCGAAGCAGTCGCCAGTCGGAACGCCAGCTCTCGCATGTCGGCGACACCGTCTCGGGCCACGTAGTCGACATTGAGATCGAGCATGTGGGCGCCGTCCCGGATCTGGGACCGCGCGATCTCGATGCAGTCGTCCCAGCGCTCGTCCAACAGCGCCTCACGGAAGGCCTTAGACCCGTTGGCGTTGGTCCGTTCCCCGATCGAGAGGTAGCTGGTGTCCTGGCGGAAGGGCACCTCGGCGTACAGCGAGGCTGCGGCAGGGACATGGCTCGGTGAACGGACACCAACTGGGCGGCCTTCTAGGCGCATGACAACTTGCCGCAGATGCTCCGGTCCGGTACCGCAGCAGCCGCCGACCAGGCCGAGTCCGAACTCACCGACAAACTGTTCCAGCGCATCAGCCAGCTCGATCGGCTGCAGGGGGTAGAACGCACCGTCGGCCGTCAGCTGCGGCAGCCCGGCGTTCGGCATGCAGCTCACGCCGATCTGCGCATGCCGGGACAAGTGCCGGAGGTGCTCGCTCATTTCCGCCGGGCCGGTCGCGCAATTGAGACCGATCAGATCGATGTCGAGCGGCTCGAGAGCGGTGAGCGCGGCACCAATCTCCGAGCCGAGCAGCATCGTGCCCGTGGTCTCGACAGTCACATGCACGATCACCGGGAGATCGCGACCCGCGTACGCCAACGCCTTTTTCGCGCCGAGCGTGGCCGCCTTCGTCTGCAGCAGATCCTGTGAGGTCTCGATCAAGACCGCGTCGACCCCACCAGCAATCAAGCCCTCGACCTGCTGCTGATAGGCGTCCCGCAGCCGGGCGTAGGAGACGTGCCCGAGGGTTGGCAACTTGGTGCCAGGGCCGACGCTACCGAGCACCCACCGCTGCCGATCCGGTGTGCTGTACGCGTCGGCCGACTCGCGTGCGAGCCGAGCGCCAGCCTGCGCCACCTCGGTAATCTGGTCGGCGATGCCGTACTCACCCAGAGCGGAGAGATTTGCGCCGAAGGTGTTGGTCTCGACGGCGTCCACTCCGACTTCGAAGTACGCGTCGTGGATTGCGCGCACGATGTCGGGGCGGGTGAGGTTCAAGATCTCGTTGCAGCCCTCGAGTTGGTGGAAGTCTTCTAGCGTCAGGTCATGACGTTGCAGCATGGTGCCCATTGCGCCGTCAGCGATCACGACGCGTCGCGACAACGTCGCGCGAAGATCGGTTGGCGACAGCGTCGCGCGAAGATCGGTTGGCGACAACGTCGCGCGGTGATCAGCCGGGGACGGAACGGCACGCCTGCCATAGGGCATCTCGTGAGAATAATCGCCACGGCTGACCGCGTGGGCTGACTACCACCATGTGGAGCGACGCTGCATCACTTGCCCGACGGCTACAGTGATTGCCATGCCCGACTCCCCCAGCTCGGCCGGCCGTGATCTCCGTGATCTGGTCGACCCGGTGGTAGTAGTGGCATTCGGTGGCTGGAACGACGCGGGGAACGCGGCAACCGGAGCCATAGAGCACCTCGCAGAGGCCTACGAGGCCGAACCGGTGTTCGCGCTCGACCCAGACGACTTTTACGACTTTCAGGTCAACCGGCCGCGGGTGGAATTCGCCGAGGACGATGAGCGCGAGATCACCTGGCCCACCACGGAACTCAAGATCGCTCAGCTGCCGGACGGCCGCGACCTGATCTTGGTCGAAGGCCTGGAGCCCAACCTGCGGTGGCGCCAGTTCAGCACCATGATCGCGTCCGCGCTCAGCTCGGCAAACGTGACTCGGGTACACCTGCTGGGGGCGCTGCTTGCCGACACCCCACACACTCGCCCTATCCCGGTGTCGGTGTCGACCACCAATCGGGAGTTGATGAAGCAGCTCGGCCTGGCGCCAGCGACGTACGAGGGTCCGACGGGCATCATTGGCGTGCTCGGTGACACCCTGACGCGCGGCGGAGTCGAGGTCCTCACGCTCTGGTCGGCAATCCCGCACTATGTCTCGCATCCGCCCTGCCCCAAGGCCACGCTCGCGCTACTTTCCCAGTTGGAACAGGTGCTGGACGCATCGTTCGATCTCGGTGAGCTGACCGAGCTTGCCAGGGCCTGGGAGCGCGGCGTAGATGAACTGGCGGCCGAAGACTCCGAGGTCGCTGAGTACGTTGCCTCGCTGGAGCAGATGCAGGATGCAACTGAGCTGCCGGAGGCGAGCGGCGATGCCATCGCGGCGGAGTTCGAGCGCTACCTGCGGCGCCGCCAGGGCTAGGACCCTTCGTCGGCGGTCTGCATGGGTTGCAACCCGTGCAGACCGTCAGAAACCTGGGTCAACCCAGGTTTCCGCAAGAGAGTCGTGAATTTCTGAGCAGGATGCTCAGGCCGCTGTAGCCGCCAGGTCGCGCAGCTTGGCCACCATGGCGTCGGGATTTTCGGCGCCAAAAATCGATGAGCCGGCCACAAAGGCGTCAGCGCCGGCTGCCGCGCATCGTTCGATGGTCTCGGCCGAGACACCGCCGTCGATCTGCAGCCAGATGTCGCCACCCAGCTTGTCCAGCATCGCGCGCGTCCGAGTGATCTTGGGCAGGCACATGTCGAGAAAGCTCTGGCCGCCGAAGCCCGGTTCCACGGTCATGATCAACACCATGTCGAGCTCGGGCAGCAGGTCCTCGTACGGCTCGATCGGCGTGGCCGGCTTGAGGGCCATGGCCGCCCGCGCCCCGAGGCTGCGCAGCTGCCGGGCCAGCCTCACCGGCGCCGCGGCCGCCTCGATGTGAAAGGTGACCGACTCCGCTCCCGCCTCGGCGTACGCCGGCGCCCAGCGGTCGGGTTCCTCGATCATCAGGTGAATGTCCAACATCTTGTCGGTGACCTTGCGAATGGATTCCACGACTGGCAGGCCCAGCGTGAGATTCGGGACGAAATGGTTGTCCATCACGTCGACGTGCAGAGCGTCTGAGCTCAGCACTTTTTCAATCGAGCTCTGCAGGTTAGCGAAGTCGGCCGCAAGCAGGCTCGGCATGATTCTCAGGGCCACGAGGTCGACTCTAGTGTGAGCGGGTTTTGCGTAGGTAGCCCGCAAACATGGCGTCTGTGCCGTGTCGGTGGGGCCAGAGCTGCAGATACGGCCCGAGAGCAGCATCCGGGACCTCAGGCAGCAGCTCCGCTGCGGGGATCACTGCGACGTCGTCACGTGCAGCGAGGGTTTCGTTCAGCACGTCGCTGGTTTCCCGGCGGTGCGGCGAGCACGTCACGTAGCCGATGACGCCGCCTGGAGTAGCGCTGGCGATGGCTGACGCGAGCAGTGCCAGCTGCAACGCGTGCAGTTGCTCCAGATCCGCCGGATTGCGTCGCCAGCGAGATTCCGGCCGGCGTCGCAGGGCGCCGAGGCCGGAGCATGGGGCATCCACAAGCACCCGGGTAAACGAGCCAGGCCGCCACGCTGGCCGGGTGCCGTCGGCCACTATGATGCTCGCAGCCGCTCCCTGCCCGGCATACGCCCGAACCGCGCCTGCAACCAGACTCGCCCGATGCGGTGCCAGATCCGATGCCAGCAGGCGGCTGCCGTTCAGCCGTGTCAAACCGGCCAGCAGGGCGGACTTGCCGCCGGGGCCAGCACACAGGTCGAGCCACCATCCGGACGGAGCGGTCATTTTGGTGAGGGCCCAAGTGACGAGCTGCGAGCCCTCGTCCTGCACTCCGGCTCTGCCGTCACGGACGAGCGGAAGATCGGCTGGGTCACCTCGCCAACGAGCCGCGAAAGGTGAGTAGGGACTGGGCTGCGCCCCGGCGCGTATCAGGTCTGACACATCGGCCAATCCAGGTCGGACGGCCAAGCAGACCTGCGGGCTGAGATTATTGGCGCTCAGCCCCTGCTCGAGCTCCGTCGGAGGCAGAAGTTCGGCGTACGCGTCGACGATCCAGCGCGGGTGTGCCGTCCGCAGTGCCAGACGATCATGGTCATCAAGCCCGTGGGACAACTGGTCGAACCAGTCGTCGAGACTCCTTTCGGCAACTCGTCGAAGCACTGCATTGACGAGGCCGGTGACCCGCTCCCCGACCGTCACCGCAGCCAGCTCAACTGAAGCCGCGACAGCGGCACGCGCCGGGACGCGCATGGACAGGATCTGGTGCGTCCCAAGTCGCAGCAAATCCAGCACGGCTGGCTGGAACTCGCTCAGTGGTCGACCAGCAGCCGCAGCAATGATCGCGTCGTAGCTGCCTTGCCAGCGGCAGGTGCCAGCCAACAGTTCGGTGGCGAAGGCAGCATCGCGGCCCGACAGGCCGCGTTCGCGAAGCAGAGCCGGCAGTACGAGGTTGGCGTAGGCCCCGTCGGCGTTCACCGCACGCAGCGCGTCGAAAGCAGCCCGCCTGGCCCGATCTGCCCGACGACGTCGCTGGTTGCGGGCGCTGACTGGACCGCTCACTCAGGTACCGAGCTTGGGCTCTGTGTCGAACGTGACGCCGCGTGCCCAGTCGGCGGCAGTCATGGGCTTCTTGCCCTGTGCCTGAACCTCCCCGAGCTGGAGCGCACGCGTCCCGGTGCCGACCCGCACGGATCGTTTGCTGATCTCCATCACTCCGGGAGGCAGGACAGCATCGGAGATGTGCGCCGAGTTGATCTTCAAACGTTCACCGCGGAAGGTGGTCCACGCTCCCGGCGCTGGGGCGCAGGCACGCACCAGCCGGTCCACCACCTCGGCAGGTTGGGTCCACTCGATCCGAGCATCCTCGACATTGATCTTGGACGCGTAGCTCACCTGGGCATCGGTTTCTGGCTGTGGTGTCGGCATCAGCGTGCCGTCCTCGATCCCGTCCAGGGTGTCGACCAGGAGCCGAGCACCGTTCAGCGAGAGCCTGTGCAACAAGTCACCAGCAGTGTCATCCGGGCGGATCGGTTCCGTGACCGTGGCGAAGATGGGCCCAGCATCGAGCTCGAGCACAATCTGGAAGGTCGTCGCGCCCGTCATCTGGTCACCGGCCAGGATGGCGTGCTGGACCGGCGCCGCCCCACGCCAGGCGGGCAGCAACGAGAAGTGCAGGTTGACCCAACCGTGCCGCGGTATGTCGAGGACGCGCTGCGGCAGCAGTGCGCCATAAGCGACCACCGGGCAGCACTCTGGCGCAATCTGTGCAAGCCGGGTGACGAACTCCTCGTCTCGAGGACGCTGCGGCTTCAAGACCTCGATGCCGAGCTCGGTGGCACGCTGGGCAACCGGGCTGGCGGTGAGCCTCTTGCCGCGACCGCTCGGGGCATCTGGCCGGGTGACGACGGCGGCCAGCTCGTGGCGGGAATCGGCGAGCGCATCTAACGACGGGATCGCGACGTCGGGCGTACCACCAAAGACGATTCGCACCGCAGGAGTCTAGGGCGTTCCACTCGATCCCGGGTCGACGCCAGACGTCGGCCCGGACGTCACGTGCCGCACATAGCGACCGCTGAGATCTTCCAGCTGTTCTCGAAGATCGGCGAAAAGTGGGACGCTCAGGTTCCCCGGCCAGTCGGCCGGCAGCCACGCGGCGGGCAGTCCGGGGTCGACGTAGGGAATGACCCGCCACGAGTCCAAGCACCCGATCCAGGCCGCGAATGCCTGCTGGGGTGTCAAGTCCTCCCCCACCACGGATCGGTACGCCGCCAGGAAAGCTTGGTGGCGGGCGGCGATGGCTGGAAGGTCCCACCATCGCCCGATAGCGCGCTCGAGCCCACCGTCCACCCGCGCCTCATCGGCCAGAAAGATCGAGGCTGATGCGCGTACGCCGAGATCGGTGAGGATTCCTTCCACTTCGCTCGTCAGGTACTCCGGGCAGATCCAGAGCGCGGCCGTAACGGTGCCACATCCGATCCACGACAGCCGGCGGCGTAGCTGATGCCGCAGCTGACGCTGGCTCTCCGGGATCGAGTACGAGATCAGGCACCAGCGGTCCGACGTGACCATCTGGCGCGCTGAGTAGATGCGCCGGTCACCTCTCACCAGCCCCGGAATGGCGGTGGGCTGCAGCGCGTAACCGGCGCGTCCGTATCGTACGTCGGGGGCGAGTATCCCCTTGCCCCGCGCCCGGAGAATGGCGGTCCTGGTACGAGTGTGGTTGACGCCGACTGCCGCCATCAGCTCCATCAACGCTGGGGCCGCAATCCAGCCACCCAGGCGTCGCAGATAGCAGCCGACGATGGTGCGAAGCAGTGAGGTCGCGCTGCCGGGACGCGAGTCAGCATCGTCCAGGACGGCTGGGGTCGCTGATGACAGCGGCGCGGCTAGCTGGCCTGCTGCCACAGCACTTCCCGTACGGCGAGAAGCCCGCGGTGCACCTCGTCAAAGCTGGTGCTCAACGGCGAAAGGCCGATCCGGAGCCCGTCAGGTGGCCGGAAGTCTGGAATGACGCCCAGCTCCCAAAGTCGCGCTGTCGCGACGCGGAACTCAGGATGCTCCAAAGTGATATGACTCCCGCGTACCGCAGGGTCGCGCGGCGAGCCGACCTCTACACCCAGCGGGCCGAGCAGCCGGTCGGAGACCTCGATCGCGAACTCGGTCAGTGCGACGGATTTCGCCCGGATCGCCTCCAGACCCGCCTGTTCAATGAGCGCCAGCATGTCCTGCATGGCGAGCATCCCCATGATCGACGGAGTACCGCTGAGGAAGCGACGGATGCCGTCGGAGGGCGTGTAGTGCTCGGCCATCGCGAACGGCTCGACCGCCCCCATCCAGCCCTGGATTGGCTGCCGAAGACGATCCTGAAGATCGACACGCAGATAACCGAAGGCGGGCGAACCGGGTCCGCCATTGAGGTACTTGTAGGTGCAGCCGACGGCCAGGTCGACCCGCCAGTCGTCGAGCCGTCGCGGGATCACTCCCGCCGAGTGACACACATCCCACAGCACGAGCACGCCATGATCGTGAGCCAGCGCAGTGACGGCCGCAACGTCGGTCAGATACCCGGATCGATAGGCCACGTCGCTGAGCACGATGAGGGCGGTGCGCGACCCGATCACCTCGCTCACCTGATCGACGGTGACGCCGCTCCTCCGGTCCGCGTCAAGCCATCTCAGACGCATTCCACGTTCGGATGCGATCCCTTCGACCACAAAACGGTCGGTCGGAAAGTTGCCGACGTCGACGATGATCTCGTCTCGCCCGGATTGGCTGGCCAGGGCGGCCCGAATCCACTTGTAGAGCATCACGCTGGTCGAGTCACCGACCACAGTCTGACCGGGCGCCGCGCCTAACACCACGTGCCCGATCTTGTCACCGACGCGCATCGGATCGTCCATCCAACCCTCATCCCAGGCACGGATGAGCCGCCTCCCCCACACCTGTTCAACAAAGCCGCAGATCCGATCGCGGGTAGCTCGGAGCGGACGACCCAGGGAGTTGCCATCGAGGTAGGCAATGATCGTGGGATCGTCTGAGCCGATGAATTGATTGCGGAAGTCTGCCAACGGGTCGGCTGCATCCAGCGCGACGGCTCGGTCGGCCAGGTCGTCGGCGCCGTTCTCCAGGCGGTCAAGTCCTGCAGCCCCAGTGCGTCTTTCGGTCATGCAATGGCACCTTCCTGCGCTGCGGCTGCCAGCCTGTGCGCCTGGCTCATCCACACCGCCGCCTCGTCGGCACCAACGGGCAGCGGCAGCGGCGACCAGACAGCGGCCGCAACCCGCAGATGATCACCAGCTGGGCCGGTCAGCGACTCAAGCAGTGCATCGCCGGCCAGGCCCGCTTGACCCAACGCACTGATCTCCTCCGGACGCGGCCCAGCCGGCGTTGGGCCCCTGTACAGGTCATTGCCCATGTCTGTGCCGTAGTGAAGCCGTCCTCCGAGCCGGATGAACCGGCGGGCATTGTCCAGCGCTCTGCCACGGTCTGCGTCGGGGTGGATCGCAAACGTGGAGATCCACATCATCGAGCGCGCCATCGCAGCCAGCAGATCCTTGGGCAGCGATTCGGTCCATGGCACATGGACGAGGATGTCGGCACCGGCCTCGAATGCACGGCGGGCCTGACCCTTGCCCTCGGCATGGACGCCAACCGGCAGCCGATGCCGGTGTGCGGCACGGACCACCGCATGCAGCGTCGCGTCATCGAGCAGCGCGGCACTGCTGTGCAGTACCACCTTGATCAAATCGTGTTCATGAGCGGCGGCCTCCTCGACCGCGCGTACGCCGTCGGATGCTCCTGCCAGTTCACACACGGAGCCCGAGGGCGCCCAGGCCCGATCGGCCGGGTACCCGCCGACCGCCGTGAGGAACGGTCCAGCGATCTTGACCCGGCCTCCCGTGGGCGGATCGACCTTCCAGCCGCGTGCGATGCGCGGCACCCAACCCAGGTCGTGGACCTCAACCACCGCGGTGTCCGCGAGTGCGCCGGCATTCACCAGACCAAGGTGGACATGCCGGTCAACCAGGCCGGGCATCAGCGCGCCCGGAAGCTTCGGCACACTAGCCCGCTGCACAGCCGCGTGCCCGTACGCGATCGGCCGCAGCTCACCGCCAACCTGCTCGAGCACAGTCGGTCCGAGCCGCCGGCCGATCCACAGGTCGTCAACAGCAAACCGCATGGGCAGTGTCCTACTTGCCGATCTCGGTCCGGACTGCGTACAGCTCTGGGAAGAAGGTCAGATCCAGCGCCTTCTGCAGGAAGCGCACGCCAGATGAGCCGCCGGTACCGGTCTTGAAGCCGATGGTGCGCTGCACGGTCCGCAGGTGACGGAATCGCCACAACTGGAAGTTGTCCTCCAGATCAACCAGGGACTCGCACGCTTCGTAGAGGTCGAAGGTTCGGTCGGCGGCACCGTAGATCGACTGGAAAACCGGAATCAACCCCGGCTGCAGGACCCACGGTCGCCGTACGTCACGCTGTAACACATCGCTGGGAATGTCGAGCCCGCGGCGGGCAAGAAAACGCAGGAAGGCGTCGTAGACAGAGGGCTGATCCAACAGCTCCAACAGCATGGCGTACGCGACCTGATCGGAGGCGAAGACCTTGAGCATGTGCTCGTTCTTGTTGCCAAGAATGAACTCGACGGCTCGGTACTGCGCTGACTGAAAGCCTGAGGCGGTGCCGAGCGTTCCGCGAAACTCTGCATATTCACTCGGCGTCAGAGTGGCCAGCACCGACCACTGCTCGATCAGCGTGCGCTGAATGTGCTTGACGCGGGCCAGGCATTTCAACGCGTGGTGCACGTGGTCGGCAGCGAGGTAGCCACGCGTCGCGCGGAGCTCGTGGAGGATCAGTTTCAGCCACAACTCGGTGGTCTGGTGTTGCACGATGAACAGCAGCTCGTCGTGATGAGGTGGATCACTCTTCGGGTGCTGCGCGGCCAGCAGCGTGTCCAGCTCCAGGTAGTCGGCGTAGCTCATGGCTTCGGTGAAGTCGGTATGCACCGCCGCCTCGATGGGCCGGAACCCTTCACGCACGGTCATCTGGGGCTCCTTCGCTCGTTGCCTCCGACCGTATCACTTTCCTGACGACCGTCACGATCGTGAAATGCGACGGCTCTGGTCAGCTCAAGTCGACTGGATCCACCCTGAGCCGGAGCGGTCCGTCACTTTTCCGCGCAGTCCGGATCGCAGCCGCCTCTTTGGCGGCACGCACCAGTGGGACGCCTTCAGCCAAGGGCGCCCGCACCGTGAGGCGCTGGATCAGCGGTTCTGACGCGTCGCCGATTTCTGACCGCCGCGTCGCAAGCTCCACAGGGCCGAGGAACTCGGAGTGGTCGGGTGCTTGCACAAGTGAGGAGAACTCGGCCAGGGCCTCGCCGTAGCCCTCGATCGTGATCAGTTTGGCCGCGGGCGGAAACCTTGCGGCAGCTCGTTCGCCCAACTCGCGTGCGGCGAAACCGCCTGGATCGATCCGCACCAGGGCCTGCAGCGCTCGTCCCGCGCTCTCCCCGACCGCGATGACCGAACCGCCGTCCGCACCGCTGCGGACCAGCGCGACCACATTGAGCCAGCGGCGTAAGGCTTCCTCGGCTGCTCGCAGGTTCTGGCGCAGCAGCAGCAATGGCGTGTCGAGCAGCACCGCACCGGCATACCCGCCCACGGCCGGCGGCTCGGCTCCTGGTGTGGCGATCACGATCGCCGAGCTGTCGGTCACGGTGGCAATCCGCTTGCCACCGATGGATTGCCGAACCGGCGTCTGGGGAAACGCCTTGCCCAGTTCTTCGGCCGTCCGGTCGGCACCCACGATGGGGGACCTCACCCGGCGCGAGCCACAGATCGGGCATTCCCAGTCGACCTGCGGTCGGCCGCACCAGCCGCAGCTCACCCGAGCCTTCGGTACCTCGCCGGCCCCATCGGCAGGAACTCTGGTGGGGCCGCCGCAGAAGACACACCGTGCCGGCTCGCGGCAGTCCTGGCAGACCAGCACCACGAGGTAACCAGCTCGAGGAACCTGGACCAGCACGGGTCCTTGCGGCAAGGTCGCTCGCATCAGCTCGAACACTTCGTGCGGCAACCGCGCCGCACGCGCCGCAGGATCGCGGGCCAGCGCGAAGTCGGAGTCGGCCGTCACCCTCACCCTGGGAGCGGCATGCCGTACGCTGACCCGATCTTCAGCCAGCTCGAGCAGCCAGCCGCGTTCCAGCCAGGCTTGCATCTCCGCCGTCCTGGCGTAGCTCGCGAACAGCACAGCGGCGTGCGCACCATCGGCACGCAGCGCCAGCACGTCCCTGGTGTGAGGATATGGAGCGCGCTGCTCGGCGAGCAGGTCGTCGCCATCGTCCCAGAGCGCAACCAGCCCAAGATCACGAACCGGCGCGTACGCGGCGGCTCGGTTGCCGATCACGACACGTACGTCACCACGCAGAGCTGCCAGGAACGCCCGGTACCGCGCAGCCGGCCCGGCCTCGGCCACCAGAACCGCGAAGCCGGTGGCACCGAGTACCTGGGTACAGGCGTCGCTGAGTCGATCAAGATCAGCCTGATCAGGCACGATGATCACTGCACCGCGCTCGCTGTCCGCGCAGGCGCGAGCGGCGGTGGCCAGCCCGAGTGCCCAGTCGCCGCTGGGAGCCGCGGTCGGGGTCACTTGCCACATCGCGCGGGGACTGAGCTCGTCACGGAGCGCGGCCAGAAAGCCTGCTCCGGTGGGATAGTCGACCAATGGCCCAGCTGGATGATCAGCAGGCAACTGGCGGTGGGTCCGGCCTTTCGCGGCCAGCTCGGTCGCGGCATGGCGAGGCGGCACTGCCAGCCGCATCACATCGGCGAACGTTCCGGCGTAGTGATCGGCAACCTTCCTGATCAACGTCGCGATCTCCGGCGTCAGGACCGGCTCACTGGAGACGATCTTGGACAGCGGAGCCAAGGCTCCTTCATGATCTCCGGTGGCAACCCGATCGAGGATGAACCCATCCCGGAGGCGGCCGGCGAACCGCACCCGCACCCGAGCGCCCGTTACTGCCTCAGCGTCTTGCTCAGCCGTCACCGCATAGTCGAACGGACGGTCCAGGTGACTGAGCGGGATATCGACAGCCACCCTGGCAACCGGGAGTTCGGGTTCGCTCGGTTCGGGCACACCAGATGATAGGCAGCGAGCCCTGACAGTCCGGGCTAAGAACAGCTGGGGAGATCAGCCCCGCACCGCGGCGGCTAGTGCATCCGCCCGATCAAGACTCTCCCAGCTGACGCCTGGCAGCTCGCGGCCGAAGTGCCCGTAGGCCGCGACCTGGGCATACACGGGCCGCTTGAGATCAAGATCCCGGATGATCGCCGCCGGGCGCAGATCGAAGACGTCGAGCACCGCTTGCTGGATCTGCTCCACTGGCACTCGTTCGGTGCCGAATGTCTCCACATAGAACCCGACGGGATGGGCCTTGCCGATCGCGTACGCCACCTGTACCTCGCAGCGGTCAGCGAGCCCTGCTACCACCACGTTCTTGGCCACCCAGCGCATCGCGTACGCTCCGGAGCGGTCCACCTTCGACGGGTCCTTTCCGGAGAACGCCCCACCGCCGTGTCGCGACATTCCGCCGTAGCTGTCCACGATGATCTTGCGGCCGGTCAGACCCGCGTCACCCATCGGGCCGCCGATCTCGAAGCGCCCCGTGGGGTTCACCAGCAGCCGATAGTCCTCGGAGTCAACCTCATAGCGTTCCAGGATCGGGTCCACGACATGTTTGCGGACATCGGGAGCCAGCAGTGCGTCGAGGTCGATGTCGGCGGCGTGCTGGCTCGACAAGACGACGGTGTCGACCCGCAGCGGGCGATCGCCGTCATACTCGACGGTCACCTGGGTCTTGCCGTCGGGACGCAGGTACGGCATGGTGCCGTCCTTGCGGACCGCAGCAAGCTGTTCGGCGAGTCGGTGCGCCAAGTCGATCGGCAGCGGCATCAACGACGGCGTTTCGCTGCAGGCGTAGCCGAACATCAGACCCTGGTCGCCGGCGCCTTGCAGATCGAGCACATCGCGGGACTCGCCGGTGCGGCTCTCAAACGCCATGTCGACACCCTGAGCGATGTCAGGTGACTGCTGGCCGATCGCGATGGCGACGCCACAGGAGCCACCGTCGAAGCCCTTGGTCGAGGAATCGTAGCCAATGTCGATGATGCGCTCACGGACGACTCGCGGAATCTCCACGTAGGACTCGGTGGTGACCTCGCCGGCCACTACGACGAGCCCCGTCGTCACCAGACATTCCACCGCTACCCGGCTGTTCGGATCCTGCCGCAGCAGCTCGTCGAGCACAGAATCGCTGATCTGGTCGGCGATCTTGTCGGGATGCCCCTCCGTCACCGACTCCGAGGTGAAAAGTCTGCGAGCCATGAGATGAGAACCTACCGGCGTGACCGCTGCACCAGAGCTTCATCCCAAATGTGATGCGCAAGCGTGTCCTTGCTCCCCGAGATCGGCCCGGTCACGCTTTCCGCGCTTAGGAGCGTTACCTGGCTGTTAGGTTGACCGAAGACCAGATTGTGACCCACCTCGTTGAGGACTAGCAGGTCGCAACCCTTACGCGCGAGCTTGGCACGGCCCAGGTCGAGCAGCGTCTCGCCGGCACCGGGGGTTTCGGCTGCAAAGCCGACAAGGATCTGGCGCGGGTCGGTCCGGGCCGCCACCAGACCGGCGAGTACGTCGGTGGTCTGCACTAGCGTGAGCTCGAGCCCTCCGTCGGGCGATTTCTTGATCTTGGTCTGACTGGTGCTGGCCGGTGTGAAGTCGGCAGGTGCCGCCGCCATGATCGCGATGTCGGACTCCTTGGCAGCTACGGCCATGGCCTGGGCCAGGTCAGCAGTCGAGCTCACCGCCTCGATCTCAGTGGCGGGTGGCGCAGGAAAGCCGACATTGGCCGCAACCAGGCGGACCTCGGCGCCGCGCAGCACGGCGGCACGGGCGAGCGCCCAACCCATCAGCCCCGAGGAGGAATTGCCGATGAAGCGCACCGGATCCAGATGCTCGCGGGTGCCTCCGGCGCTGACAACGACCTTGAGTCCTGCCATGTCCTGACCGGCAGCCCGTGCCGCAATGCTGGGGTCGGCGAGCACCGCGACAGCGACCGCAAAGAGTTCGGCGGGGTCAGGAAGCCGACCTGGTCCGGCGTCCGCCGCCCCGGTCAGCCTTCCGGTGTCTGGTCGCACCACAACGGCGCCGCGGCTCCGCAGGGTGGTCACATTCGCCTGGGTCGCAGGGTGCAGCCACATCTCGCTGTGCATGGCGGGGGCAAAGACAACTGGGCAGTGGGCAGTCAGCAGCACATTGGTCAGCAGGTCATCCGCGTGTCCCGCAGCGGCCCGAGCAAGCAGATCAGCGGTCGCGGGTGCGATGAAGACCAGGTCGATCTCCTGCCCGATCTTGACGTGCGGCACCAGATGCACATCGTCGAAGACCGACGTGTGCACGGGCCGGCCAGAAAGCGCGGCCCAGGTGCTCACGCCGACAAACTCCAGCGCCGCCGCAGTCGGCACCACGGTGACCTCGTGGCCGGCGCCTTGCAGCCGACGCAACAGCTCGCAGGCCTTGTACGCGGCGATGCCGCCAGACACCCCGAGGACGATGCGACTCATAGCGCCCTCTTGTCGGTCATGGGCGGGAGCTGGTCAGGCAGTCTCGAAGGGTGACTCGGTATCCTCGTCCACCGGTGCTTCGGGGTCGATATCGATGCATACCAGCTTGCCCTCGTTGACCTCACGCAGCGCAATCGAGAGAGGCTTCTCCTGCACCGTGGTCTCGACCAGCGGCCCCACGTGATCGAGCAGCCCCTCGCCGAGCTGGGAATAGTAGGCGTTGATCTGTCGCGCGCGCTTGGCCGCGAACAGAACCAGCTTGTACTTGGAATCTGACTTCGTCAGAAGCTCGTCGATCGGCGGATTGGTGATTCCCTCAGCAAGCAGATGCTTTCCAGACACGTATAAACCTTCGGTTGGGGTAACAAGCCAGGCCGCGATTGGCATCGGCTGCGCCAAGTCAGTTGGAACAGAATCAGCGCACACGCCAAAGCGCCTGTACGACTACAGACAGACCAAGGCTACCAAGTCTTCGACCGCTTGGCCGATTTCGCCGTTCACGACCACGAAGTCGAACTCCGCCTGAGCTGCCATCTCAGCCCGAGCCGTCTCCAGCCGCCGCTCCCGTTGGGCTGCCGACTCAGTGCCGCGCCCGACCAGCCGGCGTACCAGCTCCTCCCACGATGGTGGCGCAAGGAAGACGAACCGAGCGTCAGGACAGTTGGCCCGAACCTGCCGGGCACCCTGCAGATCGATCTCCAACAAGGCGGGACGTCCTTCGGCGACCGCTTGCAGGACGGGTGCGCGTGGAGTGCCGTAGCGGTGCACACCGTGCACAATCGCCCACTCCAGCAGCGCATCTTCGGCGATCAGCGCATCGAACTCATCAACAGACACGAAGTGGTAGTGCACACCGTCGATCTCACCCGGCCGTGGCGGGCGGGTGGTGACCGAAATCGAGACGAAGATCTCTGGATGTTCCTGCGAGAGGCGCTTGACGAGAGTTCCCTTGCCCACCGCGGTCGGACCCGAGACCACGGTGAGACGCGTCGGGGTCACGAGTCTCGAGGCGGCGTGGATCGGTCGGAGAACTCGGCGATCAGGGCCGCAGTCTGGTGCTTGCCCAACCCCCGTAACCGGCGGTTGGCGGCGATATCGAGCCGTTCCATCACCTTGCTGGCACGCACCGTGCCCACTCGAGGCAGCGCCTTCAGGACATCGATGACCTTGGCATGCGCGATGACGTCGTCATCCTCGGCACGGTCCAGCACCTGGGCAAGGCTCTGCTCGCCGGAGCGGAGTGCCTGCTTCATCTCGGCGCGGCGTCGTCGGGCCTCGGTCGCGGCATGCCGCGCTTGCTGGCGCTGCTCGTCGCTCAAGGGGGGAATCGTCACAGCTCGCGTCCTCATCTGGCGGCCAGGCAGTGGGATCCGCCGATCCGCGGCGAATCAGTCGGAGATTTGAGAACTTACCTCAACCCGATGGCTGCTTTCATCTCACCCAGCACCCGTGTCGCTGCAGCCTGCAGGCCAGCTGGGGTTGGTCCGGCCGACATGACCTCGCGACTGGTCGACGGCAGCACGAATTGGGTCGCATCCTTGAAGACTGCAGCGAGATCTGCGGCAGTACCGCCTTGTGCGCCGATGCCGGGAGCAAGGATCGACCCGGCTAGGGACGTGAAGTCGGTTCCGGTCTCTCCGATGGTCGCGCCGACTACGACTCCGACCGGCCCGAAGACGGCCCCCGGCTTGCGACGAGCGGCGTTGCGGCTGGCAGCCTCATCAATGACGATCTGGCCCACCGTGCGCCCGTCGGTCGTACGGGCGTGCTGAATCTGGGGACCTTCAGGATTGCTGGTCAAGGCGAGCACGTAGACGCCGCGCCCCCCACGATCCGCCAGCTCAATGGCGCCGTCCAGTGAGCCGAAGCCGAGATACGGGCTCAGCGTGATTGCATCAGCGGCCAGCGGCGAGCCATCGCTGAGATAGGCCGCCGCGTACGCGTCCATAGTTGAGCCGATGTCACCGCGTTTCACATCGAGCAGCGAAAGGGCTCCGGACGCATTGATGTCAGCCAAGGTGCGTTCCAGGACTGCGATCCCCGCCGCGCCGTACGCCTCGAAGAACGCCGACTGCGGCTTGAAGACCGGCACGATGCCGCCCAGCGCCTCGATCATGCCGCGAGCACAGCGTTCCAGGCCCTGCGCGTTCGCGGCAAGGCCCCACGAGGCAAGCAGGCTGAGGTGCGGATCCACACCGACGCAGAGCGGACCTCGTTCGGTCAGCAAGGTCGCCAGCCGTTCACCGTAGGAGCTGATCAGGTGCTCCTTTCCACCGTGCTCGGTGTTCAATTGCTCGCTCCGCTCGCTGCGGATCGCGCTCGGAACCCGCCTACTTCGTCGTCGCTCGCAGACGAAAAGCGTGTCCGCTCGCTCCTCCTCAGCACGGCGGTGCGCGATCCGGCGCCGTCATTCGGTTCAGATCATCGATCAGCGCAGGACCGCCGTAGACGTGACCGGTGTAGATCTGCAGCAAGCTCGCCCCTGCATCCAGCATCGCCTGGCCATCATCGCGGCTCATGATGCCGCCGACGCCAATGATCGGCAACGTGGTGCGCTCAGCCAGAAACCGCACCACCTCGCGGGCGCGTCTGGTGAGCGGCGCTCCCGAGAGACCACCAGCCTCGCCGGCCAGAGGCTGGTGGGCTGCGATGCCGTCGCGGCCCAAGGTCGTATTGGTCGCGATAAGACCCTCTGCACCGGCCTCGGTACACACCCCGACGACCTCTTCCAGTGCGGCCTCGGTCAGGTCGGGCGCCACCTTGACGAAGATCGGCACCGGCGGGCCGCCGTCGGCGAGCCGCCACGCCTCGTTCACCAGCGTCGAGATCAGCTCAGCCAGGGTCCTGGGATCTTGCAGGGACCGCAAGCCCGGGGTGTTGGGGCTGGAGACGTTGATGGCGAGATAGTCCGCGTATCGGGCAACCGTACGGAGTGAAGTGAGGTAGTCCTGGGCCGCCTCTGCCAGCGGCACTGTCTTGGTCTTGCCGATGGAGATGCCGATCGGAATGCCGACGGCGAGGTTGCCCCGGCTGACGCCGGCGCCTGCCAGCCGGTCGGCCAGGGCTGATGCGCCGAGGTTGTTGAAACCCATCCGGTTGATGATCGCGCGGCTCTCGGGCAGTCGGAACAGCCGCGGCCTGTCATTGCCTGGCTGCGTCTGCGCGGTGACCGTGCCCAGTTCGATGTAGCCGAAGCCGAGGGACGCCCAGGTCTTGATGCCAACCCCGTCCTTGTCCATCCCAGCAGCGAGCCCGACGATGCCTGGAAATTGGATGCCGGCGACAGTGGCCGGCGCACGGTGTCTGGCACACAGAGCGGCAAGAGCCGCGAGTGCCGGCCTGCTCCGCCCGATCCGAGCAACTGCGGCCAGGGTTTGCTCGTGAACACGCTCCGCGTCCCCGCCGTACGCCCGGAACAGTAGCGGCCTCAGGACCCTGCGGTAACCCAGATCGATGATCACGCCGCGGGCAGCTCAGGAGGCATCGATGCTGCTCCAGGACTGCAGGGACCGGACGCCTACATTGCCGGCAATGATCGCTTCGATGCCTTGTACTGCGGCAGCGAGGCCCTGCACTGTGGTGACACAAGGGATGTTGCGCAGCACCGCCGCAGTGCGAATCTCGTACCCATCGAACCGTGGGCGTCCGTGCGGACTCAGCCCATGGGGGGTATTGAAGATCATGTCCACCTGGCCGTCCAAGATCGCCTGCACAATGGTCTTCTCCCCGTCCGGCCCGACGCCCTGGCTGAACTTCCGGACCGTGGTCACCACCACGCCATGGCGGCGCAGCATCGACGCTGTCCCTTCAGTTGCCAGGATCTCGAAACCAAGATCAGCGAGGCGTTTCACGGGGAAGATCACGAATCGCTTGTCGCGGTTGGCTACGGAGATGAAGACGGTGCCTTTGGTAGGTAGCGGCCCAAAACCGGCAACCTGACTCTTGGCAAAGGCGGTGCCAAAACTGAGATCGACGCCCATGACCTCGCCGGTCGATTTCATCTCCGGACCGAGGACTGTGTCGACCGAAATCCCTTCAACAGTGCGGAAGCGGTTGAAGGGCATCACCGCCTCCTTGACCGCAATCGGTGCCGATGAGTTCTCGGTGCAGCCGTCGCCGGTTGCTCGCAGCAGCCCTTCGGCCCGCAGCTGCTGCACGGTCGTACCCAGCATGATCCGGGCGGCCGCCTTGGCGAGCGGGATCCCTGTGGCCTTGGAGACGAAGGGCACCGTACGCGAGGCGCGCGGGTTGGCCTCCAGGACGAACAGGGTGTCGCCGGCCATCGCAAACTGGATGTTGATCAAGCCGCACACCCCGACGCCCTGCGCGATCGCCTCGGTCGAGGAACGAATTCGGTCCACAACCTCGGCACCGAGAGTGATCGGCGGGAGTGCGCAGGCCGAGTCACCGGAGTGGATGCCTGCCTCCTCGATGTGCTCCATGACGCCGCCGAGGTAGAGATCGGTGCCGTCGTAGAGCGCGTCGACATCGATCTCGACCGCATCATCGAGGAAGTGGTCGACCAGCACGGGGTGGGCTGGTGAGACTTCGGTGGCGCGTTCGATGTACGCCGACAGCGTCGACTCGTCGTAGACGATTTCCATGCCGCGGCCGCCGAGCACGTAGGACGGCCGCACAAGCACGGGGTAGCCGATCTCGTCGGCGATGCTCTTCGCCTCCGCAAACGAGCGAGCCAGTCCGTGCTTGGGAGCAGGCAGGTTGGCCTCGGCCAGGACCTGACCAAAGGCCCCGCGCTCCTCCGCGAGATGGATAGCTTCGGGACTGGTGCCCACAATCGGAACGCCCGCATCCTTGAGGGCCTGAGCGAGTCGGAGCGGGGTCTGTCCGCCGAGCTGGACGATGACTCCCGCTACCGGTCCGGCTGCCTGCTCGGCGTGCACGACCTCCAGTACGTCTTCGAGCGTCAGTGGCTCGAAGTACAGCCGGTCGGCCGTGTCGTAGTCGGTTGAGACGGTCTCGGGGTTGCAGTTGACCATGATCGTCTCGTAGCCGGCTGAGGACAGCGACATCGCCGCGTGCACGCAGGAGTAGTCGAACTCGATGCCCTGGCCAATGCGGTTCGGGCCGCTGCCCAAGATCAACACCGCAGGCTTCTGGCGCGGGGCGACCTCGGTCTCCAGGTCGTAGCAGCTGTAGTGGTACGGAGTCCTGGCGGCGAACTCCGCGGCACAGGTATCGACGGTCTTGTAGACCGGACGGACGCCGAGCGCCCACCGCACGCCGCGTACCACGTCCTCACTCAGGTGCCGCAGACCGGCGATCTGGACGTCTGAGAAGCCGTGCCGTTTGGCCGTACGCAGCAGGTCCACGTCGAGCTCCGGCGCCGACTTGATCATGGTGGCGATCTCCAGCAGCAACACAAGCTGGTCGACGAACCAGGGATCGATCTTGGTCGCCTGGTGCACCTGCTCCGGGGTGGCGCCGGCGCGGAGCGCTTGCATGACGACGTTGAGCCGGCCGTCGTGCGGCCGGGCTGCCCTGGCCAGCAGCTCCTCGATCGACTCGGTGATCTCATCAGCGAAGCGGAACGGCGCCTGGGCATCCTCGAGGCTGCGCAGCGCCTTGCCCAGCGCCTCGGTGAAGTTCCGGCCGATGGCCATCGCCTCGCCGACGCTCTTCATGTGCGTGGTCAGGGTGGAGTCGGCGGTGGGGAACTTCTCGAAGGCGAACCGCGGCACCTTGACCACGACGTAGTCCAGCGTGGGCTCGAAGCTCGCCGGCGTCTGCCGGGTGATGTCGTTGGGGATCTCGTCGAGCGTGTAGCCCACGGCGACCTTGGCCGCGATCTTGGCGATCGGGAAGCCGGTCGCCTTGCTGGCCAGGGCACTGGAGCGGGACACCCGGGGGTTCATCTCGATGAC
>DATLPF010000168.1:0-5902 GCA_035535875.1 Propionibacteriaceae bacterium
CCCCGAAATTTTGGGTCTCTCCCCGGTGATCTGGCTCATCTTGATCGGAGGTTGCGTACTGGCCGGCTTCCTTGGCTGGGAGCGGCGGCGGCTCGGTCGTGGTGAGGGTGTGCTGATCGACCCCGCCATGCTGAACAACAAGCTGCTGCGCGGGGGCCTGGTCTCCTTCTTCTTCCAATACCTCCTGCAAGCGGGCCTGTTCTTCGCGGTACCGCTGTTCTTGTCGGTCGCGCTCGGGCTGTCGGCCATCGCCACCGGCGTCCAACTGCTTCCGCTGTCTATCACGCTGCTGCTCGCCGCAGCCGGAGTGCCGAAGGTCTTCCCGAACGCATCCCCACGCCGCGTCGTGCGGGTCGGTTTCCTGTCACTCCTTGCCAGCCTGGTCATCTTGATCGCGCTGCTCGACCTGGGCGCCGGACCAGAGATCATCACCTGGCCAATGCTGCTTGCCGGGCTCGGTATCGGGGCACTCGCCTCGCAACTCGGCGCCATCACCGTCTCCGCCGTGCCCGACGAACAAAGCGGCGAGGTCGGCGGGTTGCAAAACACCGTCACCAACCTCGGTGCCTCCATCGGCACCGCACTCGCCGGCGCGGTCCTGATCTCAGCGCTCACCGGATCCTTCATCGCCGGCATCCAAGACAATCCCGGCATTCCAGAAGAGGTCAAGTCAAACGCGCAAGTCGAACTGGGGAACGGCATTCCCTTCATCTCCGACACAGACCTGCGCAAAGCACTCGAGGATGCAGGGGTGCCAGCTGCCGAGGCTGACGCCATCGTCGAGGAGAACGAGCAATCCCGGCTCGACGGTCTACGAGCCTCACTTTCGGTCTTGGCGATATTCGCCATACTTGCCTTCGTCTTCGCCAGCGGAATACCAACCCGTCAACCCGGCGCGGCGCCCCCGACCGGCAGCGACGCCTGAGCGGTGAATACCTGACACGGCGCAGCCAAGATGGCTCCTGCAGTCCACCCGACAACTCTCTGGCAAACGGCCTCGGGAACTTCCGCCGCAGCGGTGGCAACAAGCATCTCGACCTGTACCTTGACCGGTCTACTTCACTGAGGCGTCGGAACCACGCGCCCGTGGTCGGCCTCGTGCGTCAGACCGATGCCGGCAAGTAGTTGGTCTCAGCATGACCGTCGTCGAATAGTCATGGCACGTCACGGCCGCTCATGGCTTCAACCGGTTGCCATTAGGTAAGTCGTGGTGTCCCATACCCGATCGCGAGCATGATGCTTCGCCGCGGTTTACCGACGGCCAATCCCGATCGTAGAGTCGAGTCGTGCCGATTGCACAAAAGACGCGGATCGGTGGGCTGAGGATTCGTGTGGACCGGGTGATCTACACGACGATCACCCTGCTGTCTGTGCTGATCATTTACGACGGCTGGGAGCAGCTGCAGTTTTGGAACGTCGTGACCGTCATCGCGGGACCGATTCTGGCCATCTTTCTGAGCCATGTCTTCGGTGCGGCGCTCGGATCGCGCGTCGCTCTAGGTCGCCCGCTGACCCGCCATGAGCACCGCACAGTCTTCGCCGAGGAGTGCCGATTTCTACTCATCGCCGTCCCACCGCTCGTCATCTTGGTGATACTCACCATCGCCGGTGTCTCGTACACGCGGATCATCCAGGTGATCGTCCTGACAGGTGTACTCTCGCTCGGCGTGTGGGGCGGTGTAGCCGGACGGCGAGCGGGACTTACCGGTTGGCCACTGGTGGTCCCGATCACCTACGGCTTATTCGTCGGAGCCATCATCTTGATCCTTCAGGCTTTACTCCAGCCCGGCCACAACCCCCTCCATCCATAGCGGTGTGGGGTTTAATACAGCGTGACTCGGCAGGTGGGACTTTCCTAGCTTCAACCGCGGAAGCTCCCCCGGTCATTCGGGACGTTTGAGCTTATTGAGCTTTCAGGTCTTGTGAACCACGGATTACCGGCCCTCGTGCAAGCCATGTGCAGGATCGATCCAGCGGCGCTCCCTTCTTGGAGTCCAAATATGGGCCCGACCCGTGGGCAAACACCGGCCCGGCCTGAGATCGCTGCATGGACTTCACGTAGGCGCCGGCAGCCACGGCCAAGCTCGCAGCTTTACGGCATTCGGGTACGGCAGGCGGTCCCGCGACAGCGAAGCAGCTAGGCGTCCTCGCGTCGCCCTTCAGTCGGATCATTGCCGACCTCGCCCTGACCTCGGATCTCCCCGTGAATGAGCATGGACCAGATAGCCCCGAGGGCATGCCTCATCGTGGAGCCCTTGATGATCGACTTGACTGCCGCTCCGGCGACCCAGAACCCGAGGAGCCCGATGATTGTCTGCACGACGAGGATGGCTGTCGTCACGGCAGCAACTGATGGCGGGTTACTGAGCCCGCTGAGAGAATGCGCGATGTAGGGAGCCAACGCCCAGAACGGCACAATCCACAAGAGGATGAGGAACACCCCCACCCGCAGACGCAACGGGGACGGGCCAGCCGATTTCATGTCCTCTGTCTTGGACGATCCATCGCGCATATAGATTCCCGACTCCATTAAGTTGGGCCATGCGCTCGTGCTCTCGCACTCCACGGTGATGGAGCTGCCCTGTTGCCAAGAGCATACGACCACCTGTGACTGATCACGGCCTGCCGCAGCATAGCAACCCGGCGCCGGACAGCGAGCCCGCGCTGCGGTGACATTCATGGTCGTCCAGCGAACCGGTTGCACGGGAAGGCGTGGTCAAGATGCACTCTGGCGGACTTTGTACACAAGGGTCTCCATTCGGTTCATGGTCAAATCGAACAATGCCTTGTCCCGTGCCCAATCATGCCCGCGTCCCGCGCCGTAATGATCCCGCGCTGAATGCTGCCCAGGCCGACCGCCAACCCAAGGCGTGGCGTGCGACTTGGAGCCTGTACCTGAGCTCCCGGTCCCTGGACCCGAGCGGGACGGGCGGGGCACGATGGGTGACACGGTGGAAACCGGCTGTGAACGCGTTCGCGATCACACCGTCGAACGCCGCGTCCCGCCCGATGAACACAACCCGACCAGATCAGATCAACCGTCTTCCAATGGACCCCGCTAGGCCCGGTCTTTCATGCGGGCTGCGAATCTCGATGGTCGTTGATCTTGGGCCAAGGAGGCTGAGTGCAATGAGTGCCACGAACAAGGACCTGACACGGGCCCAGCGTCAGCGGGGGATCACCCTCGGGCTACTGCGCGCATTGGGCATCAGTGCAATCCTGATCGCCCTGTACTATCTCGTACCTCTTGATCAGCGGACGGGAATATCGCTGTTGCTGTCCTTGATCACTGGGCTGGTCGTTTTGGCTGCCATGACCGCCTACCACGTGCGGGCGATCCTGCGTGCCGCCCACCCTGGGGTCCGTGCGGTCGAGGCCCTCGCCACGACCGTCCTGCTCTTCCTCCTGCTGTTCGCGGCCACCTATTTCTTGCTGTCGCACACCAGCAGCAGCAACTTCAACGTGCACGCATTGACCCGGACCGACTCGATCTACTTCACCGTGACTGTCTTCTCCACGGTCGGCTTCGGGGATATTTCCCCGGCCAGCCAAGTGGCTCGCCTGGTCGTCACGGCCCAGATGATCTTCAACCTAATCGTCCTCGGTCTGGGCGTTCGTCTTATTGTCGGCGCGGTCCAGCAGGCACGCCAAGACAACCCGGACGGCGGAAACCGGAAATTAGCTCCTGACCGCGCATCCGCGTGATGCGGTGCGTCCGGCGGGACGAGCAGGAACCGGCCCGCCCTCGCCGCGATCCGGGGCGGCAGGCCGAAATCGACGATCAACTGCCACCATCTGTCGTCGAACATTCCGAGCGCCGGCGGAGGCGTCTCGACGACCATCCGCCCCGGTCTCAGATCGACATGCTGAGGAAATAGACGTCTTAAAAAGCTAAACGACACCGGCGGGAGATGCTGATCGGGTTAGCCCACCGCTAGTCATGATGTTCCATCCTCGTCACGCTCGTTGTCCGCCGTGTGATGTTCCGTCGTGCTCATAGCGCCCGCCCGGCATCGGAAGGTCCGAGACGTTCATCGCCCACTTAGCCCCGTACGCCGCGAAGCCGGAGATCATCGGCGGCGGGAACGTCGGGTCGGCGAACGTGCCGACTGCGACCCCGAGCATGTCCGGTGCGATGGCCATCTCCCAGTAGACGGTCGAACCGCACATTGGGCAGAAGTGAAACGTGGCTCCCCCGCTGTCGCAGGAGCGGAACTCGGACGGCTTCCCGCTGTCGTTGGGAAACGTCCGCTTCGTCGATTGGCCTTCGATCGTCACGTTCTCGATCGGAAGTCGTGTTTGCCAGCTGAACGCACTGCCCGTCCGCCTCTGGCACTCGTAGCACTGGCAAAGGGAGGTGCGCTCTGGGTCGGGCCCGTCGTACGTAACGCTGAGCTGTCCGCAATTGCACGAAGCCTTACGCGTGGCCATTACTCCTCCTATTTGTTGGGATCTCGATCATGGGTTTGTCTTCACGGCTTCGATCTCGCTCGGCTGCCAGATCTTGTCGAAGAACGGGGCGAGCGGGCTGTAGGTCGCACGGGTGATCAAGGCTTGACCGGTGGTGGGTTGGTCACCGGGCCCAGGGTTATTCGTCGCCGCTGGCGCGATCCTCGTCCCGGCGGGGCTGGATGTCCTGCCTCTCTCTCGCTGACCAACCAGACGGTCCTCATCGGCACGTTGTCGATGAGCCTCACATCTGCTCGACATCCGGCAGTGCCCACGTGCCGTCGAAGAACGGCTCAGTGGGGCTATAGAGGCGGAACATCAGGTAGAAGCCCCTGCCGGGAACCGTCTCGACCCAGTTGCTCTCCTGGCCTGACGGCGCTGTAGGTCCGAAGTACATGTCGAACGAGCCATCCGCGTTCGTCCTGAGCTCGTCGTAGGACGCATGGGCCGCGTCGTTCGTCGGGTTCTGCACCATGGAGCGCGTTGCGCTGTCGTACGCGGTCAAGGACCAGAAGGCCGCCGCCGGCGGGTTCGCGGGCACGTGCAGGCAATAGGACTTGCCGCCGTCGAAGTGGTTGCCGTCCTTGTCCCTGAACGCCTGGATATAGTTCCCCCCGGGACCGGCTTTCATCACTCCGAGGGCGGGCGACAGATAGATCGCGCCGTAGGTGTATTGCAGCCGCTCGTCGAGCTGGCTGTAGAACTCGGTTTCCTGGCGTGGCTTCACGTAGAACACCCAGTCCCATTGCGTGCCCGGAAACGCGGTGACGCCGGTTTCGCGCTGGGAGCCCTCGTACATCACATTGCGTGCCATCGCGTCGCCGAGCAGTGCGGCGTCCTCGAGGATGGCCTGCTGCCGGGCGTCGGGCTTGAACGGCCGGCCTTTTTCGATGCCCAGCGGCTTCAGCATGGCCATGAAGAAGCGGTCGTGCTCTTGCACGGGATTGTTGTCGATGACCGTGGCCAGTCGCGCCCAGTACTCCATGCCGCCCGGGGGGGTCGTGTCGATCAGCTGGCCCGAGATCGAGATGAACTTGTTCGGCTTCGGATCTTCGCGCTCGCTCCACGGGTAGACCCTGACGTCCCGGATGCGCGCTACGGCGTCGGGCACGTCGTTGTCGACGATGATGCCGCGCACCAACAGGTTGTGGCTGTGCATCGTTGCCCGAACTTCGTAGTAGCCGGACGGAACCTCGCCGTCGAAACCGGGTGGCAGCATGAGGAACTTTCCGCCGTTGCCTGCGTCGGGGCCCGGCAGGCCGACGTCGACCAGCGAACGCTGCCAAAAGTCGTCCAAGAGGCCGACGATGGCTCCGGGTGGGATGTCGATCACGACCGGACCCTGGGCGACATCGATGTTGACGAAGGCGTAGATCGTTGTGTCGTTGGCCGTAAGCCAGACAGACTCGGGGTGGACGAAGCTGTCGGCGATGCCCATGTCGTAGAAGTCGAT
>DATLPF010000169.1:0-8353 GCA_035535875.1 Propionibacteriaceae bacterium
CTTCTCTTCCTTAAAGCACTCCGCGAGATGTCAACTCGTGGCGCTTGACTTCTGAACCAACATCGACTTAGATCGATCTAAATTCTCTTCAGGGGTGACCTCTTTGGCACGTGTAACGCTCATGGACGTGGCGCGGCACTGCGGCGTCTCCCGCGCCACGGTGAGCCTTGTGCTCAACGACAGCCCTCTGGTCGCCACGAAGACCCGCGACCGAGTCCGCGAGGCGATGACGGAGCTCGGATACGTCTACAACCGCGCCGCGGCATCGCTGCGCACCCAGCACAGCGACGCCATCGGGGTGGTGCTGACCAACATCACCAACCCGTACTTCGCTGAGTTCGCCGCCGGGCTCCAGGACACCCTGACCAGCAGCGGGACCGTGCCACTGCTAGCCGTCAGCGGTGAAGACCGCGACCTGCAACACCGCCTTGTCAGGTCGCTAGTCGAACGCAACGTGGACGGCATTGTCCTTGTCTCAGCCCACGGCACCACGCCCAGTGACCTGCCGGATCTTCTCGGCACTCCCCTCGTGCTTCTCGCCCGCCGCTTGTACGGCCTCGATGTCGACTATGTGGGCGCGCAAAACCGCGATGGCGGGTATGCGGCCGCGGAGCATCTGTACAGCCACGGCTGCCGCCGAATCGCCTTCGTCGGCGGCTTCACCGACTCCTCAGCTCGCGAGGAGCGCGCGGGCGGCGTAGCAGCATTCCTGAACGAGCACGGCCTGTCACTCCATGCCGACCACTCGGTGGTATGTGAGCCGGCGCGGCCGCAGGCGCGGGAGGCGGCAATGGCGCTGCTAACCAACGATCCCGAGGTCGACGGCATTGTCTGCTTCAGCGACGTGGTCGCCTTCGGCGTCCTGGACGCGATGGCCGACATAGGCCGCGGCGTCGGATCGGACGTCCGAGTGATTGGCTTCGACGACGTCCACGATGCCGGGCTCAATCGACCCTCCCTGAGCAGCGTTGCCGTGCCCGCCAGGGAGACCGGCCGCCGTGCAGCGCAGCTGGTGCTGGAGCGCGCCGCTGGGTCCACCGAGCCGACCGTACGCGAGGAGTTCCCTACCAAGCTCGAGCCGCGGGAGACCTGCGGCTGCCCCCGTCCCCAACCGCTGCCCTGAAGCTGACTCGCCTCCGGAGGATCTATCCCACTATGCGCACCGTGCCAGTGCTCACCGGCGCCGAAGCCGCCCGGCTAATTGGCGACTCCGACGTCATCACTGTCTCCTCCTCCTCTGGGCTCGGGTGCCCCGATGCCGTGCTGAAGGCAATTGGGCAGCGCTACGCCGAAACCGGCGCGCCAACGAACCTCACCACCCTGCACCCGATCGCGGCCGGTGACATGTACGGGATCAAGGGGATCGACCATCTGTGCCGGCCGGGACAATTGCGGCGGGTGTTAGCCGGCTCCTATCCGTCCGGCGGCTCGAAACTCGATCCGCCGCTCATCCGCCAGCTCATCCACAATGATCAAATTCAGGCCCTGAACATTCCCTCCGGTGTGCTGTTCCAGATGCACCGGGCCGCCTCGACGGGGCAGCCGGGAGTGCTGACCGAGGTCGGCCTTGGCACTTACGCCGATCCGCGGCTCGAGGGGGCGAAGATGAACGCCGTCACCGACGACTTCGTCCAGCTGATGCAGGTCGGCGGCAACGACTACCTGTTCTACCCAGCGGTCAAGGTCGACGTAGCGATCATCCGCGCCACGACTTCCGACTGGTACGGCAATCTTTCCTACGAGCAGGAGTGCGGCACGCTCGGCGCCCTCGACCAGGCCTACGCGGCCCACAACAACGGCGGCATCGTCATCGCCCAGGTCAAACGACTCTCCGACACTCAACTGCCGACCCAGGTCGTACACGTGCCAGGGATTCTGGTCGACGCAATCGTCGTCGCCCGTGACCAGATGCAGACCACCCAGACCGTCTACGATCCGGCCCTCTCCGGGGAGGTGCACCGTGACCTCGACGACATCGAACCGGTCGAGTTCGGTCTGGAGAAGGTGATCGCCCGGCGGGCCGCGGCCGAGTTGCAGGTCGACGCGGTCGTCAATCTGGGTTTCGGAATCTCCGCAGCCATTCCCCGCGTGCTCTTGGAGGAGGGCCATGCCGAGGACGTCACCTGGGTGATCGAGCAGGGCGCGGTCGGCGGGTTCCCCGCGACCGGCTTCGCGTTCGGCTGCGCGTTGAACCCGCAGGCCCTGGTCCAGAGCGTTGATCAGTTCACCCTGCTCCAAGGCGGCGGCTTCGATGTGGCGATGCTCTCCTTCCTGGAAGTGTCCGGCGCGGGCGATGTCAATGTCTCCTACCTCGCCGCTCGGCCGCATGTCACTGCAGGTGTGGGCGGCTTCAATGACATCGTCACCGGGGCGCCCAAGATCGTATACTCCGGCTACTTCACCGCCGGCAAGAAGGATATTCAGATCATCGACGGCCAACTCAAGATCATCTCCGACGGCGCGATCGCCAAATTCGTCCCCGAGATCGCCCAGATCTCCTTCTCGGGAGAGATGGCCCGTAAACGCCGCCAGGAGGTCCTCTACGTCACTGAACGCTGCGTGATCGAGCTGACCGAGTCCGGTCTTATGGTGATCGAGATAGCGCCCGGAGTTGATCTTGAAAAAGATGTCCTCGCCAAGGCCGACACTCCGCTGCTAGTGAGCCCCGACCTGCGGTTCATGTCCGCCGCATTGTTTCGACCCGGACCGATGGGGCTGATCTTGTCCCGCAAGCCGTCTCGGATCGCTCCCGCCATCCCTACCCGATAAGGAATCGACCACCATGCCCGCCACTCACTACGACTACGTGATCGTCGGTGCAGGCGCCGCCGGATGTGCCGTCGCCAACCGCCTCTCCGCCGACCCCAACACGACCGTGCTGTTGCTCGAGGCCGGCGGTAAGGACTGGTCGCCGCTGGTCCACATGCCCGTTGGGTTCACCAAGCTCAGCGGCCCGCGGTACAACTGGGAGTTCTCCACGGTTCCGCAGCCGCAGCTGAACAACCGGGAGATGTGGTACCCGCAGGGCCGCACGCTGGGCGGTAGCACCTCGATCAACGCGATGATCTACATCCGCGGCCAGAAAGAGGACTACGAGGCCTGGGCGGCGCTCGACAATAAACACTGGGGCTATGAGCAGGTGCTGCCATTCTTCCGGCGGGCCGAGGCCAACGAGCGCCTCAACGACCGCTACCACAGCAGCGTGGGCGCGGTGAACGTCACAGAGCAGGTCCAGCACAACCCCCTGAGCAAGGCGTTCGTTCGCGCCGCCCAAGAGCTCGGAGTCCAGTTCATTGCCGACTTCAACGGCGCGGCGCAAGAGGGCGTCAGCTGGTACGACGTCACCCAGAAGAACGCCCGCCGCGAGAGCACCGCCACCGCCTACCTGAAGCCGATTCGGTCGCGCAAGAACCTCGCGGTCGTTACCCACGCACTGGGCCGCAAGATCATCGTGCGAAACGGCCGGGTCACCGGTCTGGACATGATGATCAATGGGAAGCCGGAGCACGTACGCGTCGACCGGGAGTTGATCTTGAGCGGCGGCGCAGTCAACTCCCCCCGGTTGCTGCTGCTGTCGGGGATTGGGCCGGCCGATGAGCTGCGCCCGCTCGGCATCCCGGTCGTCCACGACCTGCCTGGAGTTGGCAAGAACCTCCAAGATCATATGGACGTCTATCTGACCGCCGAGACCATCCCGGTCAGTTACAACTCCTCCGACCGACCCGACAAGGCGGCGCTGGCCGGACTGCAGTACATCACCACCAGGACTGGGCCGATCACCGCCTCGGTCTGTGAGGCCGGGATGTTCGTACGCAGCACCCGGGACGTCGCCACCCCCGATATCCAGATGCACGCTCTACCCGCATACGTGATCGACCACGGCCGGATGCGGGTCAAGGGTCATGGCATGACGATCAACACCTGCCACCTGCGGCCTCGCAGCATCGGCTCGGTCACCCTGGATACCGCGAATCCGGACGACCCGCCCGCTATCGATCCGGCCTTCCTCACCAACCCTTACGACTGGGAGAAGTCGCTGGAGGGGTTCCGCTGGGGGCGGGAGATGCTGCGCAGCAAGGCGTACCAGCCGTTCGTGATCAAGGAGTATCTGCCGAGCGCCGAGGTCGAGACCGACAAGGAGATCCGCGAGTACGTCAAGCAGTGGGCCAAGACCGACTACCACCCGGTCGGCTCTTGCAAGATGGGCGACGACGATCTTGCGGTTGTTGATCAAGAGCTCAAGGTTCGCGGTATGGAGGGTCTGCGAGTGATCGACGCCTCGATCATGCCGAAGTTGATCAGCGGCAACACCATGGCCACCTCGACCATGATCGGCGAGAAGGGCGCGCACCACGCATTGCACGGTCTCACTCCGCCCGACCTGAGCGACGCGCCAATATAAGAGATGGGGCCGACATGAGCGAATCCGCGCAGCCGGACATTGGCGAGATCAGCGTCGAGGTCGACGTGGTCGCCACCATTTGCCTCGACCGTCCCGCCAAGCACAATGCGCTAACCCCGGAGATGCTGGAGCAGCTCGAGCAGATCCTGATCGGCCTCGACGCCAACCGGGATGTGCGGGTTGTCCTCCTCACCGCCGCAGGGAACCGTTCCTTCTGCGCCGGCGCCGACATCAAACGCTTCAAGATGTTGGAGCCGCTGGACATGTGGGCGCAGTGGACTCGCCTTGGGCACCGGGTGTTCGACCACCTCGCCGGACTGCGGCAGCCCACCATCGCCGCTGTCTCCGGCAACGCCTACGGCGGTGGCTTCGAGCTCGCCCTGGCCTGCGACCTGCGGATCCTCGCCGAGGACGCCACCCTCGGCCTGACCGAGGTCGGCATTGGCACGCTGCCGGGCTGGGGTGGTA
Organism: Propionibacteriaceae bacterium; assembly: GCA_035535875.1. Lineage (GTDB taxonomy): Bacteria > Actinomycetota > Actinomycetes > Propionibacteriales > Propionibacteriaceae > Microlunatus. The sequence continues at coordinate 4,871 of DATLPF010000169.1, forward strand.
CGGGTCGGCTCCGCGACCTGGTGGGCGCTGGCCGAGCCAAGGAATTGATCTTCACTGGCGAGCCGCTGACCGCGGAGCAGGCCCTGGCCTGGGGTGTAGTCAACCAGTTTGCGCCCAAGGCTGAGGTGATCAACACCGCCCATGCCTTGGCTGTCAAGATCGCCGGACAAGCCCCGATCGCCGTGCAGATGGCCAAACAGGCGATCGACGCCGGCAACGCCTACCAGGCTGTGGAGCAAATCAGCTCAGCCGCCACCGCCTTTACCGAGGACGCGGTCGAAGGGTTCGCGTCCTTCACTGAGAAACGTGACCCGCACTACCGCGGCACCTGAACCCCGTACGCATCAGCACCGAGCGAAGGCACTGCCATGACCATGATCACCAGCACCGCACTGACCAACATCACCGCGAACAATTGGCCCAATATCATCGACGGCCGCGACATCGTCGGCGGCGGCGAGGAGGTGCTGCGCGACAGTCCAGCCCACGACGAACGGGTCGCCAGCTACCACAGCGCCACCGAAGCCGAGGTCGACGCTGCCGTTGCCGCAGCCCACAAGGCCTTCAGCACGGGTGACTGGCCGCGGACCTCGGGTGCTGAGCGGGCCGCGCTGCTACGGCGGGTCGCGGCCCGGATCGAAGCCGAACGTGACGAGCTCGCCTTGATCGAGACCCTCGAATCCGGCAAGCCGATCTCGCAGGCCAAGGACGAGGTGGCTAGTGCAGCGGGGATCTGGTACTACGCGGCGAGCCTTGCCCAGCACGCGTACGGGGACGCCCACAACCACCTGGGACCCAACTACTTGGCGGTGACGGTCAAGGAACCGGTCGGTGTCGTCGGAGTGATCACCCCGTGGAACTTCCCGCTCTTGATCGTTTCCCAGAAACTCCCGTTCGCTTTGGCAGTCGGTTGCACGGCGGTGATCAAGCCCAGTGACCTAACACCGGGCACCACCACCCGCCTGGTCCAGATCTTGCACGACGAGTGGGTGCCCGATGGCGTTGTCAACCTCGTCCATGGCGGAGGCGACGTCGGCGGCTGGCTGTCGAGTAATCCCGGCACCCACATGACCACCTTCACCGGATCCACCGGCGTCGGCCGCATGGTCGCCCAGGCGGCCGCCAAGAACCTGAAGAAGGTGAGCCTCGAACTGGGCGGCAAGAACCCGCAAGTGATCTTCCCCGATGCTGATCTTGACGCGGCGTTGGAGAAGGTCGTCTTCGGCGCGTACTTCAACCAAGGCGAGTGCTGCAACGCCGGCTCTCGACTCCTGGTGCACGCCGATATCGCCGACGAGTTCACCGAACGGATCGTGGAGCGCGCGCAGGATGTCACCGTCGGGGACCCGCTCGACCCAGCCACCAAGGTCGGCGCTTTGATCTCCGAGGAGCACCTCGGCGTGGTCAGCGGCTATGTTGATCTTGGTCAGCAGGAGGGCGCCTCGATTGCGCTGGGCGGCGATCGGTTGACTTCCGATCGCGGTCGCTACTACTCCCCGACCGTGCTCGCCGGCGTACCCAAGACCGCCCGGGTCGCTCGAGAGGAGATCTTCGGGCCTGTGTTGTCGGTGGTCAGGTTTGCCGATCTTGCTGAGGCCGTGGAGATCACTAACGCCACCGGGTACGGGCTCAGCGCCGCGGTGTGGAGTCGCGACATCGACACCGCGCTCGGCTATGCGCGAGCAACCAAGGCCGGAACCGTCTGGATCAACTGCTACATGGACGGCTTCCCCGAGGTCTCCTTCGGCGGCTATGGCGCCTCAGGCATCGGCCGGGAGCTCGGCCGCACCGCGATCGATGAGTACATCGAACACAAGAGCACAATCATCCGGACCGGCGCGCAAGCACCTTCCTGGGTCGGCGGCGTCGGCGAGAAGTGAGGTAGAGACCCGTGTACTGGGATTCTCGGCGAGTCAAGGAACGCCGCAGCCTGCCTTTTCAAGAGGCGACGAAGGCGGCCGCTAGAACTGCGCTCGAGGTCGCCGCCTGGAAAGTGTTGCGACTGGCTACCGACTACCCCGGCTACTTCCCGCTCTATACCGACCACGGCCACTGGAAGCATGGGAGAGAAGCCTGGACCAACTGGTGCGAAGGCTTCCTGGGCGGTCAAATGTGGCTCTTCTATGAGCTGGGACTCGGCAGCCACTGGAAGGCTCGCGCCGAGCACTACAGCAGGCTCGTCGAGGAACGTCAGTACGACGATCAAGTTCATGATCTTGGCTTCGTGCTGTGCCCGACATGGAAGAAGTGGTGGGAACTCACCGGCGACGACACCCGCCGGCAGGTGATCATTCAGGGTGGCAAGACCATGGCCACTCGGTTCAACAGCAAGGGCACGTTCCTGCGCTCGTTCCTAGCGCCGGATTCGATCTTCATCGACATCATGATGAACGTCGGCATCATCGCGGTGGCTGCGCTAGAAACAGGTGATCAACATCTGCTCGACGTCGCTGAGCAGCACTGCGAGACCACGCGCAAGTACCTGGTACGCGGCGACGGATCGACTAGCCACGAAGGCATTTTTGATCTTGATAGCGGAGAGTTCCTGCGTCAGACCACCCAGCAGGGTTGGCGCGACGACTCCTCTTGGGCGCGCGGGCTGGCCTGGTCGCTGTACGGGTTCACCTCCATGTACGCCCTGACCGGCAACCCGCACTGGCTGGCAACCGCCCAACTGAATGCCGACTACTGGTTGGAGCACACCAGCGGGCCGGACCCAGTGCCACCGAATGACTTCGACGAACCGAATCCTGTACGCCGCTGGGAATCCTCGGCCGCCGCCTGCGCCGCGGGCGGATTGATCATGCTCGCCTCCCTCGTGACCGACGACGATCTTGCGCAGCGGTACCACAGCCACGCCGAGGCCACGATCGCCCGGCTCTGCGAGCCGGAGTTCGTCGCCCACGAGGACGAGTGGGAGGGCGTACTCAAGCACGGCTCGTACCACGAAACCAAGCAACTCGGAGTCGACGAGAGCGTCATGTGGGGCGAGTACTTCTTCGTCGAAACCCTTGCCCGGGCGGTGCAAGCGCCGTGAGCGCCACGATCAGCCGACCGCCGCTGAGCGACCGGCTTACCACCAGCAAGGTGATCGCCGTGCTCCGCGCCTCGCACGTCTCCGCTCTTGCTCCGGTGTGCGACGTGCTCGCCGAGGAAGGCATCCTCAGCCTGGAGTTGACCCTCACCACACCCGGCCTGCTCGATGCCCTGGCCGACCTGGTCAACCGGTACGCGGACACTGCCGACATTGGTGTCGGCACCGTCCTCAGCGACTCAGCGGCTCAACGTGCGATCGAAAGCGGCGCACGATTCCTGGTTACCCCAACCATGAACCTGCCGGTGATCAAGCTCGCCGTCGAACGCCAGATTGCGGTCTTCCCTGGCGGCCTGACCCCCACCGAGCTCGCCGACGGCTGGGATGCCGGCGCGACCGCGGTCAAGATCTTTCCCGCTCAAACCGTCGGCGCCGGATACCTCAAGCAC
>DATLPF010000170.1:0-14859 GCA_035535875.1 Propionibacteriaceae bacterium
TACAAGGCGATCAATCCACAGCCGTGGCTCAAGGCCAATGGAGTCGCCACGCACTGAGTGACGGCGGGTAATCAAACAACGCGATGGGCGAACAGCTCGGAATGACACACGAGATGTTCATCACATCCGAGAAAACACACGTCCAACTTGTCCGGATTGGCTTGCACCTCGTTACGTATCCGTTATTGTTTCGACTGCGTCCACCGTTTGAACTTAAAACGCGGGCCTCCAGCAGCAGACGATCACCGACTTGTACTGCGGCAAGAGGCAGGACTCGGGGAACCTGTCGTCGTACGAGGAGATTTGGAGTGCCCAGCTCGTCGTCGGAAAGTACGCGTGCGCGTCGCGCCTTCATCGAAGAGATCAAAGAGGACAAGAAAAGCTGGCTCCGACATGGAGTGGCAGCGCTGGCTGTGTCGGTTCTGGGGCTTGGCGTCGCTGGATCGATGGCCCTTACTGGTGCAGCACAGCACACCACCTTGACGGCAACAGTGGCGACGAACGAGCTCCCCAAAGAAACGAGTCGCGGCGCCGAGCGGACCCGCATCGACTCCGCCAAGGTCAAGAGCCTCGCTGACCAGCGGGCCGAGGAGCTCAGCAAGATCGATTCCGAGGTGTCCGAGGCCTCCATGGACAAGTCGGCGAAGGCGCGAGACAAGGCCCTCGAGGCTGTTTCGAACGCGACGCGCCGGCAGGCGATACTGCTCGCACGCGGGCAGGCCCGACGGAGCGACCCCCAGTCCCCCCAGCCCGATGCCAACGCTGGTTCCAGTAGCAAGGGCTGCTTGCCCGTCACCAGCGGCTACAGCATTGCTGCTCGCTTCGGCCAGGTTGGCCCATGGGCGCGCTATCACACCGGTTTGGACTTCTCCTCCCCCGTCGGTACCCAACTGCACGCTCCTGCGTCGGGGGTCGTCACCAACGCCGGGGTGGGGCCTGCCAGCGGCTGGGCCGGCAACTATGTCGCCATCAAGTACCCGAATGGCACCCACACACTGATGGCTCACATGTCGACGGTCTCCGTCAGGGTCGGCCAGACGGTGTCGGCTTGCCAGATCGTCGGCGCCATCGGGATGACCGGACGAACCTTCGGCCCCCACGTCCACCTCGAGGTCTACCCCGCTGGCGTGTCAGCCGGCGACGTCTACAGCGCGGTCAACCCAGTCCCGTGGCTCAACGCCCACGGCGTGAAACCGTAGACGTCTCTCGCATACGCCGAGTTGTCAGAACCCAGTTGAGTTCTAGCTCAACGGGTTCTGACAACTCGGCTAGAGCTTCTCCAGCGGTGCATACCGGAGGGAAAGTCGCTTGAGTCCAGAGGACCCAAAATCCACATCGGCCATGGACTTGTCGCCTTCGCCAGAGGTTGCGATCACCGTACCCATGCCGAACGTGGTGTGCAGCACCCTGTCTCCAGCCGCGAGGGATGGGATCTCGCGGACCGTCTGCCTGGCGCCGTAGCCGACGGTGTTCCGCCACGTCTGGCTGCCTGTCGCGGACGTGTTACGCCAGCTGGTGACCGCAGCCTCCGTACGCCGCCAGTCGACCAGCTGACTGGGCACCTCGTTCAGGAACCGGCTTGGCGGATTGTGCTGGGGAGAGCCCCAAGATGAGCGGGCGATCGCGCGAGAGATATAGAGCCGCTTGCGCGCCCGGGTGATGCCGACGTAGGCGAGCCGCCGCTCCTCCGCAAGTTCGTTGCCGGTGCGCTCGGCAATCGCTCGCTGATGAGGGAAGACGCCGTCCTCGCAACCTGTGAGGAAGACCGTGTCAAACTCCAGGCCTTTCGCGGTGTGCAAGGTCATCAAGGTGACAACACCGGTATCTGCCTCGTCTGGAGCATGAGGTATCTGATCGGAATCGGCCACAAGCGCCACTCGCTCCAGGAAGGCACCCAACGATGCATCCGGTTCAGCCGCACCTGCCGCCAGGTCGGCCTCTGGGTCGAGTGCAGTGGCCAGATCACCCTCCGGCGGAGCGTCGGCGTCGGCGGGCAGCCCGAGCTCGTCCAACTCCTCTTCCGGTACGGCCAGTATTGCGACGCCGGTGACGAATTCCCGCGCCACCGTGATGAGCTCTTTCAAGTTCTCCAGCCGAGTCTCGTCCTGGGGGTCGGTCGAGCCGTGCAGCTCCGCCAGATAGCCCGACCGGTCCAGCACGCTGGTCAAGATGGCATCCGCCGGCATGCCCTCGGCCACCATGGCCTCGTGATCGTCAAGGAACCGAGCGAACGCCCTCAGCTGGTTCGCTGAGCGTGACGCCAAACCCGGAATCTCGTCGACCCGGCGCAGCGCATCACCGAAGCTCACGCTCTCCCGAGCTGCGAGGTCGGCCACTGCGCCCTCCGCCCGATCACCGATCCCCCTCTTGGGAACGTTCAGAATGCGGCGGAGGGAGACATCGTCAGCTCGGTTGGCGATGGCGCGCAGGTAAGCGATCGCGTCGCGGACCTCGCGCCTCTCGTAGAACCGAACACCACCGACCACCTTGTATGGCATGCCGATTCGGATGAATGCTTCCTCAAAGGTTCGGGACTGGGCGTTAGTTCGGTAGAACACCGCCGCATCGCCGTACCGGTGCCCGCCCTCCTCTTTGAGTCGCTTGATCTCTGCAGCCACGAACTGCGCCTCGTCGTGCTCGGTGTCAGCGACGTACCCAACGAGCTGCTCACCGTCGCCGGCATCGGACCAGAGATTCTTTGGTTTCCTGTTCTCGTTGCGCATGATGACCGCGTTGGCGGCACTCAAGATAGTTTGTGTCGAGCGGTAGTTCTGCTCGAGCAGGATCACTCTCGCTCCAGGAAAGTCGGACTCGAAGTCGTTGATGTTGCGGATCGTCGCACCGCGAAAGGCGTAGATCGACTGATCAGAGTCACCAACCACCATGAGCTCCGGCGGCTCGATGGCCACCACATCAGGACTCGGTCGGGGATCGATCGCACAGAGCTCCCTGATCAGGACGTACTGAGCATGGTCAGTGTCTTGGTACTCATCGACGAGCACATGACGGAAGCGCCGCCGGTACTGTTCGCGCAGCTCGGGAAAAGCCTGGAACAGGTGGACTGTTGTCATGATGAGATCGTCGAAGTCCAAGGCGTTGGCTCTGATCAGCCGCCGCTGGTATTCGCGGTACGCCTCGGCGTAGCTCTCCTCCATCGGTGAGCGCGCTCGGGAGGCCGCGGACTCGTGATCGACGAGCTCGTTCTTGCAAGCCGACACCCAGTTCATGATCGCGCGGACCGGGAACCGCTTCGGATCAAGATCAAGATCGTGGGCCACCAGCTGCATCAGCCGCTTGGAGTCGGCATCGTCGTAGATCGAGAACGTGCGGGCCATGTTGAACCGGCCGATCTCCGATCGCAGAATGCGCACGCACGCAGAGTGAAAGGTGGAGACCCACATCAGCTTGGCTCGGTTGCCCACCAAGTCCATCACCCGGCCACGCATCTCGGCCGCGGCCTTATTGGTGAACGTGATGGCGAGAATCGAGCCGGGGTGTACCCGGCGCTGGCTCACCAGATAGCAGATCCGGCGGGTCAGCACCCGAGTCTTGCCCGAACCGGCGCCGGCCACCACAAGTACCGGGCCACCCTCGTGCAGCACCGCCTCCCGCTGCGGTGGGTTCAGTCCCTCGAGCAGCTGTTCGGTAGTCAATCGGGCCGGCCTGGCCTGCGTGGTACTCGTCATCACCACTCGTCACTGGGGCAGGGGTTCACGCCGTTCCCGCAAAGTCTCGTCATAACGCAGCCCACCCTAGACATCAGCAACGACACCGGATACGACCGGCTCACCGCAGCGGCTCCGCTTGCTGCCAGCGTAGATTGTGGCTATGCGGGTGCCCAGGATCTCGCTCCGTACGCTGCTGAAGCGCACTGTGCAGGCCGCGGCCGCAGTGCAAGGAGCCACTTTACTCGCACTGGTCGTGGTCGACTATCGGCGCAAGAGGCTCCGCAAGCCTGCCACGTTCCCGAGACTCCCGCCGCGCTCGGTTACCGTGGGCACCTCCGAGGTCACCGTCTACACCTACGGCGAGGACCTGTATCGCGACATGCTGCATGCCATCAGCCAAGCGAAATCTCGGATCTTCTTCGAGAGCTTCATCTGGAAGGGCGATGCCGTCGGTGAAGCCTTCAAGGACGCGCTGATCGATGCGGCCAATCGCGGAGTCAGGGTCTACGTGGTCTTCGACGAGTTTGCCAACCTGGTCGTCCCACGGTCCTTCTTCGTCTTGCCCAAGAACATCGCGGTACTCCGCCATCCGCTGATCGCATCCGGTTTTCGGTTCCCGCGGAACACCGGTCGTGACCACCGCAAGCTGTTGGTGGTCGACGACCTCGTTGCCTTCCTCGGCGGCTACAACATCGGGAGCCTCTACGCCACCGACTGGCGTGACACTCACGCCCGGCTCACCGGCGACATTGTCTGGGACGTCCAGAACGCGTTCATCGACTTCTGGAATCTCTGGTCGGGGCGACGTCGGGCCGCGTTGCCCGACTTTGGCAGCGCCACCTGGCAGCCGGACATTCGCATCCATCGGAACATGCCGCGCAACATGGTCTACCCGATTCGCGGCATGTATCTGGATGCCGTCGACCGCGCATCGCACCACATCTATATGACCCACGCCTACTTCATTCCCGACCAGGACATTCTGTCCGCCCTCATCCGAGCCGCACGTCGAGGTGTGGACGTGCGGATCATCATTCCCGCAGAGTCCAACCACATCGTGGCTGACTGGCTGTCTCGCGGCTTTTACAGCCACCTGCTCCGCAACGGCATACGGCTGCTGCTGTATCAAGGCGCAATGGTCCATGCTAAGACCGCCACCATCGACAGCCAATGGTCGACGATCGGCACGGCGAACATCGACCGGCTGAGTCTGCTCGGCAACTATGAGATCAACATGGAAGTCTTCAATCCGGGGGTCGCCCGGCAGATGGAAGAGATCTTCGACATCGATTCGTCCAACACCGTTGAGCTGACGCTGGCCGATTGGCAGCGCCGGCACGCCATGGTCAAGTTCTCCGAGACCGTGCTTACCCCGCTGCGCCCCCTGCTCTAGCGTCCGGGACCTCCGTCCTCTACGCCCCGGCACCTTCTCCGCCGAAAACTACGTAAACGTAGATTCCTGGCGCTCTACATAGTCTGCAAACCGTGCAGACCGTCAACAACCTGGGTTTGCGTAGTTTTCCTTCACGCGCGAGTTAGAGGGGTCAGCTCCAGGCGGATGGATTCGCCACCAGAGTAGCGACCGGTTTCGGCATCTCACCTGTAACGACGTGGGCCAGGGTGACGCCCTCCAGAATCGCCCGCTCGGAGGCGCGCAAGGCGATCCAGACCTCCTGCAAGGCGGTGGCCGAGCCAACGTAGGCCAGGTTCTCTGGTCGACTCCCGCGTACGTTCGCCAGCTCTCCGTCAAGGGCCCGGATCACATCGGCAATGCTGATGGTGTCCGCTGGCCTTGCCAGCCGGTAACCACCTTCTGGGCCACGTTGGCTTCGAAGCAGGCCGGTACGACGCAGCTCACCGAGGATGCTTTCAAGGTATTTGTTGGGAATCCGCTGCACTTCAGAGAGCTGCTCCACCGTACGCGGCGCGCCGGCTGCGGCCAGCTCAGACATCGCCCGAAGCGCGTAGTCCACTCGAGCCGAAAGCCTCATCCGAGGAGGCCCTTTGCGGCACCACAATGTTCGGTCACGACTTCACCTCACGACCGACCCTACTGCCACAGCACAGCCACTGCGGCGTTGAGGATCGTGAGGCCGCCGATCAGCCCCCAAAGCCCGCGCGGAATCGAGGCGAACTTCCGGTTCTTGACCACCAGCAGCACGACTATCGCCGATACGACCAGCTTGATGGCGACCTTGACGTAGTTCACCGGATTCGGCCCGATCTCTTCCAAGATGACGAGCGCGAGACCCGTGATCAGGAGCGTTAAGGACCCGTGCAGCATCGCCGCGTTGACCTCAGGCTCCTTCGACCGCAATTGCACAAGAACTCCGCCCAACAGCGCGGCGAAACCAATCAGGTGAAGGAGCACCAAGATGTGGTACGCGAGCTGCATGGCCAGACACTAATGGCCGAGGCCTGTCAAATCGTCGAGGTGATGCCGGGGGCGCGCGATTTTCGCCTGGAATTAGACCAGCCGGCGGTCGGTAGCCCAGCGGGTCAATTGGTGGCGGTTGGAGAGCTGCAACTTACGCAGCACGCTGCTCACGTGCGTCTCCACGGTCTTGATCGAGATGAACAACTCCTTGGCGACTTCCTTGTACGCATAGCCGCGCGCGATCAGCCGGAGCACCTCACGCTCACGCTGGGAAAGTCGATCAAGATCTTCATCAACTGTGGCAAGATCAATTGACCCGGAGAAGGCATCCAACACGAACCCGGCCAGGCGCGGCGAGAAGACCGCATCGCCCTCGGCGACTCGCCGGATCGCATCGATGAGCTCGCTGCCGCTGATCGACTTCGTGACGTAGCCTCGAGCGCCAGCGCGGATCACACCAATGACATCCTCCGCTGCGTCGGAGACGGAGAGGGCGAGAAACTTCTGTTCGGGATTCTTCTCGTGCACCTTGCGGATGACCTCCACTCCCCCGCCACCGGGCAGGTGCACATCCAGCAACACCACATCCGGCTGGGTCCGGAGTACGACGGCGACGGCTCGATCCGCGTCTGCCGCTTCACCGACAACAGCCACTGAACGGCCGATTTCAGCCTTCACACCAGTGCGGAACATGGCGTGGTCATCGACGATCACCACACTGTAGGGCCGACGCTCGGCGTTTGCGCTCTGGGAGCTGGGCTGGTTGGCTGTCTCCCGCGCGCCGAGCTGTTCCGATGTCTCATTCATCGCTTGATCTCCAGTCGTACCTCAGTGCCGTCGCCCGGTGCGGAACGGATTGTTGCGGTGCCACCGTGCCGCGCCATGCGGTCGATGATGCTGCCCTTCACGCCCATACGGTCCTCCGCCACAGCGTGCGCATCGAAACCGTTTCCGCGGTCGCGCACGAAGACCTCAACGGAGTCCTCATCTACCTCGGCGTAGACGTCGATCTTGTCGGCCCCGGAGTGCTTCGCGGCGTTGACCATCGCTTCGCGCGCGGCGCGTACCAAGGCCTGGATCGGGTCGGAGGTGTCGCAGTCGCCGACCGTGACCAACTCGACCGGGACGCCCCGCTCGTCCTCGACTTCCGCGGCGGCCGCCGTCAGGGCGGCCTTGAGCGTCGCCTCATGCAACTCGTCGTCATAGAGCCAGTTGCGCAGCTCTCGCTCCTGACGACGGGCCAGCTGCTGCACTGCCTTGGGGTCCTCAGCTTGCCGCTGGATCATGGCGAGCGTTTGCAGCACCGAGTCATGCAGGTGCGCGGCCATGTCCGCTCGAGCATCTGCTCGGACCTTCTCAGCCCTTGCCTGGTTGAGAGCCGAACGCGAGCGGTGCAACCACGGGGCAAGGACGATCGCCAGCCCGGTCAGCGCGAGCATGGTCATCGCCATGACTTCGGGCAAATGCGAGATCTGGCCCTGCTGGGCGATGACGATCCCAAATGCTGCGCCGACCAACCCCAGGCCGACGATCACTCGGACCAGCGCCGGCCAACCGCCGCGGGCCACGAATGGAGCAAGCCAGGCCCTGCCGCCCGCTTCGGCGCGCCAACGCTTCTGCTGCTCGGAGTCGGCCTGTCGCCAGACCAGTGCGGCTCCGGCGCAGGCGAAGGCCACAGGCCAGAACAGCTGCGAACTGATGCCGAGACCGGTGTTCTGCATGATCCACAGCAACCCAACGCCCAAGGCGATCAGCGCCAACAGCATGCCCCAGTCAATGCGACGCTTGGGTTTGCTCTGGTCCCGCAAGCCTGCCCGGCTCGCAGACTCCAGTCCAGGAGCCTTCTCAGTCGAGCCGGGCGGCAATAACAGCCACAAGGCCCCGTACGCGATCACGCCGATGAATTGGAAGGTCGCCAAAGCAACGAACGCGATTCTGACCACCATCAACGGCCAGCCAAGATGTCGGGCCAGTCCGGTACAAACCCCGCCGAGCCACGCGCCCTCGGCCACCCTCGTGGCCCGCGGCTTGTCCTCGGCGTCTCCCGGACCGGAGTCCGGAGCGCCTTCCTTCGCGATCGGCAATGCTGCCGTCGCCGGCGCTGATTCCGTGCGGGGGGCCGACGGTCCCATACCGTCACCAACCGCGCTCCCGTGTTGCGGTGGCGCAGTCACGGAGTCGTGCATATCAGGCTCGAGATGGCTCGAGTCTGTCGCGGTCATGATCTCCTACCCTCACACGCGCATTGGCGTACAGCCAGCGGGGTCGTCCCCGACTTCTCCCTTAGCCGAACGAATTTAGACGTTGCAGCGGCACGATCGGTTCCCTATTCACGCCAACAGCCGGGAGCTTTGGGGGGCGTCCCTGATAGTTAGAGGGTAACCCTGTCGGCAGGATGGACGCATGAGCTCGATCTGGACGATTCGTCGCAGCGCGACTGACGTCAAGCTCACGGGACTTTGCAGTGGCGTGGCACAGCATTGGGGGATCGATCCCGTACTGGCCCGGGTCGGTTGGGCCTTACTCGCACTAAGCGGCGGAATTGGCCTCGTCCTCTATCTCGCTGGCTGGTTACTGATTCCCGTCGAGGGTAGCGACAGAGCGCTGGTCAACGATCTGTTCGGTGAATCGGTGCGGCGCTGGCCGCGGGAACTGTGGATCACTCTCGTGGTGGTCGCCAGCCTTGCGATGCTCACCATCTTCCAGTGGCTCAGCCCGTTCGGCATCGGGCCCGCCATCGTCATCGCGGTCATTTGGTACTTCGGCTTCTACAAAGGCCGGCAGAGCAAGGCAGATCAAGCGCCGGCTCCGACAGCTGATGCCGGTTCCGAGCCGGCGCTGCCGTCCGCGCCCCAATTCGTGCGATATCCAGGACCGCCGACGCCATTCACCGAAGCCGCCGAGGCATGGCAACGCCGTGTTGAGGAGCACGTAGGTCAGGTGGCCGCGGGCAGTCGGACGGCCGCCACGCCGGCCGATGAGTGGCCAAGTCCCCCAGCAGCAAGAGTGCCGCATCCGGCAGCAGGTCCAGAGCCCGCTGAGCACAACGCCTTCTTGGCTGAGCCTGATCCAGTCGGCCTCTACGCCGGACCTACGCCAGCCCTACCGGTCAAGATGTCCAACACCAAGTCGGCAAGGCGACTCCGCCTGGTTTCGCTCATCGTGCTTGGCTTGACGCTATCGGGGCTTGGCATAGCCCAGGCGCTCGGCGTCGTCATCCCGATCGCAGGCTACCTCGCGGCGGCCCTGTTGATCATCGGCGTGACGCTGTTGGCCGCTACGTGGTTTGGCCTGGCGCGCGGTTTGCTGCCGGTTGGCGTCGTATTGGCGGTGGCTGTACTGATTGTCACGGCTGCTGGACCCGCACTACGAGTGCCCTTCGCGACTTCGACCCACGCGTACACAACACTGGCCGAGCTGCCGGCCGCTGGCGACTCAGAGGATTTCGGCGAGCTTTCGGTCGATCTCAGTCAGCTGGCGGTCACGACCGACACCAGCTACGCGGCGCATGTGGAGCTGGGCCGTCTCGAGGTCACAGTTCCCAAGGACGTCAATGTTGTCGTCAACTACTCCGCTGACATGGGAGCGGTTCGCGCATACGGGAATGAGGTTAAGGCAGGTTCAGAACTCACGGGCGAATTCAAGGATCCGCAGCCAGCCGAGCCTGGTCAACACACTTTGACGCTTAATCTCTCCGTAGACGCCGGCAACATAGAGGTGCAACGATGAGAAAAACCTACGATGTCGTTGCCTTGATATTTGGCCTTCTGTTCAGCTGTGTGGCGCTCGGATCATTGTGGCTAGCCTTTGTCGGACCTCTCAACTGGCAGGTGATCAGGATCGTGGCTCCCATGGTACTGGTCGCCGTTGGTGTTCTTGGCCTCGTCCTTTCCCGGAACCATCAGTAGCAAACCCTCATCGAAAGGTGTGTCATGAGCAGCCCCTACCCCCCGCAGCCACCCAAGAGGCTTGAGCGGAGCAAGTCCAACAGAATCCTGGGCGGCGTGTGCGCCGGAGTCGCGAACTACCTCAACATGGACCCGACACTGGTGCGGGTGCTCACTGTGGTGATCTCACTGTTCACCGGCGTTCCCGTCATCCTTTACATCATCGCGTTGTTCGTGGTGCCCGAAGAAGGTTCGCAGCCCGCATCGCCGACCTATCCGCCGGTGTCAGGACCGCAGGGTCAGGCGGCTGGCCACCCGACGACCCCGCCACAGGCGGGCCAGCCGGCGTACACGCCACCGGGCACATCAGGGCCGACTCAGTCGTTTCAGCAGCCACCAGCTCCATCAGCCTCTGCCGAGGACTCGGTTTGGGGTAGCGAGGGCCCGCCTTGGGAACAGCGTCAGCCTGCCCCGGAATCCCCGGTGACGACCCAGCCAGAACCGACGGGTCCGTCAGAGCCCGAGGCGCCGGTCGCTCCTGCGGCCCACGAGGAAGACGCCACCGAGTCGGCACCCGCGCCTGAGGGTCCTGAGGAGCGGCCCGCCACGACCGACAATCCTTTAACTGAGCCGCCGGCTGGGGCCGACTCCGCTCAACCATCGGAAGGCGGTCAGCAGACCGACAAATCCTGAGCGGCAGTCCGATTCCGCTGCCTTGGCACTAGGCAGCGCGGACGAGGTCGAGGAAATACCTGTGGATGCGCAGGTCGTCGGTCACCTCGGGATGAAACGAGGTCGCCATCACGTTCTCGTGCCGCACGGCGATGATCTTGGACTCCGGAAGGCCGGGGGGAACCACGGCACCCAGAACCTGTACGCCATCATCGATGCTCTCCACCCATGGCGCCCGGATGAACACCACGTGTACCGGACCGCCCTCGATACCTTCAAGATCGACATCGGTCTCGAAGGACTCAACCTGACGACCGAAGGCGTTGCGTCGTACGGTGATATCGAGGGCACCGAAGGTTTGTTGATCTTCTGTGCCATCAATCACCCGCTTCGCGAGCAAGATCATTCCGGCACAGGAGCCGTACGCCGGCAGTCCATCGCGCAGCGCAGCTATCAGTGGCTGGCGCAGTCCGAAGATCCGCGACAGCTTGTCAATGGTGGTGGACTCGCCACCGGGCAGCACTATCCCATCCAGCCCAACTAGCTCGGCTGGGCGGCGTACGGGTCGGACGTTTGCGCCACATGCCGTTAGCGCGCGGAGATGCTCGCGTACATCACCTTGCAGGGCGAGGACACCGACAACGGGCGTGCGGCTCACCAGCCGCGTTGAGCAAGACGATGTGGCTGTGGGATGTCATCGACATTGATGCCAACCATTGCCTCGCCGAGCCCGCGGGATACTTTCGCGATCACATCAGGGTCGTCGTAGAAAGTCGTCGCCTTGACGATGGCCGCCGCGCGCTCGGCCGGGTTGCCGGACTTGAAGATCCCGGAGCCAACAAAGACCCCTTCAGCGCCAAGCTGCATCATCATGGCGGCGTCGGCTGGAGTGGCGATGCCGCCGGCTGTGAAGAGTACGACGGGCAGCTTGCCCAACTGCGCAACCTCGGCGACCAGCTCGTAGGGTGCCTGGAGCTCCTTTGCAGCCACATACAGCTCATCGGGTGCCATCGTGGTGAGACGTGCGATCTCGGCACGGATCTGGCGCATGTGGGTGACGGCGTTGGAGACATCACCGGTGCCAGCCTCGCCCTTGGAGCGGATCATGGCCGCGCCTTCAGCGATCCGGCGCAGGGCCTCGCCAAGATTGGTGGCGCCGCACACGAACGGCACGGTGAAGCGCCACTTGTCGATGTGGTTGGCGTAGTCGGCGGGCGTGAGCACTTCGGATTCGTCGATGTAGTCAACGCCAAGCGATTGGAGCACCTGGGCCTCGACGAAATGTCCGATCCGCGCTTTGGCCATGACCGGAATGGAGACGGCCGCGATGATGCGATCGATCATGTCCGGATCGCTCATTCGCGATACGCCGCCCTGGGCACGAATGTCGGCGGGCACGCGCTCCAGTGCCATCACGGCAACCGCGCCGGCGTCCTCGGCGATCTTGGCCTGCTCGGCCGTGACCACATCCATGATCACTCCACCCTTGAGCATCTCGGCCATGCCGCGCTTGACGCGAGCAGTGCCGATCAGGCTGGTAGACGGGGCGGGGCTGGTGATCTCGGACACGGTCAAATCCCTCTTGATTGCGGTGTTTCGCGACGGAGCCTGCTGCGGCGCCGATCGCTCGCAACGATGCTTTCGCCCCTCAGTTTAGGTGCGCCCTGGACTGCGTCGAGGCGATTTCCACGACGGCGGTCGAGGCCCCGGATTGGTCCTGCTCTGCACGCCTGTGATGGGAACCGTTCAAACGACTGTGTTGGGAAACGTACGCGCCGTGACGCCCCGGCGAATACGCTCCGGGGTATGACGCAACCGCACCACATGTCCAAGCCGACCGAGGCTGGAATGGCCCGGTTTACGGCACTACTTGACGAGGTGTCGAGCGAGCGAGATGTGGTCAAGGCCTCGATGTTCGGCATGCCGGGCATCAAACGGCGCGGAGGCAAGGCGTTTTGCGGGCTGTACGGGGACGACATGATCTTTAAGTTGGAAGGCCAAGATCATGCCCGCGCCCTCAGTCTGGATGGCGCCCACCTCTTCGAGCCCATGGCAGGTCGACCGATGAAGGCGTGGGTACAGGTTCCACCAGTGCATGAGTCGCAGTACGTCGAGCTGGCACGTGCCGCGGAAGCGAGCCTCGGCGACTGAGCCTTCATCGCAAATCGCTATTCCCATTCGATGGTGGCTGGCGGCTTGCTCGTAACGTCCAAGACAACCCGATTCACCTGATCCACCTCGTTGGTGATCCGGGTACTGATCCTTTCCAGCACCTCGTAGGGGAGCCGACCCCAGTCGGCAGTCATCGCGTCTTCGCTGGTGACGGGCCGGAGCACGATGGGATGCCCGTACGTCCGGCCGTCGCCTTGCACCCCGACTGAGCGGATGTCTGCCAGCAGCACGACCGGGAACTGCCAGATGTCGCGATCGAGCCCGGCGGCCGTCAGCTCAGCTCGAGCGATGGCGTCCGCCTCGCGCAAGACGTCGAGCCGCTCCCGCGTGACCTCACCAATGATCCTGATCCCCAGACCTGGTCCAGGGAACGGATGCCGCCAGACGATTCCCGGCGGCAGCCCGAGCTGTGCGCCCACTGCACGTACCTCGTCCTTGAACAGTGTGCGCAGCGGCTCCACTAACTGAAACTGCAGATCGTCGGGCAGGCCGCCGACATTGTGGTGACTCTTGATATTGGCCGCGCCTTGACCACCGCCGGATTCAACTACGTCGGGATAGAGCGTGCCCTGTACCAGGAACTCGACCTCACCAGCCTGGCCGACCACCTCACGGGCCGCCGCCTCGAAGGTCCGGATGAACTCCCGGCCGATGATCTTGCGCTTCTCCTCCGGATCGGTCACCCCGGACAGCGCCGAAAGGAACTGCTCCGACGCGTCGACAACCTTGAGGTCGACACCCGTCGCCGCGACGTAGTCGCGCTCCACCTGTTCGGCCTCACCCTTGCGCAGCAGGCCGTGATCGACAAAGACACAGGTCAGCTGGCTGCCGACCGCGCGCTGCACCAGAGCGGCCGCCACAGCGGAGTCGACTCCGCCAGAGAGCCCGCAGATGATGTGCTTGCCGCCCACCTGCTGCTGGATGGCGAGGACGGACTCGTCGATGATGTTGGCCGAGGTCCAATCCGGAGTGCATCCAGCGATGTCGTACAGGAAATGCTGCAGCACCTGCTGGCCATGCTCGGTGTGCAGTACCTCCGGGTGCCATTGGACGCCGGCCATGCGCCGGCCGACATCCTCGAACGCAGCAACGGTCGCCCTCGCCGAGGTAGCAGTCACTTTGAAGCCCGGTGGTGCTGCGATCACCTCGTCGCCGTGGGACATCCATGCACTTACGGTGGCGGGCAGGCCGGCGAGCAACGTGCCGGAATCAGTCACGCTGACCGCCGTCCGGCCGTATTCCCGCATTCCAGTCCGCGCGACCGCCCCACCGAGAACCTCAGCCATGGCCATGAAGCCGTAACAGATACCGAAAACTGGCGTGCCGCTGTCAACCACTGTCGCGTCGAGTTGCGGCGCTCCCGGCTCGTAGACCGAGGAAGGGCCGCCGGAGAGAATGATCGCCTTTGGCCGCCGCGCCAGAATCTCCGATGCCGACGCCGTGTGGGGCATGATCTCGGAGTAGACGTTAGCCTCGCGTACGCGACGGGCGATCAGCTGGGCGTACTGGGCCCCGAAGTCGATCACCACCACCAGATCGTGGTCTCGCTGACTCATCGCGCGTCCTCTCCCCCGAGTCCGGAAGCGATGAGTCTATGACCTCCGGCAGCCCACACGGGGCTCCCGCCGAACGAAACCGCGCTCTTGAGACCGGGGCCGTTCATTGACCGTTAGCTTCCCGCAGCAGCCCATCAAGATCGCGGATCGTAATCCGGCGCCGACCAGTCGTGACCAGCCGGTGCGCTCGCAACGATCTGAGCGAGCGGACGATCGATTCCGGCGATGAAGCGATCAAGCTGGCCAGTTCCTGCTGCGTCCGCGGAATGTCAATGTGTAGCAGAACCAACACGGCTTCGTTGTGTCGTCGCCCTGGACCACGATCGACGCCCCGCGACGGAAGGTTCGTGGGCCGGGACGCCCGAGGCCGAGCAGATCTGATCGGTCCAGATCAGAGAGCAGGTCGAGGAAACTGCCTGACATCGGCTTGGCGGGACTTGCCGCGGTCACGCGTCGAGAGTATCGCCGTGTGGATGCGCCACATGACCCTTTGCCGGTGCGTCATCTGCCGCTGTGCGTGTCCGATC
>DATLPF010000171.1:0-38091 GCA_035535875.1 Propionibacteriaceae bacterium
CCCCGGCATGCCGGACAACATTGGTGAGCGACTCCTGAATGATCCGAAACGCCGCCTGGTCGACGGCCACCGGCAGCCCTCGAAGATCATCATCAGAGTGCTCACGGATCAGGGTCACCTCTCGGCCGGCCGACCGCAGCCCATCCACCAGGTCATCGAGTCGAGCCAGTCCGGGCAGCGGACTTCGAGGCTCCTCAGAGTCTGCTTGAAAGACCTCCAGCGTGGTCCGGAGCTCTGCTAACGCCTCACGGCTCGTTCTCTTGATCGCCTCGAGAGAGAAGGCCACCTGATCCGGACGCGGGTGCGCGGGCCGCTCCTTGTCCAGCAGATGAAGCGCCACTCCAGCCTGCATGGTGATCACGGCAAGACTATGGCCGACCACGTCATGCACGTCGCGGGCGATCCGCAACCGTTCCTCGTAGGCGTAACGACGGCGTTCCTGCTCACGCACCTCCTGCTCGCTTTCCCGACGACTCCGCACCAGCAACGCGATCATGGCCGGGAGGACGGCGATTGCGATCACACTCACCAAGCCTCCATAGAAGGCTGGATCGAGCAGGCCCAGGTAGGCCTCGCGCCAGTGCCCTGCCATGATCATCGGTACCAGCAGGACCAGCAGCGGCGCCCAGTTACGAACCGGCGGCATCGCTGATCGCGGGACGGCTGCGGATCCTTGGTCTGTGAAGATCGACGCGCCACTCGCCATGGCGTACACAGCGAGGGCAGGTCCCAGGAAGATCGGGGCAAACATTGCTCCAGCCGCCAGATAGGCGCCGACTCCGACGACGGTCGCGACGAAGGCTGCCCGAGGCCAGATCCGGCGGATGGCGACTCCAATTGCCACGACGATCACCGCAGGCAGCACCCACGGGGACGGATCTATACTGGTGATCATGTGGCGAGGTGGCCCGTGACCCCACTCTGGCCGGCTGAATTCGGCACGGTCCCAGACATAGAACGAGGCCATCCAGCTGGCTACCGCCAATGCCAATCCGATGACGGAGTCGATGAGAAGGGCGTGCCGGGCCTCGACCCGCATGGTTCCTCCTCGATCTTGTCACCCAGCGCAGCTGTGTCTTGAGCTGCTCAGCTTGATCGCCGATGCGGTCTTCTTGACACTAGACCGGCCGTACGGGCTGCACATCGTGTGGCAGCGGTATCCGGACTACGTCAGGGAACGTAGTCAAAGAGCCGCTTTTCAGCCGATGCCGGCCAGAGGCGCCCGGCCACACAATGGGATCCATGACCACCCCACTACTGATTCCGCTGGAGGGCGGCTTTGGTCATCATCATCACGGCCCTCCTTGGGGAGCCGGCGAGGCCGGCACGACCATCGCAAGCGGCGCAGTGCCGCCTTTCGCACCGTTCTTAGGAGCTGCCATGTTTTTCTTGTTTTCGCTGCTCGTGCTGGGCACTTTGTTGTTCTTCCTAGTTCGGCACGGTCAGTTCGGGCCCACGTCATTGCCCAGCAATCGCTCACCGGAGAGTGAGGCCAAGAAGATTTTGGCCGAGCGCTTCGCACGCGGCGACATCTCGAGCGATGAATTCATGGAGCGCGCCAGCATATTGAACTGGACGCCCGGAAGTGATACCTGGGAAGTCAGAAAAGGCAAGAAGAAGCGCTGAGGCAGCGGAGAGCCGGGGGGTGGCCAGGTAACGCCAGACCCGGCCGCTTGAGTCCATGCCGGCTGAGCCATCGACCGACTAGTCTGACTAGAACGATTCAGCAGCTGGAGTAAGGCGAGGCACCGATGGCGCGCATGACCGTCAAGACCCTCGCCGCTGCCCTTGGAGTCTCGCCCGCAACAATTTCGAATGCCTACAACCGCCCAGACCAGCTGTCACCGCAGCTGCGCGAACGAATTCTCACCGCGGCGGAGGAACTCGGCTACCCGGGTCCCGATGCCGCCGGTCGGACGCTCCGAATGGGTCGGGCGGACGCGGTCGGAGTACTTCTCTCCGAGCGGCTCTCGTACGCGTTTTCCGATCCGTTCGCCATCGAGTTCTTGACCGGCCTCAGCGAGGTTGTCGAGGAACACGGCATCAGCATTGTGTTGATGCCCCTGTCCAGGCGGAGGACGGGCTCGTCAGGCAACGATGCGGAGCAGAGTGACGTGACCTCCGTCAGGCAGGCCAATATCGATGCACTCACCATCCTGTCTCTTCCCGCCGACCACCCGGCTGCGATGTTGGCGAGGGCGCGCGGTATTCGGGTGGTGACCACCAGCGCCAGCAGCGATCCCGATGCGAGCTGGGTGGCAATCGACGACTTCGGCGCCGGCGCCATGGTAGGTGAGCACCTGGCCAACTTGGGTCACCGCGACATTGCTGTCCTCGTCGAGACCAACCAACCGGCAGGCAGCCCGGGGCAGCGCCTCGACGTAGCCGAGCTGAGCTTTGTTGACTACGCGGGCCGTGTCGCCGGTCTTCGGAAGACGATCCCAGGGAAGGTCATGATCGTCTCCGGCGGCCACAACTCGATTGAGTCTGGTGCCAGTGCCATCAGGTGGCTGCATGACCGTGATGAGCTACCGACGGCGGTTGTCGGCTTGAGCGACGTGTTGGCACTCGGCGCACTGCAGGCGTTGGTGAGCCGCGGGCTGAGCACGCCAGCCGACGTGTCGGTGTGTGGCTTCGACGACATCCCGGCCGCCAAAGCCGCCAATCTCACCACGGTTCATCAACCAATCCGAGACAAGGGGCTCCACGTCGGTCGGTTGCTGATCGACCCGGAATCCACGCCGCGCCAGGTGTTGTTGCCCATCAGATTGGTTCCGCGTGGCAGCACTGGGTCCGCGCCGACGTAGCCCTTGCGGCGTACTAGCTCTGCTCGCACGGGTCGGCGGGAGCTGGTGCCTATCGACGCTCGCAGGAGTCTTACTCGGCCTCGATGTCGGGCCATGGGGTGTCGTAGCTCAGCGCCGCCTCACAAGTCAGCTCCGAGACCCCAGCCAGCAGATCGGCGAACGAAGTTGAGCCCAGCAGCGCTAGCTGATCAAGAGCATTGAGCGGTGCGATGGCGGCCAACTGCCAGGCTGCCGCTGCCGGGTTGGCAGATAGCTCAACATCGGACGGCCAGACGTTCTCGGCGAATTCGCTGGCGACAGCAAGAGTGCGGCGTACTAGTTGCTCGGTTCTCTCGCGCAGCTGCCACAAACCGTTGTCCCACTCCGGCTCCGCTATCTCGCGCACGTCGGCGCATGGATGGGGCGCATCCTCCAGCCACTCGGTCACCTCGAAGCGTCGGCTGCCCTGCGCAATCAAGCCGACAAAGCCTTCCTGGGCGCCAAGCTGGGTGATCTCGGCGATCGTGCCGACACTGAAGCACTGCTCCCCACCGCCCACTTCCCGACCCCGCTCGATCAGCACCACACCGAATCGCGCTTCATCGCTCCGCAGCAACTCGGCAAGCATGATCAAGTAGCGCTCCTCGAAGACGCGCAGTCGCAACGGCATGTATGGGAACAGCACCGAATTCAGCGGGAACATTGCCAGGGCCGCCACACTCCCAGACAACCACCAGGCTCCAACCGCCGTAACTCACGCCGGGCCAGCGGAACTCCGCTGTGCGAAGCGAATAACTAGTCCAGCAGATCACGGATCACGCCGTCGGCGAGCAGCCTTCCGTCGCGCGTCAAGATCAACATGCCGTCCTCGACCACCGCCAGGCGTCTCGCTCGAAGATCAACAAGGCGACTCTTCTCCGTCGTTGTGAGCAGTGAGGTGCTGAGGCCATCAGCGAGGCGAAGCTCGAGCAGGATGCGCTCGACCCGCCGTTGCTCCGCCGAAAGCAGTTCCCGGGCCTGGGCCGGCGATTGACCTGAGGCAAGCCGGGACGCGTACGCCTGCGGATGCTTGACGTTCCACCACCGGACGCCACCCACATGGCTGTGAGCTCCGGGCCCAATCCCCCACCAATGATGGCTGCGCCAGTAGCCAAGATTGTGTCGACACCGGGTCGCCGCACTGGTGGACCAGTTGCTCACCTCGTACGCCGTCTGGCCTGCGGCCACCAGCCGCTCGTCGGCGATCAGGTACTTGTCCGCAAGATCATCCTCATCGGTGGGCGGGAGTTCGCCGCGCCGGATCCGAGCCGCCAGGCGGGTACCTTCCTCAACGATCAGTGCGTAGGCACTGATGTGATCGGGCGACGCGGACAGCGCCGCATCCAGGCTTTCCCTCCAGTCGGTGGCAGACTCCCCGGGCGTCCCGTAGATCAGGTCGAGGCTGATGTTGGCAAACCCGGCTGCTTTAGCCTCGCCCACAGCTTGCAGCGGACGGCCAGGCGTGTGAGTCCGGTCGAGTGTCGCAAGCACGTGCGGCACGGCGGACTGCATGCCGAAGGAGATCCGGTTGAAGCCCACCTCGCGGAGCCGGTGCAAACCCGCGGCGTCGACTGACTCGGGGTTGGACTCAGTGGTCACCTCCGCGTCCTTGGCCAGCCCGAAACGGTCACGAACAGCCGTGATCAGCCGACCAAGATCATCCGGCGGCAGCACCGTCGGGGTACCACCCCCGACGAAGATCGTCGAGACTGCTGGTGCGTCCGGAGCCAGCACTCGAGCCGCCAACTCGAGCTC
Source organism: Propionibacteriaceae bacterium (assembly GCA_035535875.1). Lineage (GTDB taxonomy): Bacteria > Actinomycetota > Actinomycetes > Propionibacteriales > Propionibacteriaceae > Microlunatus. The sequence goes on from DATLPF010000171.1 coordinate 4,581, forward strand.
CTTGATTGCGGCGTCGACGTAGCCGGCGCGGCTGGCTCCTGGCTCGGTGCCGAGCTCGGCGGCGGTATAGGTGTTGAAATCGCAGTAGCCGCAACGTGTCATGCAGAACGGGACGTGGATGTAGATGCCGAGCGGTCGGAGCGACAGCTCGGACCACGCCTGCTCCGGCAGCGAGCCGTCGCTTGGCGCAGGTTGTCCCTCCGGCATGAGCATGTCTTCGAGGCTAGTGCGTGTCATTCCCTCAAAACTTCACTCCAGCCCACCCGGAGATCGTGAGGTCACGCGTGAAGGTCCCCACGGTGTCGCGGCTGGAGTGAAGTTTCGAGGGTGACAGCAGCGCGGCGATGATCAACCGACGTCGGCAACCGGGCGTCCGTCGTCGCGATCGAGCCAAGTCAGCTCGTGCCGAGCCGCATGGAACGCAGGGCGACGAACGCCCGCGTCCCGCTGGTCCACTCCTCCACCAAGAGAAGGTCAAGCGCCGGGGCCACCTCGAGGAGTGCCGACGCCCCGATGCGCGACCATGACAGAAGCGGTGAGGTCGCGCGATGCGTCCGCAGAACCACGGTGTGCACCTCATGCCGCTCAGGCACCAGGTCGACCTCGCAGATGATCAGTCCGCCCGGATGGACGAGTCGGATGCAGCGGGCGAGCAACGCCGCCACGTCCCCTCCGAGGCCAACGTTGGTGTCCATGAGCAGCGCGGTCCCCCATCGGCCTTCGGCGGGCAACGGTTCGTCGATTCGACGGCGCAGCGCCAGCCCGCCGCGCGCCCTGCTCAGCTCCACCGCGACCGAGGACATGTCGACACCAAGCGCGGGCTGCCCAGACTCCGTGAGTGCCTGCACCATGCGGCCTGGCCCGCAGCCCAGGTCGATCACCGGCGGTTCGCAGCGCGCCACGACGAGCATGTCGACCGCGTCCGCCGGGCCGGACCAGCGCGAGATGTCCAGCGGCAGCGGGTTCTCATCCTTGATTCCGGCCCGGCCGAGATTGCTCACCGTTGTGATGCCCGTATACGCGGCATCGAAGAGGCGGTCGCTGGATTGGCGGCGGCGCCCGCTCATCAGCTCCGCATACTTCCGCGAGAAATCCAGCCCAGGAAACTGCGCCGCCACACTCTCGGCGTCTTCGGGTCGATCAACATCGCGCAGCGGTGGCAACAGCTTCACGCTTAGCCCGGAGTCGAAGAGCCGGGCCAACTGTGCTGAACCGGTGCGGCTGGTCGACATCGGTATCCCGTCAAAGAGCCCATGAGGATGCCCGTAGCGCAGGCCGATCGCCCAGAAGCCACCGTCCTCGCTTAGCCCGAGAACGGCATCAGCTCCTTCCCAATCGCTGTCCAGAAGCTGAGCGGTGACCTGCGGTGTGTCCATGCCGATCAGCAGAGCCGGCTCGTCCAGCGGGTCCGAGAGAGCGGCTGCAAATGCAGCGGTTAGCCGCAGATTGAGAGTTCCCGCCGGCTGATCGATCACCTCGAGGCCTTCCTGCCACCACGCTCGATCGCCTTCCCACGCGAGAATTCGGCGCGTCGCTGCACAACTCCGCACCGCTGCGACCGTGTCCTCAAGCGCCGCCGCAGCCAGCCCCGCCGCCTCGCTGGCGGTAAAGGCAGGCTGCAGCCGAGTCTTCACCCGCCCGGGCCTGGGTGCCTTGGCCAGCACGATGACCGTCCCAGCGTGGTCGCTCATGGCGCACGAAGCACCGGGTCAGCAGGCGCCTGCAACGCAGCGCTCATGTCGCGCACGGCACGCCACGCGCCCAACGGGGAACCAGTGACCTTCGATCGTCCCCGGCGCGGCAGATAGTCGACGCTCACCTCCACGATCCGCCACCCGGCGTCGGCCGCGCGTACCACGGTCTCGGCAGGGTAGCCCGACCGGCGGTCCCGGAGATTCAGCGCCAGCAACGCCTCGCGGCGCGCCGCCCGCATCGGACCCAGGTCGGCAAGCCTGAGGCCGGTACGCCCGAGCACACGCCGGGAGAGCTCCCGGTTGGCGAGTCGCAACGGCCACGGGAAGGCCGCGGCGTTGACCGGTGTCCGACGGCCGATCACGAGATCGGCGGTGCCGTCGACGATGGGCGCCACGACACGCTCGAGCTGTTGGGGGTCCAGGCTGGCATCGGAGTCCATCACAGCCACGACTGGCGCAGTTGCGGCCAACAGACCTGCATGGCAGGCTGCGCCGTATCCCAGCTGTGGGGCGGCTACCACCTGCGCACCATGATCCTGCGCGATGACGGCGGAGCCGTCGGTCGACCCGTTATCGACCACGATCGGCCGTGTGCCGGGCGGCATTCGCTCAAGGACCCAGCCAAGTCCCTCGGCCTCATTGAGACACGGCAGTATGACGTCGACCTCAAGGGACAACGCACCGGCCATGCCTTCGACGCTACGGTCGTCCGCCGGCACTCGGCAGGGGCGAATCGCTTTCGACTCGCTTACGCTCTCAGGCGCGGCTGCCCGGCGATGTAGTCGCCGCAATCCTGGCTGCCTAGGCTGACGATCATGGCAGCGCGCGTTCTGGTCGTCGAGGACGACGTCACGATGGCAGAAGTGCTGCGGGCCTATCTCACCAGAGCCGGCTACCAGGTCGAATGCAGCGGCGACGGTGGCGAGGCCGTGCAGCTCTGGCAACGGATCGGCCCGGACGTCGTGATCTTGGACATCATGTTGCCAGGCCTGTCGGGGCTAGAGGTGCTGCGCCGCCGACGGCGCAGCGGTGATCATGCGTGCGTCATACTGCTGTCCGCACGTGGCGAGGAGGAAGATCGTCTGGTTGGCCTGGAGACCGGCGCCGACGACTACGTTGTCAAGCCCTTCTCACCGCGCGAAGTCGTGTTGCGAGTCGAGGCTCTGCTCCGGCGTACCGAACGGCTGGCCGGCATCCCGCTGCTCAATTCCACCGTGACACTAGGACCGGTGACCATCGATTCAGCCGCCCGCCAGGCACGCCGGTCAGGTCAGCTGCTGGCCCTGACGATGCGGGAATTCGACCTGCTGACCTTCCTCGCCAGCCACGCCGGTCAAACCTTCAGCAAGGAAGAACTGCTGCGCCGGGTCTGGGGCTGGGACTTCGGCGACACTTCCACTGTGACGGTGCATGTACGACGGCTCCGGGAGAAGCTGGAGCGCGATCCTTCCGACCCGACGCTGGTGCTGACAGTCGGGCGCTTTGGCTACCGAATGGCGCGTGAGGACGAGTTGGTGGGTGAGGACAGTCGATCATGACAGACCTGTTGATCATCATCGGACTGACGTTGGCGAGCTGCATTGCCGTCGGCTTGATCGGTCTGCTTCTGCTGCATCTTCTGCGTTACCGCTCGCTGCGCCAACAGTTGACGATCGCCACGCTGCTGCCGGTCGTCGCGGTGGCGACTACGGTGCTGATCAATGTGCAGCTGATGTTCCTCTCCGCCCACGACTCGTTGGTGATCTTGATCGCGCTGCTCGTGTCACTGCTGCTTGCCGCGCTCGGCGCGTGGCTGGTGGTGCGCCGGATCTCGCGTGCCTCACGCCGCGTTGGCGCCGGGTTGCACCAGCTCGTCTCGGACTCGGCGCGTGGCACGTCAGTGGTGGCGGATTCGGTCGAGACTGCCGCCGCCCCGCGAGAGCTCGCGCAAGTGCTGGACGACCTGGCTGAAACCCGCCGCACCCTTGCCGAGTCACGCGCTCGCGAGCGGGCTGCCGAACAATCTCGCCAAGAGCTGGTCAGCTTCATGTCCCATGACCTGCGTACGCCGCTGGCCGGTTTGCGGGCACTGTCGGAAGGTTTGGAGGACGGTGTGATCAACGACGTGCCACGAGCGATGTCTCATTTGCGAGCCACTGTGGCGCGCATGAGCGTTCTGGTCGACGATCTGTTCGCACTCTCGCGCGTCCAGGGAACGCGGGACGCGAAACCGCAAACGATGGTGTCACTGACCGAGCTGATCAGTGATGTGGCGACCGAGTCGGAGGCAACGGCCCGGACACAAGGCGTACGCCTGGACGTCGATCTTCCAGAGAACGACCGGTTGGCGGTGCTTGGTTCGTCTGACGATTTGGCCAGGGCGCTGACCAACCTGACCACGAATGCGATCCGGCACACCGACCCTGAACTGCTGGTGAGACTGGAGGGCCGACGTACTGACGACGGTCACATTCGGGTGGCCATCATCGACAGCTGTGGCGGGATTCCGGAAGCCAACCTTTCCCGGCTATTCGACGCCGGGTGGCGAGGGACGCCTTCGCGGAGCGGCGACGACGGCGGAGCTGGCCTGGGGCTGGCCATTGCGCGTGGCGTGGTCGAGTCGCACGGCGGTGAGATCTTGGTACGCAATGTCGAGGGTGGCTGCCGTTTTGAGGTGGCCTTGCCGGTACCCGAACCGGCGAGCAATTCCGCGTGAAGGTTCTACTCACCGGCGGCGCTGGTTTCATCGGCCGGGTAGTTCATGATCAACTTGCGGCGGCCGGAGACACGATCCAGGTCTTCGACCGAATCCTCGACCGACGGGACGACATCATTGATCATGATCGGCTCGCCGCGGCGGCGTCCGGCTGCAACGCTCTCATCCACCTGGCCGCCAAGGTCGGCCTTGGAGTCAACATCGGTGATATCGACGAGTACGCGCTGCACAACGACTACGGGACGGCGATGGCGCTGCGTGTTGCAGCCGAAGTAGGCATCTCGCGCTTCGTATACGCGTCCTCGATGGTCGTCTACGGCGAGGGCCGCTATCGCTGTGCAAACCACGGCTCCGTTCGCCCCCCACCGCGCCGGCGGGACGATCTGGACGCTGGCCGTTTCGACCCGAGATGCCCGCTCTGCGATGCTGATCTGCTTCCCGAGCTAGTGCAGGAGTCGGCCCATCTGGATCCGCGTAACAGCTATGCCGCGACCAAGGTCCACGGAGAGCAACTCGCGGGCATCTGGAGCCGGGAGACCGGAGGAACCGTCCCCGCGCTTCGGCTCCACAACGTCTACGGCCCGGAGATGCCGCGCGATACCCCGTACGCCGGAGTGGCGGCGATCTTCGCCGATAGCCTGCTGCGCGGCGATCCTCCACGGGTCTTCGAGGACGGCTGCCAGCGGCGCAACTTCATCCATGTGTCCGACGTGGCAGCCGCGGTGCTCGCGGCTCTTCAGGCCCAGCTACCGGCACAGCTCACGCCGCTGAACATTGGGACTCCGTGGGTGATGACTGTCGGCGAGATGGCGACCGAGCTGAGCCGTGTGCTGGGCGGTCCGACCCCGATCGTGACCGGCGAGTACCGACTCGGCGACGTACGGCATATCACCGCTGACTGTTCGGCCGCCGAGCGAGTTCTCGGCTGGCGGGCTCAGATCGATCTCGCGACCGGCCTCGCCGACTTGGCAGCATCCATGGCTGCCAGAGCGACCATTGCCGCTGACAAGTCGGCTTTAGGTCGAGTCAGGGGACGAGGACGAGCTTCGCCCGGGCATGGCCGTCTTGGCTGATCTGGTAGGCCTCGGCGGCTCGGTCGAAGGGGAACGTCTGGATCTTGATCACCAGCTTGCTCTGTTCCAGCAGCTCGGCCGCCTCGGCGAGGGCCTTCATGGGCTGGCTGTCCGCGCCGCCGGTGACCCGCGCCCCGGCTGCGGCGGCCGCGTAGTTGGCGATGGAGACGACCTGGGACGGCTCTGGTGCCAGGCTGATCAGATCCTCAATCGGAGTCTTGCCCACGGCGTCGAGCACAGCGTCGATCTTGTCGACATCCAACGCCCGCACCCGGTCCACCATACCTTCGCCGTAGACCACGGGGATGGCGCGGATCTCCCGGAGATAATCCTGGTTGGCCTCGCTCGCCGAAGCGATCACCGTGGCGCCTCGTGCCTTCGCTATCTGAGTCGCAGCCGAGCCAACTCCACCGGCACCACCATCGATGAAAAGCGTGCTGCCCTCGGTCACGCCCAGCAGCCGCAGTACTCGCTCGGCCGTCTCAGATACCACGCCGGCCGCTGCCGCCACGGCCCAATCAAGAGACGCCGGCTTAGGGGCCCACGCATCGAGAACTGCATACTCGGCCTGCGTATGGCTGCCGCGACCAAACACGTCGTCGCCGATTGCCACGTCAGTCACGCCTTCGCCGACCTCGTCGACAACACCAGCGGCGTCATAGCCCGGATAGCCGGTGCCCTCCAGCGGCTTGCCCTGCGCGTACATGCCCGACACGAACTTCCAGTCAGCCGGATTGACGCTCGCCGCTCGTACCACGATGCGAATCTCTCCAGGTCCTGCGTGCGGCTCGGGCGCCTCGCCGAGGCGGAGGACCTCAGGCCCGCCGTACTCGGTGAACTGAAGTGCAAACACGGTTCCCCCTTGAGTGCTCTACCTGCGCAGAGATCCTTGCATATGCCTACTTCCTCTCGGTCTTCGCCGTCTCGGTGACCCCAGAAAGGGCGGCAATGAAAGCCTCGGGCGGCACCTCGACCCGGCCGACCATCTTCATCCGCTTCTTGCCCTCTTTCTGCCTCTCGAGCAGTTTGCGTTTCCGGGTGATGTCGCCCCCATAGCACTTGGCCAGCACATCCTTGCGCATGGCCCGAATGGTCTCGCGCGCGATCACACGCGAGCCAATCGCCGCCTGCACCGGAACCTCGAATTGCTGCCGAGGGATCAGCTCTTTCAACTTGGCGGTCATCATGACGCCGTACGAATAGGCCTTGTCTTTATGCACAATCGCGGAGAACGCATCGACCGGCTCTCCTTGCAACAAGATGTCGACCTTGGCCAGGTCCGCAGGTTGTTCGCCGGACGGCTCGTAGTCCAGGCTCGCATAGCCCCTGGTGCGGGACTTGAGAGCATCGAAGAAATCAAAGACGATCTCGGCCAGCGGTAACGTGTAGCGGATTTCGACCCGATCCTCGGACAGGTAGTCCATTCCGTGCTGGATCCCACGACGGCTCTGGCACAGCTCCAGGATGGTGCCGATGTAGGTTGCCGGAGCCAAGATGGTGGCCTTCACGACCGGCTCGTACACCTCGGCGATCTTGCCGCCTGTCGGATACTCGGAGGGATTCGTCACCTCGAGTTCGGTGCCATTCTCCATGATCACGCGGTAGACCACGTTGGGCGCGGTGGAAATGAGGTCAAGATCAAATTCGCGCTGCAGGCGTTCGCGCACGATCTCCATATGCAGCAGTCCGAGGAAGCCGATCCGGAATCCAAAGCCCAGCGCGCTCGAGGTCTCCGGCTCGTAGCTCAGAGCTGCGTCGTTGAGCTGCAGCTTGTCCAATGCCTCGCGCAATTCCGGATAATCGGCACCGTCGATTGGGTAGAGGCCTGCGAACACCATCGGCCTCGGAGGCCGATAGCCACCCAGATCGTGCGAGGCCGGCCGGTACAGCGAAGTAATAGTGTCGCCCACCCGAGACTGCCGGACGTCCTTGACGCCGGTGATCAGGTAGCCGACCTCCCCGACTCCCAGGGAGGGCGTCTTGGTCGGCTCAGGAGAGATCACGCCGACCTCCAACGTTTCGTGCGCGGCCTTGGTCGACATCATCAGCACGCGTTCACGATGCGATAGCGCGCCGTCCACTACGCGTACGTACGTGACGACTCCCCGGTAGGTGTCGTAGACAGAGTCAAAGATCAATGCTCTCGCCGGCGCGGTGGAATCACCGATTGGTGCCGGAATCTGGGCGACGATCTCATCCAACAACTGCGCCACACCCTCGCCGGTCTTTGCCGAGACACGAAGCACCTCAGCTGGATCGCAGCCAATGATTTTGGCCAACTCAGCGGCATACTTATCCGGCTGGGCGCTGGGCAGATCGATCTTGTTCAAGACTGGAATGACGTGCAGATCGGCATCCAGGGCCAGGTAGAGATTGGCCAGAGTCTGTGCCTCAATGCCCTGTGCGGCATCGACGACGAGCACAGCACCCTCGCAGGCGGCGAGGGAGCGGGATACCTCATAGGTGAAGTCGACATGTCCCGGCGTGTCGATCATGTTCAGTACGTAGGTCTGATCGGCACCGGGCTCTGCACTATTGCTGCGAATCCTCCAGGGCATCCGAACGGCTTGGGATTTGATGGTGATACCCCGCTCTCGCTCGATGTCCATGCGATCCAGATATTGCGCCCGCATCGAGCGCTCGTCGACGACACCGGTGAGCTGCAGCATCCGGTCGGCCAATGTGGATTTGCCATGGTCGATGTGAGCGATGATGCAGAAGTTGCGGATGATCGACGGGTCGGTGCGGCCCGGCGGAGGCGCGGACACGGGACTCACAACAACATCCTCACTTGATATGGCGAATTTGGCCCGCCGATGGCGCCGCTGGTAGCGTGGTCCGTCGCGCCTGCACAGCAGCGCCCCCACCCCAAACATCACAGAAGAGTTTCAGAGGCCTGTCGTGGCGAACATCAAGTCCCAGCTCAAACGAATCAAGACCAACGAGAAGTCCCATGAGCGTAACAAGGCGACCAAGTCAGCGCTGAAGACCTCGATTCGTCGGTTCCGTGAGGCCGCGGCCGCTGGCGAGACCGGCAAGGCCAAGGAACTGGCCTACGCCGCCTCGCGCGCGCTGGACAAGGCTGCATCCAAGGGCGTCATCCATAAAAATCAGGCAGCGAACCGCAAATCCGCGATTGCCTCACAGGCTGCTGGCCTGGCTGATCGCCCCCGCAAGAAGCGCACCAAAACCTAACCCTCTGCGGGCGTCGGTATGGGAGTGACGGCGCAACAAGCCTCGAGGGCGCCGCGCGATCAGAGAACAACCCTCTGCGAGCGTCGGTAGGCGCCCGCTGGTGATCGGAGGAACGATGAGCGGAACACGCTTCTCGTTTCGCGAAGAGTGACGACGGCACCAGCTTCCCGGGGCGCCGCGCGAGCAGAGAACAATCAGTGCCGCAGGCGGGAAACGCTCAGCACTGCTCTCTCCAACGCGTACTCGGCGTCGTCGGCAGCGCCCTTTATGTCCGCGTCGGCCATCGCGGTCGCCTTGAGCGCGGAGGCAAGACTCCCCTGATCCCAGCCGCGCGCTTGGGAACGCATCGACTTGAGCTTCCACGGCGGCACGCCGACTTCACGAGCCAGGTCTGCTTCTCGCTGCCCGCTGCCTGCCGTGATCAACCTGCCCAGGCCACGGATCCCAGAGGCCAGGGCGCTGGTGATCAGCACTGGGGCGACACCTGTCGCGAGCGCCCAGCGGAGCTGTTCCATCGCAACACCGGTACGCCCCGCCAATGCGGCGTCGGCCACGGCAAAGCTGGTTACCTCAGACCGACCACCGAAGTAGCGGCGGACGTGATCGACGGTGATCGCACCCCCCTCCCCATCCGAGAGAAGCTGGGCGACCGCCGCCGCCAGAGCACGAAGGTCGTGCCCGACGGCGTCCACCAGCGCCGTCGCCGCTCCTGCGTCAATCGAGCCACCCGCTTGCTTGACTTCGGCTGAAACGAACTGCGGCAACTCCCATGGCTTCAGAGCTGCGCATTCGATGACCTCAACACCCGCGGATTTCAGCTTCTCAATGAGCGCTCTGCCCTTCGGCACGCCGCGGTGCACGGTGATCACGGCAAGATCCGGCACCTGAACGGCGGCAAGGTTCACCAGATCGACATCGAGCTCCGGAGGCAGATTCTCCAGCTCTGTGATCACGGCGGCACGCTGGACCGAGAACAGCGACGGACTGGTGATCTCGGCAAGCTTGCCGGAGTCCAGCCGAGCCGCTTCGATCTCGGAGACCTCGACATCAGGCGCCTCTGATCGCATCTGTTGCCGCAGCGCCTCGACCGCGCGGTCGGCAAAGAGTGCCTCTGGCCCGCTGACCAGGACCAGCCGACCGAACGGAGATCTCGATGCCGCCACGCAGCACAGCATGCCAGCCTCTACCGACGCACGTGGTCTCTGCTCGCGCGGCGCCCAGGAAGCCAGTGCCGTCGTCGCTCTTCGCGAACAAAAAGCGCGTTCGCTCATCACTCCTCCGACCACCAGCGGGCGCCCACCGACGCTCGCAGAGGATGGTCTCTGCTCGCGCGGCGCCCGCACGAAGCCGGCGCCTACCGACGACGCTCACAGAGAATTTGGCCGGTGCGAGCGTCATTTGCAAACAGTTGCGCGCATGTTCCGTCCCGCAACACAAATCAGATTCGCGCCTCCGCATGACTGGTGTTGATATACATGAGCCGGGAAACTGGATATGAGCTGAAAGGGGCGTCGGTGGTCGGCAAGTTGTGGTCCTCGCTGTTCGGTCGGGTGGTGACTGATCGGCAGTCTCCGACTGCCCCAGACGAGCCCGAGAAGCGTGCCGTTGAAGAGCCAGGGCTGGGCATGAAACTCACCGGCGATCCGCATCCTCTAGACCGCTTGGTGAGCGTTCAGCCGAACACCGTTGTCGTCATCTTCGAGCAGGACAGCGTCCCCCGGCTCAAGTTCCCTGGCGAGTACCTGACGCCGGGCTTGCTTCCCTCGCTACGCCCGGTCCAGGTCCTGGCTGTCAACACTGCTCCCGTCAAGCTTGATGTGACCGTCGACCATCTCGTCACACTGGACGGCCACGAGATCGAGCGGTGCCTGGTTCGGGTGACCGTCCAGCTGACAGATCGCGACAACTACGCCTCCGTAGCCGGTCTGGCCGCAGAGTACGGGACCGAGCTCGAGGCGTACCTGCTCCAGCGGGTCGAAACCGAGGTGGCGATGGAAATGCATGCCGCCGTCAAGATGAACCGCCTCGCCGACCTGCGTCGCCAAACGGTGCAACAGGTGCTCGCCGAACGCTGGCTGCCCAGATCCTTCGCAGGAGGCGCACTGGTGCGTCGCGAGTTCGCTGTCATCGAGGTCAGCTGGCCGAAGGACAGCGCCGTTTCGGTCCCGATCGCACAGACCAGCGCACCGAAGGTGGACCAGTCAGCGTCAGCCTTCAAGCCAGCACCGCCGGTACCAATAGCGCCGGCGCCCCTGGCACTATTCGTCACCGAGTTGACCATGGATGCCCGGCTGCGGCGGATCTGGCGCCGCTATGCAGAACCGGAGCTCCGCGCCATTGCCGGCGCCAAGGTTGGCAATTCGGCAACCGTTGTCGCCGTGGTTGATCGGGAGCCCGGTGCCTATGAAGGAAGCCGGCTCCGCGAAGATTTCGGTATCCACTTCGAAGATCGCAACGTGCATTTTGTAGCCGCCGTGGCGGATTCTTACGAAGACCTGGTTCGGGCCTGGTTCAAGCAGGTCGACGGCAGTCCCGGGCGATTGGTATCCGTCCGATCGGTGGGTGACGACTCCATCCTGCGGATCGGTGTCGATCATGCTCTGCGGTCCGCGGAGGAGCGGGCGCGAGGATTGTCGGTCGGCACTCAAGCAGATCGAGAGGCCCTACGAAGGCTCGTTCCCCACGAGCGAGTCGAGTTCGTGGCGGCAGACACGACGGGCTGATCCCATGAGCGTGAGCGGCACCCCGTCGTGACCAAGATCACGTACACCAACCCGCGCGCTCTGCGCCCGGATGTGGGGTCGCTCGGACCATCTACCGCCGAACGCGCGGAGGACTCCCGCAAGATTCGGGCTGCCGCCACCATTCCACTTGTCATCTCTCTCGGTGCCCAATGGGTCTTCTTCATCCACTACTGGATCCCCGAGACGAGCGCCTTCCCCGCGCACGAACTGTGGCTCACGCAACTGTCTCCGCTTGCCTCAGCCGCTCTGACCAGTGAAGGCCAGCCGCAGGTCCAGGCGCAGAACGGTCAGTGGGGACTTCCGGCACTGGTGCTGCTGGTATGTGCCTTCGCGCTGTTCTGGCTATCCCGTACGCGGCACTGGCTCGGCCGCACCGCGATGCTCGCCCCCGCAGCACTCGGCCTGGTAGCCGCCCTCGCAAGCGTCATAGCGCTCGCCGTGAGGGGTGAGCTGGGATCCACGGTTGTCGGCGTAGCGCTGTTGATCACATGGGTCTGGAGTGCTGGCTACGCCGCTCTTCACGGCTTCCTCGACAACCTTGCCCCGACGCCTCCCAAGACCTGGCACAGCGGTCTGCCGCTCCTCGCCGCGTACGCGATTATCGGCCCGGCTCCGACAGCGGTGGGTCGTTGGTTGTTCGCGCCCGAGCTGCGCGACGCCGCTGCAGCACTCCAGAGCAACACGGTGGCGTTGCGACTGGCAGCCCTATGGACGAGCAGCACTGCCCTGCTTTATCTCTGCGGACTGCTGATCGGCATTGCTGTCTGGGTTGCATACCAGGCGTGGCCGCCGCGCCGCGACGCTGCGTTCCTCGGCCGCTGCCTCATCGTGGTTGGAATCCTGATTGTCACCGGCGCGGTCGGCTGGCCAGCGACGGCCCTCGCCGAAAAGAGGGTGGACGAGCTAACCTACGCCACCCCCGCCGATGAGGTGCACTTCACGTGTGGCTCGTGGATCCTCGACCAGCCGACACCCTCCCAGCAAAGAGAACCGACCAAGACGCTGGTGATCAGCGGCTTCACATGCCGGACGGTGACGGCCTTCTCTGGGTACCAGGAGCTCTCGACCCACACGCTTCCGGTCTCGCTGGCGCCCGTCATCGCACACACACCTGACGGCGCCGCGATCTCAGGGCGCATAGTCGCGGCCCAGTACGGTGACGTCCTCGTCGTGGCCGGCAGCAGCAGGTTTGATGCGTATGCAAACAGGCTCCTGGGTATCGGCCTAACCGACAGCGCAGAGCTCTGGCGCTATAGCTGCAGCAATGGGCCGCCTATGGGCGTGCGCTTCGCCAACGTGCCAGGGGGCGACGATCCAGCAGTGGGGCACACCACCCAAGGCGAGGTTGCCCCTGAGGTCGTGGTGGGCTGCGATGGCCAGACGATCCGGATCAACCCGGTGACCGGACCTGGTTGATCATGGAGTAGTTGTCCACATGAGCACGGCAACGAAGGCGGTCCAGACCGCAAAGTTCCTGGGCGGGATGTATCGGGAACGAGCGCGGGTGCTCTACTGGGCGCACGTCTGCGGCGACTTGTTCAGCCGCCTCATTCTGCCGAACCACAACACCGACCCGTATCCGATCTATGACGAGATGCGCGCGCGAGGTCCGATGCTGCCGACCCGGCTCGGCAACTACAGCACGACCAGCCACCGACTGTGCAATGAAGTGCTACGGAGTCGGCGATTTGGCGTGACCCCGGAAGACGGCAGCGATGATCTCGCAAACCAGGCTGGCCTTGACCTTTCATTGCTCGAACTCAACCCGCCCGACCACACCCGGATCCGCCGGCTCGCCGCACCGGCCTTCACTCCACGGCGGATGGCAGGCTACGCCGAATTGGTCGATCAAGCGATCCAGCGGCTGCTCGACCAATGCGAACGCGAGCACGAGTTCGATCTCATGACCTCCTTTGCGTCGCCGCTGCCTATTGCGGTGGCAACACACCTCCTCGGTCTGCCCAATGAGCCGGACAGGTTCCGACGGCTAGGCTCCACGATCGCTCGAGCCCTGGATGGCATCTGGTCGCTCGGCCAAGCCCGCACGCTGGCGGCCGCTGATGCTGAGCTCCGGACAACGTTCGCCGAGCTGGTCGAGCGCCGGGCGGCTGATCCCGGCAACGACTTGGTATCTGCGCTCGTAGCTGAGCAAGGCCGGGAAATCACCGCAGCGGAGCTCTCGGCACTGGTACGGCTCCTTCTCATCGCCGGCTTCGAAACTACGGTCAATGCGATTGGTAGCGGCATGCGGTGGCTGCTGGCTGACCCGGAGCAATGGGAGTTGCTCGTCCACGACCCCGAGCGGTCGCCGGCTGTTGCAGAGGAGGTGCTTCGCTTCGATCCTCCAGTCCAGCAGACCGCGCGGGTAGCGAGGCAGCCGACCGAGGTGGGCGATGTGGTGGTGGCGATGAACCAGTGGGTGATCACACTTTTGGCAGCAGCAAACCGTGATCCGGACGTCTACCCCGCACCCAACCGCTTTGACATCACCCGTCAGTCTCCAGTGGAGCACCTCGCCTTCTCCGGCGGCATCCACTACTGCCTTGGCTCGCCGCTTGCTCGCTTGGAGCTGACCCAGGCGTTCCGCGCCCTTGCCGAACGGTTTCCTCGCATTCGGCAGACCGGGCCGATCACCATGCGGCCGGGTACCACACTGCGCGGGCCACTCCGGTTCCCAGTGACGGCGTCGTAGCGCCGGGCGCCACGGCACTGCGATCATCGCTGCGTCACGGCAGCCAGCTGGTCGCGGGTCGGCCGGACCGCGACCGAGCCGTTCTGATCAGTCCTGAGCAGGGTCATACCAAGCGATCGCACGAGGTGGACCGTACGCGGGGCGGGGTGACCATAGTCGTTGTGGGCCCCAGCACTCGCAATGGCGAGGCGGGCGTGCGTGGCGGCGAAGAATCCCGGATCCTGTTGGGCCGAACCGTGGTGCGGAATCTTGAGGACATCGGCCCGAAGATCCGCCCCTGAGCCCAGAATCGCCTGCTGGCCGGGCGGTTCGACATCGCCAGTGAGCAGCACCCGCAGGCCCGCCACCTCAACCATGATCACCAGGCTGCTGTCATTTTGCTTCGATGACTCATCCTGATCGGCAGCCACATGGTCAACTGGTCCGAGCACCTGGAGTTGAGCCTCCCCGACCCTCGCGCGGGTACCCCGCAGCGGCGCATTCAGCGAAACCCCGCGTTGCACAGCCTGACTTCTGACGATCGCTGTCAATGGCCCCGGCGGTGCTAGCGGGCTCAGCCACAGCTGGCCGACGCGGCGATGCCGCAGGACACCGGCCAGACCAGCGACGTGGTCGGCGTGAAAGTGGGTGATGATCAGCAGCGGCACCCTCCTGATCCGCAGCCGATCCAGGCAGCCTTCCATGACCCCCGGAGCGGGGCCGCTGTCTACCACAATCGCGCTACCGCGGCCGGTGCGCACCACGAGTCCGTCGCCTTGACCGACATCGCAGGCAACCAGAACCCAATCACGAGGCGGCCAACCCGGCTGCCGTGGTACAGCGCCCAGACAGATGATCATGGCACCCGCCAGCAGCAGGGAAAGCCATGGCCGCGCGAGCACATGTGCCAGCAACACCCCAAGCAGCAGGGAGCTGATCGCCAACCAGACAAGAGTCGCCGGAGTCGCCGGCATATGCCATTCCGATCCGGGAAGTTGCGAGCCGATCGTGGCGATCCAAATGATCACTTGGGCACTCCAGGCCGCACCGCAGCCGAGGACGGCGGCCAAGGTCCCGCTGATCAACGAGGTGCCAGCGGCAGCAAAGCCCAGCACTGTGGCAGGCCCCACGAACGGACCGGCCAGTGCGTTCGCCGCAAGACCCGCAACGCTCACTTGCTCAGAGACGGCCGCTATCACCGGAGTGGTGGCCAGCTGAGCAGCCAGCGGTACGGCGATCGATTCAGCAATGATCAAAGGAACCCAACGGTTCATGATCACTGTCCAGCTTCGGGCCCACCATACGATGCCGGCGCACGCCAAAACCGACAGCGTGAAACCGATCGACCTGCTGAGGAACGGATCCAGCAGCAGCAAGATCATGCTGGCGACAGCCAGGTTGCGCACACCAGCTGCTCGGCTGCCTGATCCCAGCGCGGCCAAAGCCACCAGACCCATCGCAGCCGCACGCAAAACACTCGGCTCGGTGCGACACAAGGCAACGAACATGATCACCCCAGCCAGGCCAAGGATGCGCAGCCACCACCCTTGCACGCCGACCCAGCGGGCAACAGTCAGCAGGAACGCCAGCAGCAACGTGAGATTCGCCCCAGAAACCGCGGTCAGGTGAGTCAGGCCAGTGGATTGAAAGTCCTGGGCCAGCTCCGCGTCAAGGCCTGAGGTGTCGCCCAGAACAAGGGCCGGCACCAACGCACGCGGCTCAGGGCGGCGATCGGAGACTGCTCGCCGCAACCCGGCGCGTACTCGTTCGACGAGACGAAACCCTGGAGAAGGCCGCTCGATTACGAGCGGTGCGCCACGAACCCGTAGCACTGCGGCCACATCCGAGCCTCGATCTGGTGCCTCAAGACGCCCATCCACCGCCACGCGGGTGCCCACTGGGATCTGGAACCATTGCCCAACCTGCGGCCCACTGATGACAACCAGTACCGGAGCCCGGACCAGCCAGGCGTGACCCCGGCCACTAACACGGACTGTCGTCGCTTTCATGACCGCGGCGTCAGCAGCCGTCACTCCCCTGGCGGCCACCCGATGTGGGTCCGCGCGAATCTCCAGATCCGCCGAGACCATCGCCTTGTTGTTTGCGAGCAGCGCGACAGGTCCATGCCGGAGCCGGTGTACATCAACGACGCCGGCGCCCGTGACCATCGTCGTGACCAACGCGATGGTCAGCACCAGGGCCGAACGTCGCAGGACTGCGACCGTCAGGGCAAGGGCCACACCGGCTGCTGCTACTGCGGTCCCGGCAGGGGCGCCCCAGGTTCCAAGCCAGGCGGCTCCCCAACCCGCTGCCGCAAGCGGCGCCATCCGCAAGTCAGTCCAGCGAGCCCGTGTGAGACCTGTATCGGCAAGCTCCCGATCCTGCCAGCGCCGAAGGAGGAGCCCGCGGACTCCGCTGCGCGCCGCTCCCGCAAGCTGCCGCAGCCGGGCGCTCACACCCGGACGTGCGGCGCAATCTGCGCATACGTCTTCGGCCCGATGCCGTCCACTTCCTGCAGCTCCTCGATTCGATTGAACCGCCCATGTTGTTGCCGCCAGGTGAGAATGGCCTGGGCGGTCACCGGCCCGACCCCTGGCAGCTCTTCGAGCTGGGCCTGATTGGCGTGGTTCAGATCGAGTGTCGACGTCGCTGACGAGCCGCTGCCTGTACCCGACTCTCCCCCGTTTCGCACCTCCCCCGCCGGATCGCCCTTGGTACCGATCACCAATTGCTGGCCGTCTGCAAGCGGCTGAGCCAGGTTCAGCTCACCCGGATCGGCTCGACGGGCCAGCCCACCTGCTGCGTCGATCGCATCCTGCACACGGGAGTTCTCTCCCAGCTTGACCAGCCCTGGGTGGCGGACTGCGCCGAGCACATGGACGACAAGCTTGGTCGCGCGCTCACTGCTTGTGGGTGATGCCGTTGGCGCACTCTGCAAGGGCGTACTCATTGTCACCACCTCGCCGGGACTCGCTACTGCTACTGGCCGAGCACGCAGGAGCAGCCATCCAGCCGTGATCAGGCCGAGTATCAGCAACACACCGATCACGCCGACGTGCATCCGGCTGAACCGTTGTTGTGGCAACTCGTCGAGGGTCTGTGCTGGAAGGTGCGCTCTCCCGTCTTCGGCCCTGTCCTGAGCAGAGTCGGGAGGAAGCTCCGACTCCACGGAGGACGCCTGCCCAGGCCCGCGTGCTCGGCGTGGCGGCTGCTCGGTCAACACCAGCGCCAGTCGGTCGCTGATCAGCCGCGCCAATTCCAAATCCACCTTCCGTCGTTGTGCCATGTCGAGAAGCTAAGGACGGCAAGGTGATGTGGTACGCGCGGCTGGCAATCTGTGGACAGCGCTTCAGGCGGGCCCCAGCTGGGGATAACGACAGCTCTCGGCCAGGAAAGCAGAGCGGGCTGCGAGTGTCGGGAATCGCGCGCCGTCGCACGGAGCCAGGCTGGCGCGCCGCTGTCCTGGACGAACGAGCGAGCAGACACGCTCTTCGTCTGCGAGGGAGTGAGGAAGGCAGCGGCTCGCGAGCGCCAGCCTCAGCGAGCGGAGCGAGCAATGCCCAAGAAGCGAGCAGAGGCGTTCTTTCCTCGGCGAGAGACGACGACGGCGGCGGATCCCAAGCGCGATGCGCGAGCCGTGCAAAATTAAACGTCGAAGATGCAGTCGTCGCGCTCTTGCAGTGCGCACGTGATCCGGCGTCGTTGGATGTCGCTGAGCTCCTCCGGGAGCTCGTCGATACGAAACCACGCGACCGCTGTCGACTCCTCGTCGCCGACCTGGGCCTCTCCGGAGACGTAGCGGCAACGGAAGCACATGGAGACGAACTGGCAGCGGTCACCATTCGGGTACACCACATCAGGATCTGTGGTGAGCAATACAAGCCGCTCGACCTCGGCAGTTATTCGGGTCTCTTCCAGCAGCTCGCGGAGTGCTGCGGTGGCCGGTTGCTCGGACGGTTCCACGATTCCAGCTGGAAGGCTCCACCGCCCGGTGTCGCTGCGCCTCGTCAACAGCAGATGCACTCGCCCTGGCTCAAGATCACGTCGGACCACCACCGCGGAGACCGCGGGTAGCAACAACCTGCCCTGTCCGTACGTGCGTCGGATGGCCGCGATGTACTCCGGGGTCGGCACCAGCTGACCTTAGCGGGCCGACCTTAGCGCCCGGACGACATTAGGCGTCTGGCTCCAGGGACATCGGCCCGTAAACAAGCCGGTCGGCCTCGTACAAGCTGACCGCGCGTACGCCGGCTGACATCAGGCTCGGATAGAACTCGCCCAGCCACGTCTCAGCTTCACCCTGGGTCTGGAAGGTGCGACTGATCGAAGGCGGGTCGGCGTGGCTTCGGCTAGGGCTCGGTCTCCGGTCGGGTACCCAGCGCCAAGTCATAGGACCACCTCATTGCGCATCGCAGACCGCCTAGTACGCCTCTCCGCGCTTGATTCGAGGCGGCGGGCTCCGGAACCGCCGAATCTGCGTGCTGCGGGTCATTCCGTAGAGCAGCAGGCCCTTCGGCGAGGCTTTGGGCAGGCGGGAGGCCAGCACCTTCTTGAAGCCGCGCCACATCAGGTAGCCGTCAACGAACACTCCAATAATGAACAGGTACATCGCCATGGTGGCGACCACCGTCACTGTCGGCCAGTAGCTGCCGGCTATGGTCACGGCCAAGATCACTACAACTGCGGGCAGCAGGAATTCCCCGAGGTTGAAGCGGGAATCGATGTAGTCACGCATCAACACCTTTTCGGGCGCGGCTTCTCGGGCGCTGACTGCCTTCATGCGCTCTGCCCGATTCTGCCGGCTGGACGCAGCCCGGGCTTCCTTCTTGCTGAGCGTCGTGGTCATCCGCTGGCGTCGCGCCGCCTCCGCTTCCTTGCGAGTGGGCGTCGGACGGTCCTTCTTGCCAGTCGGGCTACGATCGACCGTCGGCGTCGCCGGCTCCGGCGTGACGGCCTGATTGTTGCGACGGAACAGTGCCACGGGTCCCTCTCATTGCTTGTGATGCCGGTGCTACACAGTCGGGTTTCGGCGATCTGGCCCTGGATTGTCTCAGGGGATCACCCCAAAGACGAAACTACTCTCCTCCCTCGCTGTGTTCGGTTTCCCTGCAGAGATACGGTGGAAGCCTGTGAGCGGCCCCGGCCGCGCGGAACCGGAGTCTGGAAGGACCACCTGACATCTCATGAGCGGCATTTTTCAGCGGATCTCGATGATCTTTCGTGCCAAGACTGACAAGGCCTTGGACAAGCTCGAAGATCCGCGCCAAACCCTCGACTACTCCTACCAGCGCCAGCTCGAGCTGTTGCAGAAGGTCCGTCGCGGCGTCGCCGACGTGGCGACCAGTCGTAAGCGGATCGAACTCCAGGCCAATCAGCTGAACACCCAAGCCGACAAGCTGACCAATCAGGCTCAGAAAGCGCTCGAGGTCGGCCGGGAGGATCTGGCGCGCGAAGCATTGACACGCCGGTCCGGCATTCAGCAGCAGCTGAGCGACCTCCAGGTCCAGCACGCCCAGCTACAGGGCGAAGAGGAGAAGCTCACCCGTGCCAGCCAACGGCTGCAGGCCAAGGTCGACGCGTTCCGGACCAAGAAGGAAACGATCAAGGCCACGTATTCCGCCGCTGAGGCACAGACCCGGATCAACGAGGCTTTCTCCGGAATCAGTGAGGAGATGGGCGACGTCGGCCTGGCGATTCAGCGGGCCGAGGACAAAACAGCGCAGATGCAGGCCCGTGCCGGTGCCATCGATGAGCTGCTGGCCAGTGGCGCTTTGGAAGATCCCACAGGGACGGCCAAGGACGACATCACACTCGAGCTAGAACAGCTGGCCTCCACCTCCGACGTCGAGAGCGAGCTCGCTCGGATGAAGGCTGCACTAGGCGCCGGTCCTTCGGCCGCGCCTCAGGCGATCGAAGGTCAGCAAGCACCGGCTCAACCGCAGCAGCCCTCGACCCAGACTGCACAGTCTCAAGCTACGGAGCCGCCAAGCTTGGACGCGCAGTCTCCGCAGGAATATCAGGCCCCTCCGGGTCAAGGTCAGGAGGCGCCGCCGGCTCAGCCGCAGGGTGACCTGCGATGATCGTGCGCATCCTTAATGAGGGTCAGTGGCACTTGACCGAGGAGGCCGTTCGCGGGCTCAACTCCTTCGATGATGCCGTGGAGCAGGCCGTTACTGCCCGTGATCAAGATCAGCTGACGAGAGCACTGCACACGCTGCTGGACCGGATCCGGACAACCGGAAGCCGGGTACCGGACGAGGAACTGCAGGACTCCGATCTGATCTTGCCAGCCGAGGATTCGACGCTCGAGGAAGTTCAGCAGCTGCTGGGCGAATCTGAGGAAGGTCTCATTCCCGGGTAAACCAGCTCTCTACCCGGGCCACCCGGCATGAGGGACTGAGACCTCCGCACTGAGGATCTGACCCGTGCGCGAGCCGGGTGTCATTGCATCCGGCCAGCCAGCTGCTGTCACGAAGAGAGTCGTTCCCTCCGGGCCGCCCAGCATGCAAGCGAAGCAGCCGAGTTCAGAGGTGATGGTTTGCAGCACCTCGCCGCCCTCGCGTACCCGAACGCACCTGCAGCCGGGCACCTCGGCGAACCAGACGGCGCCCTCGGCATCAACACAGATGCCGTCAGGAGCAGCTCCATCGAGTTCGGCCCAGACTCGACGGTTGGCAAGATCGCCATCTGGGGCAATGTCGTACCCGGCCAGCACGCCGCCGTAGGACTCGGCGACGATCAAGGTCGAGTTGTCGGGCGTTACTGCCATCCCATTCGGGAAGGCCAGGCCTTCGGCAACTTGGCGCGCTGTCCCGTCCGGGCTGACGAGAGCGATCAGGCCCGGCGCGAATTCACCGTCGGGGAAGTCAAAGCCGATGTTGTTCAGGTACGTGTTGCCGCGGCCGTCGGACACAATGTCGTTCCACGGTTTCGTAGAGACGGCTCCGAGTTTGGCGTACGTGCTGAGTGTCCCGTCCTGAGTACGGACCAGCAGCTCCTCACCGGCGACGATCAGCAGCCGCCCGTCGGGCAGCCGATCGATGCAGAACGGTATCGCATCGATGTGCGTGATCACCTCGTGGGTTCCGTCGAGGTCTAAAGCAATGATCTCGCCCGCACCCCAGTCGGAAAAGACAAGTCGGTCCTCATGCCAGCGCGGAGACTCGACGAGAACCAGATCGCTCA
Source organism: Propionibacteriaceae bacterium (assembly GCA_035535875.1). Lineage (GTDB taxonomy): Bacteria > Actinomycetota > Actinomycetes > Propionibacteriales > Propionibacteriaceae > Microlunatus. The sequence goes on from DATLPF010000171.1 coordinate 25,838, forward strand.
GCAAACTCGTGAACTCAGACATGGTGATACAGACCATGGCAGCACGTTGAAGTCATCGGGTGAAGTTGGCCTCGATGGACCAGGCCTCGACGGAGCATGGCAGTTGGACGGTGATCAGTCGCGGGCGGTTTCGCCTGGCAAGTCGAGCATCCGCTGCAGCGCGGCCTTGGCGTAGCGCTCGGTCTCTGGGTCGACCGTGATCTGGTTGACGACGTGGCCCTGGGCCAGGTTCTCTAAGGCCCAGACAAGGTGCGGCAGGTCGATCCGGTTCATCGTGGCGCAGTAGCAGACGTGCTGCTCGAGGAAGACGATCTCAAGATCGGGATGATCATGAGCGAGGCGTTTGACCAGGTTGAGCTCGGTGCCGATCGCCCACTTGGATCCAGGCTCTGCCTGCCGGATGGTCTTGATGATGAACTCGGTCGAGCCGATCAGGTCTGACTTGAGCACGACCTCGTGCTTGCACTCGGGATGTACCAGCACCCTGACGCCCGGAATTCGTGCGCGTACGTCGTCGACGGCTTGATCAGTGAACCGTCCATGCACCGAGCAGTGACCCTTCCACAAGATCATTGTGGCTGCTTGGAGTTCGTCAACGGTCAGGCCGCCGTTGTATTGGTGCGGGTCATAGACGACGCAGTCGTCCAGGCCCAGGCCCATCTGCAGCACCGCCGTGTTGCGGCCGAGATGTTGATCAGGAAGGAAGAGCACCTTCTCACCGCGGGCGAGGGCCCACTCGAGCACTGACTTGGCGTTGGAGGAGGTGCAGACGACGCCATCATGCTTGCCGCAAAAAGCCTTGATGTCGGCTGAGGAGTTCATATAGGTCACCGGCACCGTTAGGTGCGCGACTCCCGCGTCGGCCAGCACATCCCAGGCGTCCTCAACCTGGGCGAGTCTGGCCATGTCGGCCATCGAGCATCCAGCGGCCAGATCAGGCAAGATCACCTTCTGTTCTGGGGCTGTCAAGATGTCGGCCGACTCGGCCATAAAGTGCACGCCACAGAACACGATGAATTCGGCGTCCGGTCGCGCTGCGGCGTCACGCGCGAGCTTGAAGGAGTCGCCGGTGACATCGGCAAACTGGATGACCTCGTCGCGCTGATAGTGGTGACCCAAGACGAACAGCCGGTCGCCCAAGGCGGCCTTGGCCCGCCTAGCCCGCTCCACAAGGGCTGGGTCGGAGGCTGGCGGCAGATCGCCTGGACACTCCACACCGCGCTCGGATCGCGGGTCCGACTCCTGCCCGAGAACGAACAGCGACAGCGGTGTCCCGGAACTGAGTGAAGCGGACGTGGGGGTAGTCGTCACGGCATCAAATGTACCCATCCCGGGCCGTGGGGCAGATTTCTTGCCGCACGGTGCAGATTCCGCTGAGGGTGTGGATCGCATTGTTGGGGTCAGCTCCCTACGATGGCGTCCGCCGCTGTCAGAAGGGAGACTCAGCCAAGCGTGCGCACATTGATCGCAACCGATTCCATCGGTCGGCTGTCCTCGCGACAGGCGGGTGAGGTCATGGCCGCGGGCTGGCTTCAGGCCGGTGAGGTATCGGTACTTCCGATCGGAGAGGCCGGGGGTGGCTTCGTCGTTGCGTACGCCGACCTGATCGGTGTCACCACCTCGTCTCGGGTAGCCGACGGCATCATCGTGACTACTGGGCAGGGACCAGAAACGGCTGTGGTGCAGGTCCGTGGACCGAATCCTGACCCTGGAATGAATCCCGGCCCTGGGATTCTGTATGGGCAGTCGTCCCGACCGATCGGCGACGTCATCGCGGCTCTTCTCCGCCGGCGGGCGCCGCGCCGGATTATGGTCGATCTGGCCGGACTCTGGGTCCATGACGCCGGTGCGGGCTTGCTCGCGGCGCTTGGCGCAGGCGGAGATCGGCCACTCGATCGAGGTGTCGCCGGGATCGATGGACTCAGCGAACTCGACCTTGACCCGGCCCGGGCGCTGCTGAGCGATGCCGAGCTAGTCGGCGTGGTCCCCGCTGCACAGTTGAGCCAGCCGCTGCTGGGTCTACGCGGCATCACTTCTCATGCTGGTCGGGAAGCCGAAGTGGAGCCGGAGACCATGCTCCGAACCGACGCCGCCCTGGAAGCCTTCGCCCGGCTGGCTTCACCACGGCATGCTGGGGCGCCCGGTGCCGGAGCTTGCGGCGGCCTCGGATTCGCGGTGCTCGCACTGGGTGGCCAGCTGAGCACTGGCCCGGCTCTCACACTTGCTTCGCCCGCCGGTGAGCAGGGGCTGCGCGGCGTGGACCTCGTCGTAACGGGATGCTCGGTCTTCGACTTCGCGAGCCGCGGTGGGGGCGTCGTCGCGGCGATGGCCGAGGCGGCGGCAGCCGCCCTCAGCCCATGCATCGTCATCGCCGGTGAGGTGCTCATTGGGTCGCGCGAAATGCGGACCATGGGGATCGAGGCGGCGTACCCAGTGCGCGAATCGCTGCTCGACACCCCGCAGGGCGAACTCGGCGACGAGGAGCTTGCGGTGACCGCTCGACGGGTGGCACGGTCCTGGAGCTGGTGACGCGGCACACGTTCTCGCAACTTGGCCGGGTCGGCAAGCCGCCTTAGAATGACAACCATGACGGCAACCGAACAGACCTTCGACACCCCCGTTGCAGCACCGGACGGCATCCTCTTGACCGACGAGGCGGCAGCCAAGGTCAAGGCGCTGCTGGAAGGTGAGGGTCGCGACGATCTTTCGCTTCGCGTAGCGGTGCAGCCGGGCGGCTGCTCAGGACTGCGCTACCAGCTGTTCTTCGACGAGCGCAGCTTCGAGGGCGACATCGTCAAAGCCTTCGGCGGGGTGGAGGTCGTCACCGACCGGATGAGTGCGCCGTACCTGATGGGCGCGACGATTGACTTCGTCGACACGATCGAGAAGCAGGGCTTCACCATCGACAATCCCAACGCGACCGGCTCGTGCGCCTGCGGCGACAGCTTCCACTGATCTGATCTGAACTTGCGACCTCCCTGCCCGCGGGCAGGGAGGTCGTCGTTTGTTGCGCTAATTTCTCGCAGAATCACACTCCAACCGATGCGCCGGATCACCGTTCGCGCGTGTTTCGAGGCGTGTGTCTGCGGCTGGAGTGTGATTCTGCGAGAAGCGAGGGCGGCGTAGGCCGATCAAGACTCACGGCGCACGATGAAACGTGGGGCATCGGATGCGATGAGCGTTTGCCCACGCATGCGGCACCAGGCGGCCAGGTCGGGGCCGGCGGCAGGGTCATCCGCAAGCAGTTCCAGGAGCGAGCCCACGCTGACCTCCCCGATACGGCGCGCCACCTCGATGATCGGTCGCGGGCATTTCATTCCTCGACAGTCCAGCGACAGCCCCTCAAACGATGACGCGGCCTCGTTCACTAGGCGCCCACCGTCGCGCGGATCCCTGCCACGATCGGCGGCAGTGCGGCGAGAAACTGATCGATCTCCGCCGATGTCGTCGCTTGGGTGAGCCCGATGCGTACGTTGCCGTGGGTCAGGGCTCCCATGGCGGCCAGGACGTGTGAGGGGTGTTCGCTGCTGGCACTGCACGCTGACCCGCTCGCCACCGCGAAACCCGCCTTGTCGAGTTCCAGGGTCAGCGTCTCGCCGTCCACGTAGAGGGCCGAGAACGTCAGGAGGTGCGGCACCCGGCGTACCGGATCGCCCGCCACATCGACATCGGGCACCCGTTGCACGATTCCCGCCCGCAGCTGATCGACCAGATCGTGCTGGCGTTCGCCGACCGTACGACCGGATTGGGTCCAGCAGTCCAGGGCTACTGCCGCAGCGTAGATGGCGGGCACGTCGGGCACCCCGGGCCAGCGGCCCCCCTGGTAGTCGTCGGTCAGGTAGGGCGGCCGCCAACGGACGTTCTTCTTGATCACCAGGATGCCGACCGAAGCTGGGCCGCCAAAGGCGCCGGCCCAGCCCGTCAGCACGGACCAGCCATTGGCGTTGCTGAGGTCGATGCGACCCAGCGCAGCAGTGGCATCCAGCACCAGGGGCACGTCCGTACGCCGGCAGATCTCAGCGGCCTCGGCGTACGGCTGCACCGTACCGACCTCATGGTTTGCCACCTGGATACAGGCAGCGGCGGTGCCGGCAGTTCCGACCGCGGCGGCCCACGCATCCAGGTCGACATGGCCCTCATGATCGACTTGCACCGCGTCATGCGCGCCGGAGGCGGCGGCCGCGGCGAGCACCGAGGAGTGGTCGATTGCCGTTGTGACGATGCGGGGACCCACCCGGCGGCGGCCTAACGCGAGCCCGGCGGCGGCTGCGTGACTTGCGTGTACGCCAGACGCGGTGAAGATCACCTCATCCGGTCGCGCTCCCACGGCGGCCGCGACGACGTCTCTCGCCTGATCCAAAGCTTGCGCGGCAAGCCGACCTGGTCGGTGGAGCCGCATTGGATCGCCCCACTCAGCCTGCTGCGCATCGAGCCAAGCCTGGCGCGCTTCTTGGAGCATGGGCTCGCCCGACGAGGTGTCCAAGAAGACCTCGGAGCCGTGATGCGTCACGCCTCGAAACTAGCGCTGTTTTGAATTGCACTCTGACATCGGTTCGCTGGAGTCCGGCGTCTTCGTCGCTTCGGTGAAGCGGGGGCGTCGGAGTGTCTGCGGTCGATCACCGAGGCTCCTGCAGACGCCGGAGGCGAACCGACGTCATAGCGCCGTTTGCATGGCACTCTGACATCGGGTGAGGACGGAGACGCCGTTGATAAGCGCTGTCCGAACCACCAAAAACGCAACCCGCACCGGTGATGACAGAGTGTTCCTACGTTAGGGTGAACAGCAAAGAAAGGGTGGCCGCCGCGACCGTGGGCGGGCATGATTCCTCGGTGTGTACGACGAAAGGCGCAACGTGGGTGGCAGGACTGAACGGTCCGCTGTGGACGACATGACAGTGCTCGCGGCCCGCAGCCGGTTCGGCAGCCGTGTTCGCCCCGCCCTGCTGGCCCTGTCGGTACTTGGAGTGCTCTTCCTGACCGGCTGCTCGGCTGAGACAGTCGCTCAGATCAAGCGGTTGGGCTTCCCGCCGCCGGCCAGCGACCGGTCTCCGTTCATTCTCAATCTCTGGATCGGCACCTGGATCGCCGCATTCGCTGTGGGGTTCATCATGTGGGGGCTCATCTTGTGGGCCGCGAACCGCTATAAGACCAGGCACGCCAAGATGCCACGGCAGAATCGTTACAACCTGCCGATGGAGATCTTCTACACGATCGCGCCGTTCATCATCATCGCCGTGCTCTTCTACTACACAGTCTTGGCACAGAATGCGGTTACGGCGAAGGCACAGAACCCTGAGGTCACCATCGATGTCGTAGGCCAGAAGTGGTCGTGGACCTTCAATTACAAAGCGGCTGACAACCCAGCTGTCGGCCAAGACGTCTGGGAAGCCGGCACGATCAACAAGACCCCCGATCTCTACCTCCCGGCCGGCAAGTTGATTCAGTTCAACCTCTCCTCCCCTGATGTGATCCACTCTTTCTGGGTTCCTTCGTTCTACGAGAAGTTGGACGTCATTCCGGGTCGCCATAACACTCTTCAGATGAAGCCGACAGCCGAGGGTGTGTTCGCCGGGAAGTGCGCCGAACTGTGCGGCACCTATCACTCGGCGATGCTCTTCAATGTGCACGTCGTGAGCGAGAATGAATACAACACTTACCTGAAGTCGCTGGTGGCCAAGGGACAGATCGGCGAAGCCAAGGGTCCGGCCAAGGCCAACGCCCCCGCGAGAAGTTCTGAGGAGGGTACGCGATGACGACGCTGCAGCGTACGGCCACCGCCGTCGAGATTGCGACGCCTAAACGGCAGCTTGGCACGATCGCGTGGAAGTGGATGGTCACCACAGACCACAAGGTGATCGGCAATCTCTACTTCGTCACGTCGATGATCTTCTTCCTGTTCGGTGGCATTTTGGCCATGGCGATACGGGCCGAGCTCGCCTGGCCTGGCATGCAGTTCCTCTCGTACGAGAGCTACAACCAGTTCTTCACCATGCATGGCACGATCATGCTGCTGCTGTTCGCGACTCCGCTCTTTGCCGGCTTCGCCAACGCGATCATGCCGCTACAGATCGGTGCGCCCGACGTGGCATTCCCGCGGCTCAACATGATCGCCTACTGGTTCTACCTGTTCGGCGGATTGATCGCCTCCGCCGGCTTCCTGTCGCCGTCGGGCGCCGCGAGCTTCGGCTGGTTCGCGTACGCGCCGCTGAACGACGCCGTCAATACACCGGGTGTTGGCGGCGACCTGTGGATCATGGGCCTCTATATGGCGGGTCTTGGCACCATCCTTGGCGCGGTTAACTTCACCACCACGATCTTGTGCATGCGGGCGCCTGGCATGACCATGTTCCGGATGCCGATCTTCACCTGGAACATCTTGGTGACATCGTTCCTGGTGTTGGTCGCCTTCCCGATTCTCGCTGTAGCCCTCTTGGTGCTGGAGGCCGATCGGGTCCTCGGAGCTCATGTCTTCGCACCGGAGAACGGCGGGCCGATCCTGTGGCAGCACCTGTTCTGGTTCTTCGGGCATCCCGAGGTCTACATCATCGCCTTGCCGTTCTTCGGCATCATCACCGAGGTCTTGCCGGTGTTCAGCCGAAAGCCGATCTTCGGTTATGTAGGCCTTGTCCTGGCCACCATGCTGATCGGGGCTCTCTCGGTAGCGGTGTGGGCGCACCACATGTTCGTCACCGGGGCGGTCAACCTACCGTTCTTCTCCTTCATGACCTTCCTGATTGCCGTGCCGACGGGCGTGAAGTTCTTCAACTGGGTCGGCACGATGTGGGGTGGCAATATCGCCATGAGAACGCCCATGCTCTGGGCCGTCGGCTTCCTCACGACCTTCTTGTTCGGTGGCCTGACCGGCATTATCTTGGCCAGCCCGCCGCTGGACTTCGCGGTTTCTGACACCTACTTCGTGGTCGCGCACTTCCACTACGTCGTGTTCGGCACCGTGGTCTTCGCGATGTTTGCTGGCTACTACTTCTGGTGGCCAAAGCTGACTGGCCGGATGCTGGATGAGACCCTGGGCAAGATTCACTTCTGGCTGCTCTTCATCGGCTTCCACGCCACGTTCCTGATCCAGCACTGGCTCGGCGTTGAGGGAATGCCGCGCCGCTATGCGGACTACCTGCCGAGCGACGGTTTCACTCTCGGGAACCAAATCTCCTCGGCAGGCGCGTTCCTGCTCGGAGCCTCAACGCTGGTCTTCTTCTGGAACGTCTGGAAGAGCCGGAACAACCCGAAGGTGACCAGCGACGATCCGTGGGGTTGGGGCCGTTCCATGGAGTGGGCGACGACCTGCCCGCCGCCGCGCCACAACTTCACTCAGCTGCCGAAGGTGCGCTCGGAGTCACCGGCTTTTGACCTGCACCACCCCGAGGTTGCGCTCATGGAGTACGGCCTCGATGACGAGGAGTTTGACGAGACAGCCGCAGATGCGCCCGATGACACCGGTCGCCTCGCGGAACTCAAGCACCGGGTAGCTGGTGATACCAGCGACCTAGCCGCGCAGTGGGATCATGAGCACCACGGCCGCTCACCCGAGGCTGAGGAGGATCAGAGGTGAAGGTCGAAGCCTGGGTCTTCGGCTCCCTGACCATCTTCTTTATCATTGTGACGCCGATTTACTGGTTCATCACAGCGGACGCCAACGGAGTGCCTGAGATCACCGGAACCGTCGCGTTGATCATGTCAACCCTCTTGGTGCTGATGATCTGGGTTTATCTTTTGCTCGTTGCAAACCGGATGGAGCCGAGGCCTGAGGACAGGAAAACCGGGGAGATCGCCGAAGGTGCAGGAGAGTTGGGCTTCTTCCCACCACAGAGCAAGTGGCCGCTGTTTCTCTCACTCACGTTCGTGCCCGTTGTCCTGGCTCCGGTCTTTGGATGGTGGCTCATGATCATTGGCTTCGGGTTCGGCTTCATCACGTTGACAGGGCTGATCTACGAGTTCTACCGCGGAGATCACGCGCACTGAGTCGGCGACCTTCTCGGCTCCGGCGTTCGGTATGGCTGACGGGGCCGACGCCAGAGGATGTGGGCTCAGTCCGCGGTGTCCTGCGGTTTTGCAGTGCTACCGTTTCAAGCGTTCTTAGCCTCTGACGCCGTCCCCGTCAGCCATACCGAACACCTCGCATCGGGTCGCCGCCTCTATTTCCGCGCGGCTGGGGCGCGCCGCTGCGCGGCGCGAAGGACCATGGCTGAGAAAGGCGTATCTGCTCCGCGAGCGTCGGAGTCGCGCCGCTGGCGTTCGGAGGAGTGATGAGCGAACACGCTTTTCGTTCGCGAAGAGCGACGACGACGGCAGCTCTCCGGCGCGACGTGCGCGAGCGGAGCACAATAAAGGGATGTGTCGGAATATCCACCCTTTGCATAACTTTGAGCCGCCGGCGACTAGGGCTGAGGTGCATGATGCGGCCTTGCAGTACGTGCGGAAGATAGCGGGGACATCGAAGCCGTCAAAGGCGAACGAGGCTGCATTCAATCGGGCTGTCAGTGAAATCGCGCACGCCACCCAGCACTTGTTGGAGGACCTTGTCTCAACGGCGCCGCCTAAGAACCGCGACCTGGAGGCAGCCAAGGCCCGGGCGCGATCGGCCAATCGCTTCGCCACTGCCTGAGGCGACGACCGCTAGGAGGTGCGGTGATGCGCGGCACCACGCCTACCAGTTGATGTGGAGCGGACGCCCCTCCTCGTAGCCGGAGTTTGACTGCACGCCGACCACCGCCAGGTCGTGGAACTCCTCGAGGTTGGACGCCCCGGCGTAGGAGCAGCTGCTGCGCAGGCCGGCCACGATGGAATCAATCAGATCCTCCACGCTCGGACGCTCCGGATCCAGATACATACGCCCCGTCGAGATGCCTTCCTCGAACAATGCCGCACGCGCCCGATCAAAGCCTGAGGAGTCCTTGGTGCGCATCTTCACCGCACGCGCCGAGGCCATCCCGTACGACTCCTTGTACATCCGACCTTCCGCGTCGGTCATCAGATTGCCGGTACTCTCATACGTCCCGGCGAACCACGAGCCGATCATCACGCTGCTGGCCCCCGCCGCGAGTGCAAGCGCGACATCACGCGGGTGGCGTACGCCGCCGTCAGCCCAGATTGATCGCCCTGCTGCACGCGCCGCATCGGCGCACTCCAGGACAGCGCTGAACTGCGGCCGCCCGACGCCTGTCATCATCCGAGTGGTGCACATCGCGCCCGGACCGACTCCCACCTTGATGACATCCGCGCCGGCGCCTGCCAGGTCATTGACTCCGTCAGCTGAAACCACATTGCCGGCGACCAGCGGGACTCGGCGTCCTCCGGTGTCCGCCAATCGGTCCCGCACCTCACGTACCGCCTTCAGAGACTCCAGCATCCGCTCCTGGTGACCGTGTGCAGTGTCAATGACCAGCACGTCGATCCCAGCGTCGAGCAACGCCTCGGCCCGAATAGCGACATCGCCATTGATCCCGACCGCCGCGCCGATCATCAGCCGCCCATCTGGATCCAGAGCCGGGCTGTACAGCGTAGAGCGCAGCGCGTGCTTCCGCGTCATGACGCCGAGCAGCTGCCCGTTCTCCACAACAAGCGCCACCTCGAGGTGCCGGTGAGTCAGCTCGTCGAAAATCTCAGTCGGCGGAGAATCCGGAGTGATCGTCAACAGATCGCCGGACATCACCTGGTGCACCTGGGCGAATCGATCGACGCCGGCAGCCTCGATCTCGCTAACCGTGCCGAGCGGCTGACCATCTTCCACGACCACAGCGAGACCATGCGCCCGCTTGGGGATCAGGGAGAGCGCCTCGCCTACGGTCGTGTGCGGCTTCACCGAGACCGCGGTGTCATAGACCGGATGCGATCGCTTGACCTTGCCGATCACCTCGGCGACGACATCGGTCGGAATGTCCTGGGGCACGATCGCGAACCCCCCGCGGCGCGCCACTGTCTCAGCCATGCGCCGACCGGAAATCGCGGTCATGTTCGCTACGACCATGGGCAGTGTGGTACCGATTCCGTCTGTGCTCCGCAGGTCCACGTCAAGCCGCGAGGCGATTGCTGAGCGTCGCGGCACCATGAAGACATCGGAGTAGGCCAGGTCGTACGGCGGCAGGTTCTTGAGAAATCGCACGTGCACATTCTCACCGCCGCGCCACAGTTTGCCTATTCGCCGCTCGCGAAATCCTGCCGCTAACGACTGCTGCTGGGAGTCGTTTCCGGTGCCGTGGTGGCTTGGGCCTCGGGTGTCGGTTCTGTCGTCGTTTCCGTCTCTGTGGGCTCGGAACTGGCAGCTTCGCTGGGTTCGGTGGTGGGTGTTTCACTCTTGGTGGTTGTCGCCTTGTTCGTCGGCTCCTTTGACGGTGCCTTCTTCTTGGTGTCCGACTCCTTCGCGGGCTTGCCCTCGCTCACCTGCTGGATCGTGGTGCCCTGACCTCCTGAGAGGGCGTGACCAGTGACCAGCTCGAAGGTGGTCAACGCGACGGCCGCGATACCAAATGCGGCCAGGGCCGCGACCGCGACACGCTTCCAACTCAGCTTCGGGCGACGTGGGGGCGGCGATGGATCGCCATTGGGTTCCGGTGCCACAAGGTGGCTGCGCTGGCCCGCAACATGACCTGTGCTGTCCGGCAGAATCTCCATCACGGTGGGGTCTTCGACCTCATTCGGCTGCCCGGTCCAGAAGACGGTCTTCACCTTGTCATGCGTACGGCGGATGGAAGCCGTATACAGCGAGCCAGCGACAGCCGCGATGATGCTGGCGAGAGCCGCGCCGATCACCGTGCCAGCCACACTCAGCTGAGAACCCAACGCGGCAGCCGTCATGGCGGCAAGTGCGCCGCCGACGACCTGGGTAGCGGAAAGATCGAACTTGTTGCCCTTGGCCTTCTTGTCGCCTGCTTGGCTCCTGGTCCCAGACTCGGCCGTACGGTTCGTCAGCTTTTGGTTGTTACTCATGTCCTCATCGCGTCAACTCGGGCGGCATGACCGCCAGGCGGTCTCGTCCAGACGCGTCAACGCCTGCTAGCTCCGGATCATTGCCAGGTTCTACGAAGAGTGATCAATGCCACAATCCTCCCCCATTGGACGGTAACGCGGGGCGCCAGCCGCCGTAGGTCTGCACAGCTTCATTGCGCTCTGCATAGGTTGCAGAGTGTGCAGACAGACACGAACCAACGTACACATCGGTTCCTGAGAAAGGAGCGGCTGGGTCAGAGAGTGGGATCCGCAGCGAGCGGAGCGAGCAATTCAACACCGCGCAAACACCGACAGCGCCCGCGGATCAGACAAGAAACGCGAGCGCAGCGGAAGGGTCTGGCTACTTCGCCAGGTGGTGCTCTTCCTCGGCTTCGATGGCGTGATGCTCACCATCGCCGACGATCATCGGGTGCAGATGATGATGTTCAGCCTCTTCGATCTCTGCCCGGGTGGGCCGACGCAGGGTGTCCATGAAGTAGAAACGGGTTGCTTTACGGCGGAGCTGTTCGCGCTTGATTTCCTTCTCCGAGAATCCGTCGGTGTCAGGTGCCGGCAGCAGAGCGGGAATGTCCTCGTGCTCCGTCAGTGCGAACGCTTCGCCCTCACTGATCGGCCGGTGCCGCTCCGAGTACTTTCCTGAAGGAGCGCGATCGATGACACCGGACTCAGCGCCGTGGAGCATCCGGTCGCGATCGGAGCGCTGCAATCCGATGCAAATCCGCTTCGTGATCAGGAATGCGAGCACCGGTGCCACGAACACGGCTACCCGCAGGAAGTAGGTCACCGCGTTCAGTGACACGTCGAACTGTGTGGCGACCAGGTCGTTGCCACCCCCGATCCACAGCATCGCGTAGCCGGTCATTGCTGCTACTCCGAACGCGGTGCGTGTCGGGTTGTTGCGGGGGCGGTCGAGGACGTGATGCTCGGACTTGTCGCCGGTGACCCAGGCCTCAATGAACGGGTAGATAGCCATCAAGCCGAAGAACAGCCCCATCAGCCCGAGACCGGGTATTGCCACGTTCCACGACCAGGTCGTCGATCCGATGTGCCATTCCCAGTTCGGCATGAGACGAATGCCGCCCTCGACAAAGCCCATGTACCAGTCAGGCTGTGAGCCCGCAGTCACCTCGGCCGGGTTGTAGGGCCCGAAAACCCAGACCGGGTTGATCTGCATCGTTGCGCCCATCAGTGTCAGGACACCGAAGACGATCAGGAAGAACCCGCCGGCCTTGGCGGCGTACACCGGGAAGACCGGATAGCCGACGACGTTGCCATTGGTCCGGCCAGGGCCG